>NZ_MWLL01000151.1 GCF_002198675.1 Kineosporia sp. R_H_3 | reverse complement strand
CCCCGGCGGCCGGGACCGCGGTCCCGGCCTCCGGGGCGGTGCCACCGGGTGCGTACCCCATCCGCCCCAGGGCCGTGAGCACCGCGGCGACGAGCGCGGGGTCGGCCTGCTGGTCCATCCGCGGGTACCGGATGTCGGCGCCGGTGCGCAGCGCGATCCGGGTCGCGACGCTGTCCAGCGCGGCGGCGTTGCCGGCGAAGGGGCCGCCCGCGAGCGCCTCGTAGACGCCGGTCAGCGACGTGGGGACGGCGGCCGGCATCGCGGCGACCCCACCCCGCGGGCCGCCCGGCCCGGTCGCCGGGCCGCGGGCGCGCTCGGCCGCGGCACCGCGGGAGAGCCGGTCGCCGGCCCAGCCGAGGTAGGCGACCCAGGCCGAGCTGAGGCTGCTGTCCCAGTCGTCCGGGTACACGTCGCGGGCGGCCCGCAGGACGGCGTGGGCGGCACCCTGGTACCCCTCGACCGGGAAGCCCGCGGCGTACAGCTGCGCCCCGACCCGGCCCAGCCGGTCCGTGACGACGCCGTCGGCGTCCTCGCTCAGGGCCGCCGCGAAGACCTGGGTCGTGAGCTCGTCGGCCACCGCGTGCCCGTGGTCCGCCGTCGACGCGAGGATGCCGGGGACGAGGGCGATGAGCTCGGCGTAGCAGCGCGGCCGGAACCCAGGCGCCGACCCGTCGAGCGCCGCGACGGAGTCGCGGACGACGACCATGACGTCGGCCGCGGGGCGGTCCGCCCCCGGGCTGCCCTCCGGCGCCACGCTGCTCCTCCGGCGGGACGATCACTGCGGGGAACCATGCTGGGTACCGGGCGGACACCTGGTCAAGACCTCACCGGCAGCCGCCCGGCGGACCACCCGGTGAACGCCCGGAGAACATCTGTCACGCAACGGAACCGCGCCCGGCACCGGGACATCATCGCGACGTGCCGACCATGACCAGCACCCCGCCGACCAGCAGCCCGCCGACCGGCCGCCTGCGGACCAGCACCCCGGCCCTCCTCCGGCTCGCCGTCGCCGCCGTCGTGGTGGCGGGCCTGGCCGCCGGCGGCCTCGGGGGCCTCGCCGCGCACCGCCGCGCCACCGGCCTGGAGCGGGCCCGCGCGGACACCCGGGACGTCGTCCGGCTCCAGGACGTCGCGACCCGCCTCGTCGTCGCGGACGCCGCGGCCGGGGACGACGTGCTCCGCGGCACCCGGGACGGCGGGAGCCGCGACCGGCGCTTCGGCTACGCCCTCCAGCCTGCCGCGACCGGGATGCCGATGCTCGCGGCCGACGCGACGGACCCGCGGACCCTCGCCGTCGCGAACCTGTGGCTGGCCCGGTACAGCGGCCAGGTCGAGGTCGCGCGGGCGCTCGCCCGGGAGGGCCGCCCCGGCGCGGTCCCCGCCGTGGCGGCGGCCTCGACGACCGTGCGCACCAGGGTCCTTCCCGTCGTCGGCACGGCCCGTGACGAGGCCGCCTCGCGGCTGCGCCACGACGCGACCGCGTCGTCCGGCAGCGAGCTGGTGGCGCTCGCGGTCGCGGTCGTCGCGTGCGCCGTCCTCCTCGGCGTGCAGGTGTGGCTCGCGCGCCGCTTCCGCCGGCTGCTCGCACCGCCGCTCGCCCTCGCGCTCGTCCTGCTCGCCGGGGCGGCGCTGCTCGTCGGCGGTGTCGTGCGCAGCAGCCGTGCGGAGGTGGACCGGGTGACGCTCGGCCCCTCGGCCGTCGCGCAGCACCTCGTCGCCGCCCGTTCCGCGGCCTTCGCCGCCCGGTCCGCGGAGGCCCTGGCCGTCGTCGCCGGCCGCACCCCGGCCGCCGAGCCGGCGTGGCAGCGCTCGATGCGCGAGGCGCAGGACGCGCTCGGGGCGGCGCGCCGGTCGCTCTCGACCCGGGGCGACGCCACCGAGGCGGCGGCCGTCGTCGCTGCCCGGCAGCAGCTCGACGGCTACCGGACGGCGCACGGGCGGCTCGGCGCGGCGGCCGCCTCGGGCGACCGGGAGGCCGAGGTCGCCGTCGCCCTCGACGCGAGCACCCTGGGCCCGGTGGGCGCGTTCGAGGGCTTCGACGCCGCGAGCGGGGCGCTCCTCGCGCGCCAGGTGCAGGCCGCCGACGACGGCTGGGCGCGGGCGACCACCGGCCTGCGCGCCGGCGCCCTGGCCGCGTGGGCCGTCGCCGTCCTCGTGGCCGTTCTCGGCCCCCTCGCGCTGCGGGCCCGGCTGCGCGAGTACGCGTGAGCCGGCAGGCCGGGCGCGCGGCTCACCCCCCGGCGGGGCGGCTCCCCACCGAGCCGGCGGTCGGGGGTGCAGCGTCCATCGGCCGCAGCTCGTCGGCGTAGCTCACCGAGACCCGGGTCATGACGCCGTCGTCGCTGATCGCGTACTGGCCCAGACGCCACAGCGGCGGCGAGTACGCGTGGATCGTCACGCTGCGGTCGGCGACCCCGCTCACCCGGTGGATGTGCTCGGGGCCGAATGCCAGCGACGACCCCGGGCCGAGCAGCGTCTGGCGCGGGGTGCCGTTGATCCGCGGGTTCTGCTCGCAGACCGCGCCCTCGACGACGTGGTAGGCGACCGAGGAGATGTCGTGGTCGTGCCAGCCGGTGTCGTTGACGTTCGTCCAGCACAGCAGCCAGACGTCGACGTGCTCGTCGCGGTGCAGCGAGACGAAGTGCCGGCGGTCGTCGTCGTAGGCGACGTGGTCGCGCCACAGCTCGGGGCGGGCCGCGAGGGTGTCGACGAGGCCCTTGAGCTCGTCGGTGCCCAGGCTGCGGGCCGGCAGCGCCGCCCAGACGTCGACGTCACCGCCCGGGAGCGGGCCGGCGGTCGGTGCGCAGGCCTGGGGAGACTGCGCGACGTCGGAGGTGCTCATCGTCGTCCTTCCTGGAGCGGTACCGGGGCTGCTGACGCGGCGGGGGCGCCGACCGGGACGGCCTGCGCCGGGCCGCCGTCCGGCGGCCGGCCGACGGGCCCGCCGTGCGCGGCCGGCCGGACCCCGTGCAGGAGCCGGAGCGGGTTGTCCCGGTGGACGACGGCGTCCGCGGCGTCGCCGAGGCCGGTGCCCTGCGGGACCGCCCACGGGCGGTCGGAGCCGTGCACGAGGACGTCCACCCCGAGCACCCGGACGACGGCGTCCAGGGCGCGCGGCCCGTACGACGACGTGTCGAGGAACGCGTCCGGGTCGACCCGGCCACGTTCGGTGGCGGCCGGGTCGCCGCCCGAGCGTGCCCGCAGCCGTTCGCCGTGCAGCGGCGCGAGGCCGGCGAGGAGCGTGAAGCAGACCCGCAGCCGCGGGAACGCCGGGCGGCCGAAGGCCCGGAACGCGAACCACCCCGCGTGCATCTGGGGCACGTAGTCCACGACGGGCGACCACCAGGCGGGTGCCGCCGACGGCGCGGGGGCGGCCGGCCCGGGGTGCACGAGCAGCGGCGCGCCCCGGCGTTCGAGGACGGCGAGCAGCGGCGCGCAGTGCTCCCACCCCGCGTCGTCCGCGAGCGCCGTGGCGGGCAGCTCGAGGCCGACGAAGCCGTCGTCGAGCAGGGCCGCGAGGGCCGCCGGGTCCGGTTCGACGAGGCCCGCGGCGGCCCAGGCGGCGAACGGCGCGGGCAGCGCCGCGGCGCCCGCGTGGTAGCCGGCGAGCACGGCGGCCGCCTCGTCGGGCGGCAGGTGCTCGACGCCGAGCCCGGCGGAGAGCGCGACGACGGCGAGCGCGAGCCCGTCGTCCCGGGCGGCGCGGGCCCGGGCGTCGACGTCGTGGTCGAGCGGGTCGGCGGCGAACGGGGCGGCGCCCGCGACGTGGAGCGTCCAGCCGTCGAGGTACGGCGGCAGGCGCCGGGCCCGCAGCGCCTCGACGAGGGCCGGCGTCCACAGGTGCTGGTGGACGTCGACGGAGCCGGATGGCGGCACGGGTCACCTCCTCGACGGACGACGGACGGTCAGAGCCTGGCGCGACGGTGCTTCGGGAGTGCTTCGGGAGTGCTGCGGGACGGCAGCGGCTTGGACACGAAACTCTCTGGAAACACTGATGTGAAGCGGTTCACTGAACCCGTTCACCAGAGATAGCGCGCGGATGCTGCGCCGTCAAGGGACCGACCGCCTGTCGGGACGACCTCGCCCGGCCGGGACCGTCGGACGGCGCTTGTACGCTGACCCGGTGCCCCGACCTGCCAGGCGCGTCACGATCCGCGACGTCGCGGAGGCCACGGGCCTGTCCCAGGCCGCGGTCTCCTACGCGATGCGCGGGCTCCAGGTCTCCGAGGAGACCCAGGAGCGGGTCCGCCGGGCCGCGGCCGAGCTCGGCTACGAGGCGAACCCGGTGGCCCGCGCCCTCGCGAGCGGCCGGACCGGGATGGTCGGCGTCCTGTGGGCCTCCCTCGAGGACCTCTGGCAGCAGGAGACGGTCGTCGCCCTCGGCGCCGCGCTGCTCGGTGACGACCGGTTCGCGATCGTCCTCGACTCCGGCGGCGACCCGGGCCACGAGGAACGGCTGGCCCGGCGGCTCGTCGACCAGCGCGTCGACGCGATGGTCCTGGCGCCGGTCGACCCCGCCGCGCCGTTCTGGGCGGAGGTCGCCGAGCAGGTCCCCCTCGTCGTCGTCGGCGACGCGCTCGCCGGCGCCCGGACGGCCGGCGAGGTCGTCTTCGACAACCGCAGCGGGGTGACGCTGGCCCTGGAGCACCTCGTGGCCCTCGGGCACCGGCACATCGGCGTGCTCACGCCGACCCGGCCGAGCACCCCGGACCGGCCGGGCGACGTCCACGTCCGGGCGGAGGCGGAGCGGCTCGGCGTCCGGGTGACGATCACGACGGCCCGGCACGGCCTCGACGACGCGACCGCCGCCGCGCACGACGTGCTCGCGTCACCGCGCCGGCCGACGGCCGTCTTCTGCTTCTCGGACTCGATCGCCCACGGCGCCTACGCGGCCGCACGCGACCTCGGCCTCGACGTCCCGCGCGACCTGTCGGTGCTCGGCTACGACGCCCGGCCGGTCTCCCGGCTGCTGTCCCCGCCGCTGACGACGGTCGACTGGGACACCACCGCGATCGTGGCGGCGACGGCCCGGCTCGTCACCGCGGCGGCCGAGGGCGCCCCTCGGCGGCGGCGCGTCGTCCGGCGGCCGAGCCTGCTCGAGGGCGGCTCGACGGCACCGCCGCGACGCGGCTGACCCGCCCGGCGGCTCCCGGCCCCGGCGAACGGCTCAGTCGCGCGGTGCCTGGGCCGCGCCGTCGGTGTCGGCGCTCGTCGCCGCCTGGAGGGCGGGACCGCCGAGGCCGGTGCCGGCGGTCGCGACGGTGTCCCGGTGCCCTCGCCGACGGTGCCACACGACGAGCCCGACGAGGACGACGGTCAGCGTGACGAGCGCACCGGCGCGGCCGACCGTCTTCTCGACGACGGCGTAGGAGTTGCCCGCGAGGTAGCCGACGAGGGTGAACGTGACGCCCCAGACGATCCCGCCGACGGCGTTGAAGACGAGGAAGCGGCGATACGGCATCCGGCTCATGCCGGCCAGCCCCGGCATGACGGCCCGGAAGAACGCCGTCCAGCGGCCGAGGAAGACCGCCGAGCCGCCGCGCTCGCGCAGGTAGCCGCGGGCCCCGTCGAGCTTGCCGCTGTGCCGGTGCAGCAGGCGCCACTGCAGCACCCGCTCGCCGTAGTGCTTGCCGACCTCGTACCCGACGCTGTCGCCGAGGACGGCCGCGACGACGACGAGGAGCAGCAGCCACGGCAGGCTGAGGTCGTGCCGGGAGGCGAGCACGCCGCCGAGGACGACGGCCGTCTCACCGGGCAGGACGAAGCCGAGGAAGACCGCCGCCTCGCCGAAGACGAGCAGGGCGATGACCGTGTAGGCGACGGCCGGCGGCAGGTTCAGGATCGGCTCGAGCAGGTGACTCACGGCTCAAGCCTGCCACCCGGACGGCGGTCCGGCGTCCGCCGACGGTCGGAGCACCCGTCCGCCCCCGGGGCTACCCGGGCGTGCCCGGGGGCGGGACGCACGACCGCGCCGGCCCGGGAGTGCGGTCCCGGGCCGGCGCGGTGGTTCATGCCTGCGGTGCCCGTGCGGTGCTCAGCGCCGGCCCGGACGCCGGACGAGGGCGATGCAGGAGACGGCGAGGACGACGCCCTCGACGAAGAGCGAGGCGACGCCGAGCGGCTCGAGCCAGTTGCCGATGTCGTCCATGGCGCCGGGCATGCCGGTCGTCCGGTTGACCACGTAGCCGAGGATCACCGCGGCCGACAGCAGCGCGGAGACCGCCCAGGCGCGGCGGTCGTCGCGGCGCACGAGCATCTCGGCGACGACGAGCGACACGGCGATGAGACCGAGGTAGGCGACCCCGAGGTAGGGGACCTCCTCGAGCTTGTCGGGCACGTCGACGACGTGGATGAGGGCGATGCCGAGCAGGCCGACGGCGGCGACGCCGCGGCGCAGGACGTGCTCGCCGTGCCCGGCGGAGACGGCGGCGGGGACGGCGCCGGCGACGGGCACGGCGTTCGCCGAGACCGCGGGCACGGGGGCGGCGTGGCTGGTGCGGGAGTCGAGGCTGGTCATCGCGGGTGGTTCCCTCCGTAGCGTCCGCCGGTGGGTCCGGCGGGTCCGGGTCCGGACGGCGGGGCCTGCGTCAGGTCCGTCGTCCGGGCTCGGGAACGACGCTAGGGACCGGCCGGTCAGCACCCACGGTGCGTGCGGTCAACGCACGGTAAGGCGGTCACCCGGACGGGTGTGTCCCGGGACACGTGCCGCGCGCGGAGGCCGGTCGCCCCCGCAGGGGGGGCCGTGGTCCTACGGTGGGGGCCGTGGTGGTGGTACCCGAGAGCGCTCCGACCCTGCTCGTCGTCGAGGACGACCCGACGATCGGCACTCCGCTGACCGCGGCCCTGCGCGGGCAGGGCTACGAAGTGCTGTGGGCGCTCACGGCGGCGGAGGCCCTCGAGCTCGCCGCGGACGAGCCGCCCGTGCTCGTGCTGCTCGACCTCGGGCTGCCCGACCTCGACGGCGTCGAGCTGTGCCGGCTGCTGCGGGCCAAGCTGCCCTCGACGGTCGTCGTCGTCCTCTCGGCGCGGGCGGACGACCTCGACGTCGTCCTCGGCCTCGAGGCCGGTGCCGACGACTACCTCACCAAGCCGTTCCGGCTGCCGGTCCTGCTCGCGCGCATCCGCGCCCACCTGCGCAGGCAGGGCCCGGCCGACCACCGCGGCGAGGAGGTCGTCGTCCTCGGGGCGCTCCGGCTCGACCTCGGCGCCCGGCGCTGCGAGGTGCACGGCACCGAGGTCGCGCTGCGGCCGAAGGAGTTCGAGCTGCTCGCGGCGCTCGTCGCCGAGGCGGGTCAGGCGGTGACCCGGGAGCAGCTCATGAGCGACGTCTGGGACGCCAACTGGTCGGGCCCGACGAAGACCCTCGACATGCACATCTCGTCGCTGCGCAAGAAGCTCGCCGAGCACGGCGAGGACCCGGAGCGGATCGTCACGCTCCGCGGGTACGGCTACCGCTACGACCCGCCCGCGTAGCCCCGGTCAGGCCCTGCGGCGCACCGGCCCGGAGACCGACGGGGCAGCCGCCCGGGCGGCGGACGGCGCGTCCGGACCGTCGGGCTCGTCCGGCGCCCCGAGCGGCAGCAGCACCGCGAACGTCGCCGGCACCGCCCGCACGAGCTCGAGCCGGCCGCCGTCCGCCTCGACGAGCGAGCGGGCCAGCGACAGCCCGATGCCGGTGCCCTTCGCGTCCGCGGACCGCCGCACCCAGATCCGCCGCGGGTCGCCGCCGACGCCGTCGCCCTCGTCCGACACGTCGACGAGCACGGCGCCCTCGAGCCCCCGCACGGTGACCCGCACCGCACCGGCGCCGTGCACGAGCGCGTTGTCGAGCAGGACGTCGAGGACGGTGCGCATCGCCGGCTCCGAGACCGCGGCGAACGCCGGCCGCTGCTCGAACCGGACCAGGACGTCGCGGCCGAGGGCCTGCAGCCGCGGCCGCCAGGAGGACGCGACGTCGGCGACGACGGCGGCGACGTCGGCCCGGGTCCGGGTGCCGCCCGTGTCGCGGGCCAGCGCGAGCAGGTCCAGGACGGTCTGCTCGAGGCGGTCCAGGCCGACGAGCGCGTCCGAGGCGGCCTGGCGCAGGTCCGCCCCCGGGGTGATGAGCGCCGACTCCAGCCCGATCCGGACGGCGGTCAGCGGGGTCCGCATCTGATGGCTCGCGTCGCTCGAGAACGCCCGCTCGCGCTCGAGCATCCCGCCGAGGCGGCGCGCCGTCCGCTCGAGGTTCTGGCTCGCGGCGTCGACCTCGGCGACGCCGGCCCGGACGGCGCGCACGGTGAAGTCGCCCCGGCCGAGCGCCTCGGCGGCCCGGGCCAGCGACTCCAGCGGCCGGGCGATCCGCCGTGCCCGGGACCGCGCGACCGCCGCGACGACGAGCAGCACGAGCAGGCCGATGCCGGCCATCGCCGCCCACGCCGCGTAGGTGCGCTCGAGGTACTCGTGGGAGTTCTCCGCGGCCCGCACGACGAACGCCTGCCGGCCGTCGTCGTCCGGCACCGGGACGGCCACGACGATGCCGGAGCGGCCGACGGTCTCGGTCTCGACGAGGGTGTCGGCCGCCTCCCGGACGACGGTCTCGGCACGCTGGGGGCCCTCGCCGAGCAGGAGGTCGCCCGAGGAGCTGTACACGCCGAGGACGACACGGGACGAGTGCGGCTCCGGCAGCACATCCGCCATGCCGGACGCCGTGCCCCCCCGGAGCGCCTCGAGCACCCGGTCGTTCAGCTCGGCCCGGGCGCGTTCGGCGTCCCGGGCGACGTCACCGGCGGTCTGGTTGCGGTACAGGCCCTCGACGGCGACGCCGAGCGGCAGCGCGAACAGGAGCATCGCCAACGCGGCGCCGAGGAGGATCGACCGCTGCAGGATCGTGCTGAGCAGCGGGACCCGGCGCGCACCGGGCTGCTGCGTGTCGTCCACGTCGCCAGCGTAGGGCGCGCCCGCGGCCGGTCGGGCCCCTCGGCGCGCGGGTGCGCTCGGTAGCGTTCGGCATGTGACGCAGCAGCGCGACCTCGACGTCCTCGTCGTCGGCGACCTCAACCCCGACCTCGTGCTGCGCGGCGACGTCGTCCCGCGGTTCGGGCAGGCCGAGCAGCTCCTCGACGCCGCCGACCTCGTGCCCGCCGGCTCCGCCGGGATCGTCGCGGCCGGCACGGCCCGGCTCGGGCTGCGGACCGCGCTCGTCGCGCACGTGGGCCGCGACCTCTTCGGCGACCAGGTCGTCACCGCCCTCGCCGCGCGCGGGGTCGACACCTCGACGGTGCGGGTCGAGGACGACGTCCCGACCGGGCTGTCGGTCATCCTCTCCGCGCCCGACGACCGGGCGATCCTCACCCGGCTCGGCGCGCTGCCGCTGCTCGACCCGGACGCGGTCGGCGACGACCTGCTCGCCCGGGCCCGGCACGTGCACGTCGCCTCGTGGTTCCTGCTGCCCGGGCTCGCGGACCGCGGGGCCGGGCTGCTCGCACGGGCGCGGGCCGCGGGCTGCACGACGTCCCTCGACACGAACTGGGACCCGGCGGGCCGGTGGAGCGGGGTCGCCGATGCGCTGCCGCACGTCGACGTCCTGCTGCCGAACGGCACCGAGCTCGTCGCGCTCGCCGCGGCGCTGGCGGGGGCCTCAAAGGGCGGCACGGACGACGGCACGGACGGGCTCGGGGCCGCGGCCGCCGTCCTGCGTGCCGCGGGTCCGCTCGTCGCGGTCAAGGCCGGTGCGGCCGGTGCGCTCGGGTGGGACGCCGCGGGCCGGCACGCGGCGCCGGGGCTGACCCTGGACGTCGTCGACACCACCGGTGCGGGAGACTCGTTCGACGCGGGGTTCCTCGCGGCATGGCTCGACGGACGTCCGTTCGCCGAGTGCCTGCGCTGGGCCGCCGTCGCGGGGTCGCTCTCGACCCGCGCGGCCGGCGGCACGAGCGCACAAGCGACCCGCGCAGAGGTCGAAGGGCTGGTATGACGGTCCCATGACGAGTGCGACGGCATCGGGCGGCGCGGGCGGACGACGCCCCGCGCGGATCGTCTGCGTCGCGCTGAGCCCCAGCATCGACGTCACCTACGTCGTCCCGCACCTCGCGCCGGGCACGATCCACCGCCCCGCCGAGGTCTACCGGGTGCCCGGCGGCAAGGGCTTCAACGTCGCCCGCGCGGCCCGGGCGCTCGGCGCGGACGTCGCGGCGGCCGGCGTCCTCGGCGGGGACTCGGGCGCGTGGATGGTCGCGATGCTCGCCCGCAGCGGGATGCGCCTGGCGACCGTCATGGGCATCGAGCCGACGCGGACGTGCGTGTCGGTCTCCGACCGGTCGGCGGGCACGCTCACCGAGTTCTACGAGCCGCCCCCGCGGATCACGCCGAAGGCCTGGTCGGACCTGCTCCACACCGTCGTCCGGGTCTGCGACGAGCACCCGTCATGGGTGTCGCTGTCCGGCTCGCTGCCGCCTGGCCCGGTCCCCGAGGCGCTCGCCGACCTCGTCGCCGCCGCGAAGGGCGCGGGCGCGAAGGTCGCCGTCGACACCCACTCGACGGCGCTCGCCGCCGCGGTCGGTGCGGGCGCGGACCTGTTGAAGGTCAACGTCGAGGAGGCCGCCGCGCTGCTCGGCTCCGGCCGCGGCACCGGCTACGGCGACGGTGGCGACGACGCCACCGGCGCGGACCCGCTCACGGCCGCCCAGCTGCGCGACCCCGCGGTGCTCGCGACCGCGCTCCTCGCGGCGTCCCCGCACACCTCGCTGGCGATCGTCACGGCCGGCGCGGACGGCGCGGTCGTCGCCTCCCGGACCGGCCCGCCGCTGCGGGCGACCCTCGACGTCCGCGGCGACTTCCCCGTCGGCAGCGGCGACTCCTTCCTCGGCGGGCTGCTCACCGCGCTCGCCGACGCCCCCGACGACGTCGAGACCGCGCTGCGGCTCGCGATGGGCGCGGGCGCGGCGAACGCGCTGACACCCGGCGCCGGGGTGCTCGACGCCGGGACGGCCCGCACGCTCGCGGAGAAGGTGCTCGTCACGACGCTGTCGCCGCTGTAGGCGACGGGCCCCGCGGCGGGGCGCCGCCCGGCCGTCAGCCCTTGAGCCCGCTGAACGTCATCGTCGCGACGAACTGCCGCTGGGCGAAGAGGAACGCGAGGATCAGCGGCATCGTCGCGACGACGTTGCCGCTCATGAGGAGCGACCACTGGGTGCGCCGGGTGCCCTGGAAGTTCGCCAAGCCGAGCTGGATCGTGTAGCTGCTCTCGTCGTTGATCGCGACGAGGGGCCAGACGAGGTCGTTCCAGGAGCCGAGCAGGGTGAAGATCGCCAGGGTCGCGAGCGCCGGCCTGGCCAGCGGCAGGACGATGCGCCAGAACACGCCGAAGGTCGAGCAGCCGTCGATCCGGGCGGCGTCCTCGAGCTCGGTCGGCAGCGACAGGAAGAACTGACGCATGAGGAAGATGCCGAACGCCGAGGCGAGCCACGGCACGAACGCCGCCGCGAGGGTGTCGACGAAGCCGAGGCGGGCGAACAGGACGTACGTCGGCACGAGGAGGAGCTGGGTCGGGATCATCACCGTGCTCAGCAGGAGGAAGAACCCGACCTGCCGGCCGTGGAACCGCAGCCGGGCGAACCCGTAGCCGGCGAGCGAGCAGAGCGCGAGGTGCGAGACGACGGCGACCGTCGCGACGAGCGTCGAGTTGAGCAGCCAGTGCAGCACCGGGGTCTGGGTGAGCAGCCCGACGTACCCGCTCGCCCGCTCCTGGCCGCGGCCGCCGGCGCTGCCGAGGTCGATGCTCCGCGGCAGGAAGCGCGGCGGGAACCGGTTGATCTCGCTGTCGTCCATGAACGACGTGAGCACCATCTGCACGAGCGGGAAGACGAACGCCAGCGCCATCGGGGCGAGCAGCAGGTGCCACGGGCTGAAGGGCAGCCGGCGGCGCCGGACGGGATTCGTCGTCGCCCGCTCGACGGGGCCGGGCGCGTCGTCCCGGACGGCGACGCGGCGGTCGACGGCCATCAGAACGCCTCCGTTCCGCGGCGCCGCGCGTAGACGACCATGCCGAGGGTGATGAGCATCGTCACCGCGAAGAGCCCGTAGGAGACCGCGGACGCGTAGCCGTACCGCTGCAGCTCGCGGAACTGGTAGTAGACGTAGTAGACGACGGTCTGAGAGGCGCCGAGCGGCCCGCCCCGGGTCGTCGTGTAGATGATGTCGAAGAGCTGCAAGGCCGTGATCGTCTGCCAGACGGCCGTGAAGACCGTGACGGGGCGCAGCTGCGGGACCGTGACGTACCGGAAGACCTGCCGGCGGTTCGCGCCGTCGACGAGGGCGGCCTCGGTGAGCTCGCGCGGGATGTCCTGGAGCGCCGCGAGGTAGACGACGACCGTGAACCCGACCGAGCCCCACAGGGAGACGAGCACGAGGACGAGCAGCACCTGGGAGGGGCTCTCGAGGAACTGCTGCGGCGCGACGCCCACCGAGCGCAGACCGGCGTTGACGATGCCGAACTGGGGGTTGAAGACGAACGTCGCGAGGATGCCGGTGACGGCCGCGGAGACGACGAACGGCACGAAGATGCACGTGCGGTAGAAGCCGGCGAAGCGGATCGGCTGGTTGAGCGCGATCGCGATGAGCAGCCCGAGCAGGAGCGACAGCGGCACGAAGAGCGCCGTGAGCACGACCGTGTGCCGGACGGCGGAGAACAGGTCCGGGTCGGACGCCATGAGCTGGTAGTTGGTCCAGCCCAACGGTTTCGGCGGCGCGATGCCGTTCCACTTCTGCCGCGAGATGCGCAGCGCCCACAGCGCCGGGAACACCGACAGGCCGAGGACGACGAACGTCGCCGGGCCCGCGAAGCCCCAGCCGGTGAGGTCGCCGACGAGCCGGCGCCGGACCCGCGTCGTCCGCGCCGGACGGACGGGCGCGGACGACGCGAAGACGGTCACGCTCAGCCGCCGGCGAGGGCGACGTCCGCCTTCTTCGCCGCCTCGTCGAGGGCCTGCTGCGGGGTCGCGGCACCCTGCAGCGTCTTGGCGATCGCCTCGCCGACGTAGCGGCTCAGGCCGACGTAGCCGCTGACGGTCGGCCGCGGCTTCGTCGCGTTCTGCAGGTTGGCGAACATGACGTCACCACCGGGGTACTCCTTGACGTACTGGGCGAACTCCGGGGTCGACGCCGCCGACGACCGCAGCGGCAGGTTGCCCTGCGCGAGGTTCCAGCGGACGTCGACCTCGGGCGAGGTGAGCCACTTGACGAGCTCGAAGGACCAGTACGCCTTGTTCGCGTCGCCGTGGTCGTAGAGCACCCAGACGTCGGGGCCGGAGACCGTCTGGTGGTTGCCGTTCACGCCGGGCAGCACCTGCACCTTGTACGGCGTCTTCTTCTGCACGAGGTCGTAGAGCTGCCAGGGCCCGGAGATGATCATCCCGATCCGGCCGTCGGCGAACAGCGGGCCGTACTTCTCGTCGGTCTGGTCGAGGTAGACGCTCTTGTCGTCGACGGCCATGGCACGCAGCAGCTCGAGGGAGTCGACGCCCGCCTGGCTGTTGAACGCGGACTTCTTCTCGTCCGCGGTGAGGACGTCGCCCCCGCGCTGCCAGAGCAGCGGCCAGAAGTGCCACGTCGTGTCCTCGGAGCCGGAGACCGAGTACGCCGTCCCGTAGATGTTCTTCGCCGGGTCGCTGATCGCCTTGGCCGCGGCGCGGAAGTCGTCCCAGGTCCAGTCCGCGGTCGGCTCGGCGACGCCCGCCGCCTCGAACAGCTCGGGGTTGTAGATGAGCGCGAGGTTGTCGACGATCGCCGGGACGCCGAGGACCTTGCCGCCCGGGGACGCCGTGAGCCGCGCCGACTCGGGGAACTGCTCCCACGCGACGGCCGGGTCCTTGACCTTCTCGGTGAGGTCGAGCGTCTTGCCCGACTCCCCCAGCTGCGTCGCCCAGGAGCCGAACGCGTAGCTGATGTCCGGGTAGGTGTCGCTCGCGAACCCGGCGGTGAGCTTCTGGAGCAGCTCGTCGGTCGTCGGTGCGCCGGAGCTCGCCTCGATCGTCACGTTCGGGTGCAGCGCGGTGAACTCCTTCGCGAGGCCGTCGAGCGTCTTCTGCGCGTCGGAGCTCTGACCGGTCCACCACTGGAGGGTCACGGGGGCGGCGGTGTCGGACGGCGACGCGGGGGCCCCGCCGGTGCCCGCCGACGAGCCGCCGCTGCAGGCGGCGAGGACGACGGCGGTCACGGTGGCGAGGGCGGCACCGAGGAACCGCCTGCGGCGCAGGGGATCGGTGCTCCGGGCAGCCTGGAGGGTGGTGAGGCGGCTGGTGGATCGGCGGGTCATGGGGTGGCTCCGTTCCGCGCGAGGACGACCGACCGCGTGAGGTGCCGCGGACGGTCCGGGTCGAGACCGCGGTGGCCGGCGAGCGCCACGGCGACCCTCTGGGCGAGCACGAGCTGGACGAGCGGGTCGTCGTCCGAGACGACGGTTCGGGCCCGGGTGACGGCGATGTCGTCGACGAGCCCCGCGGGCGGCGGCCCGAAGACCCAGACCGCCGAGCGCGGGCCCGCCACGGCGAGCGGCCCGTGCCGGTAGTCGAGCGCGGGGTAGCTCTCCGACCAGGTCTGGGCGGCCTCGCGGATCTTCAGCGCGGCCTCGTGGGCCAGGCCCGTCGTCCAGCCGCGGCCGAGGTAGACGTGATGGTCGACGTCCTCGACGTCGAAGGGCAGGCCGCGGTGGACGGCGGCGGCGCACGCCGCCGGCAGCCCGGCGACGTCCTCGCCGAGCGCCGCCCGGGCCAGGAGCACGGTCGTCGTCGGGAAGCGGGTCTGGACGACGCTCTTCTCGTCGGCGAGGTCGAGGACGACGACGTCGTCGGCGAGCGCCTCGACCGGCGAGCCGGTGACCGCGGTGACGACGCTGCGCCGGCTCGACCGGCCGACGGTCTCGAGCAGGTCGAGCACCTCGGTCGTCGTCCCGGAGCGGGTCAGCGCGACGACCCGGTCGTACCCGCGTCCCGTCGGCGCCTCGGAGGCGTACGCCCAGTCGGTGAGCCCGACGTCGCCGCCCTCCCGGAGCGCGGCGATCGAGGCCGCCATGAACGCGGACGTCCCGCACCCGACGACGAGGACGCGCTCCCCCGGGTGGGCGAGGACGTCCCGGAACGCAGGGGTCAGTGCCAGCGCGCGGTCCCAGACATCGGGCTGGCTGAGGATCTCGGTCTCGGTGAGGCTCATCCCGGCCATTGATACGCTCGCTTCTGCGCGAACTGCAATGGAAGTGCGTGAAGTGAGCAGTCGAACTGCGCGCTTCAGTCACTCTGCGGATCCTGCGGTGACCGAGAGGTGAGAACACGTGACGGACACCCCGACGGAGCGCCTCGTCGACACGCTCCTCCTCAAGGACTGGCGCCCTCGCCCGCAGACTGTCACGGACGTGACGCCGGTCCCCCGGCCGGCCGTCCCGGTCGTCGACGCCCACAACCATGTCGGCCGCTGGCTCTCCCCCGACGGCGGCTGGCTCGTCGACGACGTCCCGGCCCTGATGCGGGTCCTCGACGACCACGACGTCGCGACGCTCGTCAACCTCGACGGCCGCTGGGGCGACGAGCTCACCGCCAACCTCGACCGCTACGACCGCACGCACCCCGGCCGCTTCGCGACCTTCGCGCACCTCGACTGGACCGCCCTCCGGGCCGACGACGCGGCGGCCGCCCTCGTCGTCCAGGTCGACGACGCCGCCCGGCGCGGCGCCCGCGGGTTCAAGGTCTGGAAGGACCTCGGCCTGACCCACCGCGACGGCACGGGCGCCCTCGTGCTGCCGGACGACGGCCGCGTCGTCACTGCCCTGGCCCGCGCGGGCGACCTCGGGCTGCCCGTCCTCGTCCACACCGCCGACCCGGTCGCCTTCTTCGACCCCCTCGACGCGACGAACGAACGCGTCGACGAGCTCGGCGAGCACCCCGACTGGTGGTTCGGCGGCCCCGGCCTGCCGACCTTCGCCCGCCTCATGACCGCCCTCGAGACCCTCGTCGCCGCGACCCCCTCGACGACCTACGTCGGCGCCCACGTCGGCTGCTACGCCGAGAACCTCACCTGGGTCTCCCGCATGCTCGACGACCACCCGAACTTCAACGTCGACACCGGCGGCCGCTTCGCCGAGCTCGGCCGGACCCCGCGGGCCTTCCGCCGCCTCGTCGAGCGGCACCCGACCCGGGTCCTCTTCGGGACCGACGCGTACCCGCCGGACGCCACGGCCTACGAGACGGCGTTCCGGTTCCTCGAGACCGAGGACGAGGCCTTCGAGTACGCGCCCGGCGAGAGTGTCCCGCCACAAGGCCGTTGGACGATCTCAGGAGCCGGCCTTCCGTCGTCCCTCTTGCCGTTGGTGTACGCGGACAACGCTCGGCGGGTCTTTCGGCTCTGAGGTCTTTGCTGCGCGACGTCGGGTGCCTCGGGGCGGAGGGAGGGGGTCCGGAACCGGAGGTGACTCGGCTCGTCCGGCTGTCGAGACGGGCGGCTGTTGGTGGGCGTGGTTTCCGTTGCCGTCTCGACAACCGGACGATCCGAGAGCCTCCGGCTCCGGACCCCCTCCCTCCGCTCGTGCCGCGCGCTTGTTCCGGGACTTTCGCGGCCGGGTGGCCCCTCGAGTCTTGGTGCGCGCGTCGGCTCCGGCTCGCGCTCCGTCGGGGGTTCGGCCCTTCGGGTGGTTCTGGGCGGCTTCCGTGGTCGTAGCGGGTCTCGCGGGGCGCTCGCCGTCCGTGGGGCGCTGGGGCCAGGGCATCGGCCGTGCGGCCGTGCGGGCGTGCGGGCGTGCTGTTGACCGCGTAGGTCCTCGACCCGCTGCCCGGCAGCGGGGTGTCCCCGACTTCTGTGGTGCGGACGAGCCGCCGCCCGCCCGGCCGCCGTCCCTTCCCGCAGCCCTGAACCCAATGCCCCACAGACGGCGCGAGCCCTACGGGACCCGCTACGCGTACGGCAGCCGCCCGGAACCACCACCAGAGACCACGCTCGCGGGCAGGCGAGCCGAACACCCCCGAACCGCACCCGCGCAGCAGCCACAAGGGCCCGCGTGGCCGGCGAGCCATCCCTGCCGCCGGGCCGAGACGAGCGGTGGGAGGGGGTTCGGGGCCGGGGGCTCTCGGGTCGTCCGGCTGTCGAGACGGCTACGGAACCGGCACGAACGAGAAGCCGC
>NZ_MWLL01000150.1 GCF_002198675.1 Kineosporia sp. R_H_3 | reverse complement strand
GGCAGGGTCGTACGACAGGGGGAGTGCGGACGCGGGGCAGGGCAGCGGGCTCAGACGTCGCCCTCGAGCGCCCTGCCGTCGCCGAGCAGGTGGGAGCCGCAGGACACCGCGGCGCGCAGGCAGTGCTCGGTCCAGGCGGCGGCGATGCCGGGGTCCCAGCCGTTCGCCCAGCCGGCGTGCGCCGAGGTCCCGGCGGGGCGACCGGGCACGTCGGTGCTGAGCCGCCACCGGCGCACGCCGCCGGGCCCGGTCGGCGGGTACAGCACGTGGTAGCTCAGCTCCGGCAACGCCACCGGACGGGTTGCGGGGCAACCGTTCCCGGTCGCGTAGCCGAGGTGGGCGCGGTGCCCGGGACTGTCGGTCCGGACGCCGTCCCAGCACTGCGGGAACTGCACGACGAGCTCCACGGGGGCGTCGCCGCACGACACCGGCGACGCCGAGCGGCGGCCGTCGCCGCCCCAGCAGGTCCACCACGCGTGCTGTTGTGCACCGGTCGCGCCCGGGTCCCCGGCGACCATCCGCAGCCCGGGCGGCAGCACCCCGACCTCCGCGGGGCGGACCCCGCCGTACCCGGTCGACAGGTAGACGTGCACGACCTGCGGGGCGACCGGGGCACCGGTGGACGTGTCGACGAGCGAGGGCACCCAGTAGACGGAGCGGTCCACGGTCCCGCCGCGGCACGTCGACCGGCCGGTCGACGTCCAGGGTCCCGGCACCCCGGCCCTGGCGGACGTGTTGCCCCAGTAGGTGCGCAGCGGCACCGCCCCCGCGCCGCGCCCCTCCGCGGCGAGGACGTCGTCGGTGTTCATGTGCGAGTACGCGCAGACCGTGCGGAAGATGCCCGTCCCGTCACCGGCCGACGGCTGCTGCGTCGTCGCGACGACCCGCCGCAGGCCGCTGCCCGGCGAGCCGGCCGGGATCAGCCCGGGGACGAACGGGACACCTGGCGGGGTGCGGGCCGCAGGGCCCGGCCCGGCCGCGGTGCTCGCGGCCGGGCCGGGTGTCGTCCCCGGACCGGTCCCGGGACCGGTGCTCGCCGCGGGAGGGAGCGCGGCGGTCACCGTCCCCCGTGCGGTCCCGGCCGAGGGCGTCGGACCGGTCGGGACCGGGAGGGGAGCAGGGGCGTCGCGGCCCGCGGGCGGCACGACGACGACGCCGAGACCGCCGCGGGGCCCGCCGGGCAGTGCGACGGCGGCGAGCGCGGCGGCGACGAGGAGGGTGCCCGCCGCGGCCGCCGCCCGGGTCCGTCGCCGGCGCCGGACGAGGCGGCCGACCCGTTCGAGCCGGTCGGCCGGCCCGGGCAGGTCGGGGTACGCGGTCTCGAGCAGGTGGCGCAGGTCGGGCAGGTCGCGCAGGTCGTCGCCGGCGTCCGCGTCGGGACCGGGGGGTCGGCCGGGGCCGGTCATGCGTCCCACCGGCCGATCGGGGCCGGGCCGAGGTGCGGGTCCGACCGCAGGGTCGCGAGCGCACGGCCGGCCTGCACCTTGACCGTGGCGGTCGAGCAGCCGAGGGTCCGGGCGGTCTCGTCGATCGAGAGGTCCTCGAGGTAGCGGAGCACGACGACGGAGCGCTGCTGCGGCGACAGGCGCAGCAGCGCCCGGTGGACGGCGTCCCGTGCGGCCGAGCGGCCGGCCAGGTCGGCGTCCTCGGCCGTCTCGGGGACCTGCGCCGACGGGACCTCGCCCCGCCAGCGGCGCCGGCGTCCCGACAGGAACGTCGACACGAGCACTCGTCGCACGTACGCCTCCGGGCTCTGGCCGGCGGAGATCCTGGCCCACTTGGGCCAGACCTCGGCCAGCGCGGTCTGCAGGAGGTCCTCCGCCGACGTCCGGTCACCCGTGAGCGCCCAGGCGGCGCGCAGGAGCGCGCCGGACCGCGCGGTGACGAACTCCGCGAAGCCGTCGGGTGGGTCGTGTCGTCGCATCGGCTCTCCGCCGTCTCAGCGTTCCGGCGGTGCCGAAAGGTAAACAGCCGAGGTGGGGCGGGGCCAGCGTGGCGCGGTGCGGTCACCGCGCGGTCACCGTGCCCGGGCGGCACGTGCCCGGGCAGGCAACAGCCCGCAGGCTGCCTCCGGGTGGAGGCTGCCGTGCTGGACGATGCACGGCTCCTGCGGGCTGCGGTGACTGCCTGGTACTCGCCGGCCGCTGATGGCCCGGCGAATGCCCCGTGGGGGACGGTCGAGTGGTCGACCGGCTCCGGGTGGGGCAGTCCGTCCGTCTGACAGCGGCTAGCGGGCAGCCACCTCACGCGTCCTGTTGATATCCAACTCCGGACCACCTCCCTTCCCGTGTACGGCGAACCTACGACGCCCTCGCGGCGATGGCAACGCGAATACCCGTCGATCCGCTGGGAGAGAACACGATGGGCCGATCACGCCGGGGCCGGACCTGGATCGAACCGGGACCGGACCGGGGGGGGCGGAGCGGGGATCAGACCTCGGTGACGACCCGCTCGAAGGCCAGCCGCGGGCTGCGCGGGTACCACGCGTCCGGGCCGGGGCGGCCGATGTTCACGACGGCGACGACCTGCCGGTCGCCCTCGGGGAAGAACTCCTGCTCGACGGCGGCGGCGTCCAGGCCCGTCATGGGGCCGGCGGCCAGGCCCGCGGCGCGGATCCCGAGGATCAGGTAGCCGAGCTGGATCGAGGCGTTGAACTTCGAGAACGCCGCCCGGCCGTCGGGGTCGGCGAACATGTCCTTGGCGTTCGGGGCGTGCGGGAAGACCTCGGGGAGCGTCTCGTGGAACTCGCGGTCCGCGGTGACGACGGCGACGAGCGGCGCGGCGGCGGTCTTCGCCTGGTTGCCGGGGGCCATGTGCTTCACGAGGCGCTCGCGGGCCTGCGGGGAGCGGACGAGCGTGACCCGCATCGGCTGGGTGTTCATGCTCGTCGGCGCCCACTGGACGAGGTCGTAGATCGCCCGGACCTGCTCGTCGGTGACGGGCTCGTCCGTGAACGAGTTCGCGGTGCGCGCCGAGCGGAACAGCAGGTCCTGCGCGTCCTTGCCCAGCTCGAGCACCTCGTGGAGCGCGACGGCGGGGGTCTCGGTGACGGTCACTGTGGTGGTCCTTCCACGAACGGGGATGTCCTGCGACGGCCCGTCGGCGCTGCCGGACCGATCGGCTAGTAGAAGGCTCAACTATTGAAACTTCTTCCATCTGGTCCTGTGGCACCGGTCACCTCCGCCGCCCGCCGGTCGATCTCTGTGGACGACGACCCGCCGCCCGACCGACACTCGCGGCATGACCGAGATCGCGGAGCCCGCCGTCCGTCACCTCACCGCCGCCGAGCTCGCCGCGGCCCTGCCCGGCGTGCTCACGGCGCCGCGCGGGTCCGGCACCGTCGACCTCGTCGTCCGCCGCCCGGCCGTCGACGCACGCGAGGAGCTCGCCGTCGGCGTCCTCGACCCCGCCGTCGGCCTCGTCGGCGACGACTGGGCGGACCTGCCCAGCACGGCGACCCCCGACGGGTCACCGCACCCCGGCCGCCAGCTCACCCTCATGAGCTCGCGCTTCGTCGACGTCGTCGCCGGCTCCCGGGACCGCTGGGCGCTCGCCGGCGACCAGGTCTACGTCGACCTCGACCTCTCCGAGGAGGCGCTGCCCGTCGGCAGCCGGCTGCGCCTCGGCACGGCGGTCGTGGAGATCACCGACCAGCCGCACACCGGCTGCGCGAAGTTCGCCGCCCGGTTCGGCCGCGACGCGCACAAGCTCGTGTGGTCCGACGAGGGCCGCGCGCTGCGGCTGCGCGGTGTCTACGCGCGGGTCGTCGACGCCGGCGAGGTCCGGCCGGGGGACCGGGTCGCCGTCCTCTGACGCACGGTGCCTGCGGGCTCAGCCCGCCGGTGCGATCCGCGCCGGGTCGACCTCCACCCACACCTGCGCCGTGCGCGCGAGCGGCTCGCCGTCCGCGGCGAACAGCGTCGTCGTCGTGAGGGTCGTGCGGGCCCGCTCGGCGCGCACCGTCCCGGCGACGACGCACTGCTCGCCGACCCCGGGCCGGCGGGCGACGGCCGCGGTCATCGTGCCGAGGAGGAAGACCCGGCCGGCGAGGTCGAGGGTCCAGATCCCGGGGCAGTCGAGCGCGGCCCACACGGTCGCGAGGTCGGCCCGGCCGTCGCCGGCGTCGGACGACGCGTCGGGCAGCCACGGCGTGGCCGTCGTCCCGGGGGCGCCGCCGGCCGGGCGGGCCGGGGTCAGCCGCAGTCCCGTCGGGTGGTCCGGCGAGCACGTGAAGCACGTCGGGAACGGGTGCTCGCCCGGGCCGGGGTAACCCGCTGCGGCGGCGCGTGCGACGTCGACGGGCACGAACGTGTCGGGAACGTCGTCCGGGTCGGGGAACCCGGCGGGCGGCAGGTCCGCGGGGACGGCCGTCGCGGCGACGACGTCGCCGTGGAGCAGCCGGACGCCGGTCGCCGGGTCCGCGCCGTCGAGCGGGACGACGTCCAGCACGGTCTCGAGCGGCGGCGGCGCCGAGAGCCGGACGGCGACCGCACGGCCGGACAGCGCACCGGGCACGTGCGCCGCGAGCGCCCCGGCGACCCAGCCGCCGTTGCCGGAGCCGGGCGGGCCGCTGAAGCGGGCGGGGATCACGAGCGTCGTCGTCGGCACGGGCGTGATGCTGCCAGCCCGCCGGGACGGCACGACGCCCGGCCCGGCCGGCCGCCGGTCAGCCGCCGCGGATCTCGGCGTACCGGGCCAGCGCCTCGACCCGCTCGGCGGCATGGTCGACGATCCGCTCCGGGTAGCCGTGCGCGTACCCGTCGAGGACGTCCCACGGCGCGTGCGCGGCCTTGCCGGCCAGGTGCGCGAGCTCGGGGACGAACCGGCGCACGTACGTGCCGTCCGGGTCGAACTTCTCGCCCTGGGAGACCGGGTTGAAGACCCGGAAGTACGGGGCGGCGTCCGTGCCCGAGCCCGCGACCCACTGCCAGCCGTGCTGGTTGCTCGCGAGGTCGCCGTCCCGCAGCCAGCGCATGAACCAGCGGGCCCCGTGCTGCCACTCGACGTGCAGGTCCTTGACGAGGAAGCTCGCGACGACCATCCGCACCCGGTTGTGCACCCAGCCGGTGGCCCGCAGCTGGCGCATCCCGGCGTCGACGAAGGGGTAGCCGGTGCGGCCCTCCTGCCACGCCTCGAGGTGCTCGCGGGCGGTCTTCGTCCGGGCCGGATCGGCGTACCGCATCCCGGCGTACTCGGGGCGCAGGTACTCGCGTGCGCTCTCCGGACGGTGCCACAGGACGTCGGCGTAGAACTCCCGCCAGCCGAGCTCGCTGCGCAGCGTGTCGGCGCCCGCGCCGCGGCGGTGCGAGAGGTCGGCGAGCATCGTCCGGGGGTGGATCTCGCCGTACTTGAGGTGCGCGGACATCGACGTCGTCCCGTCGACCCCGGGGCGGTCGCGCCGGTCGGCGTACTCGGTGACGCCGCCGCCGTCGACCTCGCCGGCGAGGAAGGCGTGCCAGCGGGCGAGCGCCGCCTGCTCGCCGACCTCGGGCAGCTCGAGGCCCTCGAGGTCGGGCTCGTCGGGCAGCGGCTCGGTCGACGGTGCGCCCCGGGAGGCCGAGCGGCCGGCGCCGTGCCACTCGACGTCCTGCGGCGGGGACGCCGCGGGTGCCGGCCAGCCGTGCCGGGCCCACGCCTTGAAGAAGGGCGTGAAGACCTTGTAGGGGTCGCCGGAGCCGTTCGTCACCGTGCCCGGGCCGACCGCGTAGGGCGTCCCGGTGCGCACGAGCCGGCCGCCGGCGTCCGCGAGCGCCGCCGCCACCGCGTCGTCCCGGCGCCGGCCGTACGGGCCGGCGTCCGCCGTGACGTGCACGGACGCCGCACCGACCTCGCGCGCGAGCGCCGGGACGACGACCGCCGGGTCGCCGTGCCGGACGACGAGCACCGGTCTGCGGGTCGTGCCGCCGAGCGAGGCGTCGAGCGCCCGCAGGGAGCGCACGAGCCAGGCCCGCCGGGTGGGGCCGGCCGGCTCCCACAGGGCCGGGTCGACGACGAACAGCGGGACGACGCCGCTCCCGCCCTTCCCGTCGCCGTCCTCCGCGGCCGCGGCGTGCGCCGCGAGGAGGGCGGGATGGTCGGCCAGCCGCAGGTCCCGCCGGAACCACAGAACGCTCGTCACCACGTCGGACGACGCTAGCCGCGCCTGCCCGCGGGCGCCCGCCGGAAGAGGACCGGACGGCGGAGCGTTGTCGTGCGGACCGGTGCGGCGCGCTGGGGCACGAGGCCGGGACGCAGGACGTCACCAGCAGGGGCCGCGACGGGGGAGAATGCACCTGCCGCACGCGCCCGCCCGTGCGACGGTGACCCGCGAGGCGCGCGACGAGCACGCCGACGACAGGAGGCCGAGGTCCGGTGACCGACCTCATCGACACCACCGAGATGTACCTGCGGACGATCTTCGAGCTCGAGGAGGAGGGGATCGTCCCGCTGCGCGCGCGCATCGCCGAGCGGATCGGCCACTCCGGTCCGACCGTCTCGCAGACCGTCGCGCGGATGGAGCGGGACGGCCTGCTGCTCGTGTCCGGCGACCGGCATCTCGAGCTCACCGACTCCGGCCGGCTCAAGGCGACCCGGGTCATGCGCAAGCACCGGCTCGCGGAGCGGCTGCTCCTCGACGTCATCGGCCTGGAGTGGCAGTACGTCCACGACGAGGCGTGCCGGTGGGAGCACGTCATGAGCGACCGCGTCGAGCGCAAGCTGCTCGGGATCCTCGTCGACCCGCGCGAGTCCCCGTACGGCAACCCGATCCCGGGCCTCGACGAGCTCGGCGGCACCTCCGTGGCCCCCGCGGACTTCCGCACCGGGGTCGAGGCGCTGACGACCGTCCTCGACGGGTCCACGACCCCGCGGGACCTCGTCGTCCGCCGTCTGGGTGAACCTCTCCAGACCGACACCGACCTCATGGCCCGGCTCGCCGAGGCGGGGCTGCGCCCCGGTGTGCGTGTCTCGGCGTGTCGTACGCGGGACACGTTGCGTGTCGAAGCGCCGGACGGCGTCCTCGACCTCCTACCGAGCGTCGCCGCCCACGTCTTCGTCGCCACCGCCTGACCTGCGACGGTCACGCTTGGTGATGATTTATGAGTCGCTTATCGTGACACCCGACACGACCGTGACCGTGACGTGACATCCGCGGATCCCGCGGGGTAGTTTCGGCACGCCTCCCACCCCTGGGGGGTCTCCGGGTCGGACGCCGAGCTCTGCCACCGTCCGGAGAACCGAACACCGCATGGCAGAGGCGGGGGACCCACTTTCGGCACTCCGGCCCGGCGGCGACCAGCCGCCGGCAGGCACCACCGGAGCGCCTTGGGGTGAAGCCCTCGGTGCGAGGCTCAGCAACGAGCCGCGCGCCAGGGCCGGGTGACTTCTCCAACCCGAACCCGACAGCTCACCTCGAAGGCGTCCGGAGAGGTTCCACTGTGTCCGAACGCAGTTCGGCGCGTCACCGCGCGCCTGCCCGTCCGCTCACCCCGTTCGACAGTCTCACCGACACCCTGACCGGCCAGCTCAGCGCGGTCGGCGACCAGCTCGGGTCCGTCGGTCGCAGCGGTGCCGTCCTCGCCGTCTCCACCGGTCTCGTCGCCACGATGGGCATGCCCGCGAGCGCCGTCACGAAGACCGCTCCGGAGAACGGCGTCTCCCTGTCCCGCCCGTCGGTCGTCACCGCGGCCGCCGTCGCGCTCCCCGCCTCGGTCGTCAGCGGGGCCGCGGTCACCGCGCCGAGCACCGCGAACGTCTCGTTCGAGCGCAGCACCATCACCGTGAAGAAGGCCGCGCCCAAGCCCAAGGCGCGCATCGTCGAGCGGGCCTCGCGGTCGACCGTCCGGGCGGCCGCACCGGCCAAGAAGTCCTCCGCGGTGAAGTCCTCGACGAAGAAGGCGAGCTCGCCCGGCCGCTCGGTCGACACGAGCTCGATCGTCTCGATCGCGCGCAGCCTGCTCGGCATCCCGTACGTGTACGGCGGCACGACGACCGACGGCTTCGACTGCTCCGGCTTCACGAAGTACGTCTACGGCAAGGCCGGCATCAGCCTGCCGCGCACGTCCGGCTCGCAGTACGCGGCGGTGACGCACATCAGCCGCAGCCAGGCCCGCCCCGGCGACCTGGTCTTCATCTTCTCCGGCGGCCGCGTGACCCACGTCGGGATCTTCACCGGCGGCAACCGGATGATCGACTCCCCGCGCTCGGGCAAGTCGACGCAGGAGCGCGAGATCTGGTCGAGCAACATCGCGTTCGGGCGCCCCTGACCCGGGCGCAGCACCTGGAGCACGCACTGCGCACCACGTCTGCGGACCGCCCCTCGCGGGTGGCCCGACGGCGGTCCCGCCCGGTTCGGTCCGTACGCCCCACGGCCCGACGCCCCCACGGGTGGACCGCTCCCGACGGCCCGGCCGGCGCCCCCCGGCCGGGCCGTCGGCATGTCCGGGCGGTCCCCGTCACAGGGGCGTAACCAAAATCTCACCGCCTAAACCATGTGCTGCACCCCCTGCCGTTCTCTACTCTTCGGACCAGAGGCACTCGATGAGACCGGTTCCAGGAGGGCTCGTGCACGACGCGGTACGAAGCGCGGCCGCCGCACTTTCCAGTGCGGTGCGGCCATACGCCGCTGCGTGCGCTCGAGGCGTCGTCCCGTCAGGGGCGGCGCCTTCTGTCGTCCTGGGCCCGGTCCGTCGTTCGGGTGCCTCCGGCGGGCTCGCCCCGCCGCCGTAGTGCGTCCTGACGCCACCAGCCAGGTGACGTCGACGAAGGAAGGGAGGTGACGGCATGCGGACCCTGGTGCTCAACGCGGGGTACGAGCCACTCGCCGTCGTGTCGTTCCGTCGGGCCATCGTCCTGGTGCTCGCGGGCAAGGCCACCGTCGTCGCGGACGGCGGGTCCCCCGTCGTCGGGGGGACGATGACCCTGCCCCGGCCGTCCGTCATCCTCCTCGGCCGCTACGTGCGTGCACCGCACGGCCGGGCCGTCCCCGTGAGCCGTCGGGGCGTCCTGCGGCGGGACGCGCACCGCTGCGCGTACTGCGGCGGGCACGCGTCGACCGTCGACCACGTGCTGCCGCGCAGCCGGGGCGGCGCCGACTCGTGGGAGAACCTCGTCGCCTGCTGCGTGCGCTGCAACAACCTCAAGGGCAACCGCACCCCGGAGGAGAAGGGCTGGACGCTGCGCGTCCACCCGTACGTGCCGCGCGGCCCGGCCTGGGTCGTCCGCGGGGCCGACGTGCGGGACCCGCTCTGGGAGGCCTACCTCGGCGAGGCCGCCTAGCCCGCGGGGCCGCGCGCTCGTGCCGTGCCCGGCGCCGTCCGCCCGCTCAGGGCCGGACGGCGCCGAGCACGTGCGCGTACTTCTCCCGGGTGATGTTGCGCCCGGTGAGCAGGATGACGAGCGGGTTGCCGTCGATGACGCCCTCGAGCGCGTGCGCGGGCACCTTGCCGGCGAGCAGCGCCGCGAGGCCGACCGCCGCCGAGCCCTCGACGACGAGCCCGTGCGCGGAGAACAACCAGCGCATCGCGGCGACGATCTCGTCCTCGGTGACGCCGGCCAGGGTGGTGTCGGTGCCGATGAGCCACGGCGTGACGCTGCCCGGTTCCAGGTTGCCCGCGAGGCCGTCGGCGAGCGTGTCGTCGACCTGGACGGGGTCGATGACGCCCGCCTGCAGCGCCGCCGCGACCGGGCTCGACGCGCTCGCCTCGACCCCGACGAGCCGGACCGGGCGCCGGGCCCGCTCCCGGCCCCACAGGGCCAGCCCGGCGGCGAGCCCGCCGCCGCCGACCGGGGTGACGAGGGTGAGCGGCGCCCGGTTCGCCGACGGCCCGGACGTCGCCGCCGCGGCCGCGCCGTCGCCCGCGTCCCCGGCGAGCTGGGCGTCCAGCTCGAAGCCGATGGACGCCTGGCCGGCGATGACGTCCGGGTCGTTGTACGCCGACACGAACCGGCGGCCGTGCCCGCGGGCCAGCCACAGCGCGTGCGCCTCGGCCTCGTCGTAGCTGTCGCCCTGCTGGACGAGCTCGACGGGGAACTTCTGCAGCGCCGCGACCTTCGCGGGCGACGCCGACCGGGAGACGACGACCGTGGCGTCGGCGCCGGTGACGCCCGCCGCCCAGGCCGTGCCGAGGCCGTGGTTGCCCGCGCTCGCGGTGACGGCCCGCTCGCCCTCGGGCAGCCGGCTCAGCGCCGAGAGCGCGCCGCGCACCTTGAACGAGCCGGTCGGCTGCATCGTCTCGAGCTTGAGCAGCACCGGCACCGCGCCGAGCCGCGGCACGTGGACCGTCGTCGGCAGCAGCGGCGTCGGCGTCAGCCGGCGGCGCAGCACGGCCCAGGCCGCGTCGAGGTCGAGGGCCGTCGGCACGCGGACGGAGCGGACGGCGTCCGGGGTCAGGCTCACGGTGCGTGAGTCTGGCACGGGGAATCGGTGATCGGCCCGCCGGGTTGTCGCCATCATGGAGTCCGTGAATCCTCAACCGTCCGCGCCGGGCCCGATGCGCGTCGAGATCTGGTCCGACGTCGTGTGCCCGTGGTGCTACATCGGCAAGCGCCGCTTCGAGTCCGCGCTCGCCGCGTTCCCGGACGCCGACCGGGTCGAGGTCGTCTGGCGCTCCTTCCAGCTCGACCCGACGGCACCGGCGCACGACGCCGGCCGCCCCGCCCCCCGGGTCGCCGAGTACCTCGGCGCCAAGTACGGCGGCGGCACCGCGCAGGCCGAGCAGATGATGGCCCAGGTGAACGCCGTCGCGGCGGGTGAGGGGCTGGTCTACGACCAGAGCGAGTCCCGGTTCACGAACACGCTCGACGCGCACCGGCTGATCCATGCGGCGCTCGAGCACGGCGGCCCCGCGCTCCAGGGCGCGGTCAAGGAGCGCCTCCTCGCGGCGTACTTCACGCAGAAGGAGGACATCGGCGACCCGGCGGCCCTCGTGCGCCTCGTCGCCGACGCCGGCCTGCCCGAGGACCTCGCCCGTGAGGTGCTCGGCTCCGACGCCCACCGCGACGCCGTCCTCGCCGACCAGGCGCAGGCCCGGGCGTTCGGCGCGAACGGCGTCCCGTTCTTCGTGCTCGACCGCAGGTACGGCGTCTCCGGCGCCCAGCCGACCGAGGTCTTCGCCGACGTCCTCGCCAAGGCCTGGGCCGACCACGCCCCGGTGACGATCCTCGCGGGAGCCGTCGGCACGGACGGCGCCCAGGGCGAGGTCTGCGGCCCGGACGGCTGCTGACCCGCTGACGGCGCGGGCCGGGTCCGGCAGGCTGGGCGGATGAGCGCCCCGGAACGGCCGAGCCTGCCGACGACCCGCCCCGAGCTCGCCGGCGACCTCGGCATGGTCGCGAGCACGCACTGGCTCGCCTCCCAGGTCGGGATGTCGGTGCTGGAGCGCGGCGGCAACGCCGCGGACGCCGCCGTGGCGGCGGGGTTCGTCCTCCAGGTCGTCGAGCCGCACCTCAACGGCCCCGGGGGCGAGGTGCCGATCCTCGTCGCCGCCCCGGACGGCACCGCCGAGTCGATCTGCGGCCAGGGCACCGCCCCGGCCGCGGCGACGCCCGAGGTGTTCGCCGGGCTCGGGCTCGACGCCGTCCCCGGCACCGGACTGCTCGCGGCGACCGTGCCGGGGGCGTTCGGTGCCTGGACCCTGCTGCTCGAGCGGCACGGCACCTGGCCGTTGCGCGCGGTCCTCGAACCGGCCATCGGCTACGCGCGGGACGGCGCGCCCGTGCTGCCCCGGGTCGCCGAGATCGTCGCGGCGATGGCGGGCGTCTTCACCGACGACTGGCCGACGTCCGGCGCGCTCTACCTGCCGGGCGGGCGGGCCCCGGCGCCGTGGGCGCGGCTGCGGATGACGGTGCTCGCCGACGTCTACGAGCGCGTCCTCGCGGAGGCCGAGGCGGCCGGCCCGGACCGCGCCGCCCAGCTCGGCGCGGCCCGGGACGCCTGGTACCGCGGGTTCGTCGCCGAGGCGGTCGACGACTTCGCCGCGACGACCGCCTGGAAGGACTCCTCGGGCCGGGTCCACGGCGGCCTGCTGCGCGCCGACGACCTCGCGGGATGGCAGCCGGGAGTCGAGGAGCCCGCCCGGTTCGCGTGCGGCCCCGGGGACGCGGTCGAGGTGCTCAAGTCGGGCCTGTGGTCGCAGGGCCCGGTCCACCTCCAGCAGCTCGCCCTGCTCCGTGCGCTGGGCGCGGACGACGACCCGCTCGACCTCGACGACCCGCAGTGGGTCCACACGCTCACCGAGGCCGCCAAGCTCGCGTTCGCCGACCGCGAGGCCTGGTACGGCGACGGCGCCGGCCCCGAGGACGCCGCCGGTGGTCCCCGGGCCGCGGCGCTGCTCGCCGACCTGCTGTCGCCCGCGTACAACGCCGGGCGGGCCGCGCTCGTCTCGCCGGCGACCGCGGACCCGCGGCTGCGCCCCGGTGCCCCGGGCGGCCGGACGCCCGTGCTGCCGCCGCTCGCCGACTTCGACGCGGACGGCGTCCCGCGGCACCCGGACGGCCCGGCAGGCGGGCGGGACGGCGCGGCCGGGGCGGACGACGACCTCGACGGTCTCGCCCTGCCGCGTGCCGCCGCGCCCGGCGAGGGCGAGCCGACCGTGTCGGCCGCGCAGCGCCGGGCCGGGCGCGGCGACACCTGCCACCTCGACGTCGTCGACGCCCGCGGGCTCATGGTCTCCGCGACCCCGAGCGGTGCGTGGCTGATGTCCTCACCCGTCGTCCCGGCCCTCGGGTTCCCGCTCGGGACGCGCGCCCAGATGTTCCGGCTCACCCCCGGGCTGCCGTCGAGCCTGCGGCCCGGCGCACGGCCGCGGACGACCCTCACGCCGTCCCTCGCCCTGCGGGACGGCAGGCCGTGGCTGGCGTACGGCACGCCCGGCGGAGACCAGCAGGACCAGTGGAGCCTGCTCCTGCTCCTGCGGGTGCTCGCCGGGCTGCGCCGCGGCGACGGCCTCGCGCTGCAGGCGGCGATCGACGCCCCGATGCTCCACAGCGACCACATGCCGTCCTCGTTCGCGCCCCGCCGGGCGGTCCCGAACCGGCTCGTCGTCGAGGACCGGTGGCCGGCCGCCGTCCTGCGCGACCTCGCCGCCCGCGGGCACGACGTGGAGACCGTCGACGGCTGGTCGCTCGGGCGGCTCAGCGCCGTCGCCGACGACCGGCCGTGGGGCGGCTGGCTGCGGGCCGCGGCGAACGCGCGCGGCGCGCAGGGGTACGCCGTCGGCCGGTAGCGCCTGCGCCGCAGGCGCTCTGTGCCCTACGTCCCAGCGCGCCCCCACGCCGCAGGAGCACCGTGGATCCCAGCGGCGCAGTCCCCAGTCCCGCGCCGCGGGGAGGATCCGATGTCCGAGAACGCAGCCGTCCGACCGGTCACGACCTCCATCGTCGTCGTCGGGGTGGACGACACCGAGAGCAGCCGCCGGGCCCTCGCCTGGGCCGCCCAGGAAGCGGTCCGTCGCGGTGCCACGCTCCAGGTCGTCACGGCCTGGACCTGGGACGCGGCCGAGGGGGCGCCGCTCGCGGCGGTCGACCCCGGCACCCTCATGGAGATCGCCGAGGAGACCCAGAGCAAGGCCGTCGACGAGATCGTCGGCGCGATGGCCGAGCCTCCCGTCGTCGCCCGCGAGGTGGTCCGCGCGACCGCCGCGGAGGCGCTCGTCGAGGCGTCCCGGCACGCCGACCTCGTCGTCGTCGGCACGCACGGCCGCGGCCCGGTCCGGTCGGTGCTGCTGGGTTCGGTGAGCCAGTCCGTCATCAAGCACTCCGAGTGCCCCGTCGTCGTCATGCCGCCAGTGCACTCCCACGAGAGCAGGTCCGAGGACGTCGCCCTGAGCGAAGGCTGACGCGTCGCCGAAGGGGTCCGCGCGACATGAGCCGAGAGTGACCGTGACCTCGCCGTGACCTGGGCCGATACGGGAGCGGGTTGACTCAGAGTCACGGGACTTTGCAGTACGGCGACCATGTGGTTAAGTCACTGACGCACCGGCGCTGCATGCGCCGGTGCGCCAGACTTTTGGGGCACCGCGGGTCGTCGGGCCGACCTGCCGGTCAGTCCTCCGCGACGAGGTGGAGGACGCCCCGCCAGCGCTCCCCGGGGGCCAGTCGGACCGGGTCGAGCGCGGCGGGCTCGATGCACACGAAACCGTTCTCGCCGGCGGGCGGGACGTCCGCGAGGGTGTGCGCCGGCCCGGGGTTCCACAGCACCCGGTCGCCGAAGCCCTCGGCCGTGACGGTGAGGCGCCCGTGCGCCGGGTCGTCGAGCACGACGGGCCCGGTGACGCCCCGGACGGCGACGTCGCGCGGCCCGGCCGCGGCCAGCGGTCCCGCGGGCAGCGTGACGGCGGCGCCGGCGGCGGCGTTGTCCTCCGCGGACAGCCCGCCGAGCCCGTCGACCGTCGCGCGGCCGGCGTCGCTCACCGCGAGGTAGGTGTGCAGCGCGGCCATGAACGACCAGTCGTCCTGCCCGGTGTTCTCGACGGCGAGCGACAGGTCGAGCGTGCGGCCGAAGGCCTGGGCCGTGACCGTCACCCGGAAGCCGTGCGGCCAGAGCGCGCGGGTGGCCCGGTCGTCCCCGACCTCGGCGACGACCCGGGCGGCCGCGGTCCGGGCGAGGCCGGCGTCGAGCCGCCAGGCGCGGTCCCGGACGACCCCGTGGGCGGGCAGCGGGCCGCGCCGGGAGAACTGCGGGAAGCAGACCGGGACGCCGCCGCGGATCGCCTCCCCGGGCCCGCAGCGGGCCAGCGGGCTGGTCCAGAGCCGGTCCGGTCCGCCGCCCGCGGGGGTCCAGCCGAGCACCTGCCCGCCGTGGGCGCAGACGACGATCCGGGCCCCGTCCGTCGCGGTCCGGGTCATCCGCGCGCACGGGTCGGCGGGCCCGCTCCGCACGGTCGGCACGCTCGGCGCGGGGGAGTCTGGTGCGGCGGGCTCGTCCATGGGGCCAGCATGCCCGACGGGCGGGGCACCGCCGCGTGCGCGGCGGTCCCCGCCCGGGGTCCGCCGCCCACGGGGGGCAGTGGCGGCGGAGTGCCGGTCGCTCGACGGGGCGGGCGAGGACCGGCGGGCCGGGCCGGCCTGCGTCCCGCGAGGGGTCACGGAGGCAGGCCGCACCCCGGATACGGCGAACCTAGCAAAACGGTCAGGGTCCGCACGTCGGCAGGGACGGCGCGTGCGGGCGCCGTCCTTCTCGCCGGGTCAGACCGGCCGCAGCTCCCCGGAGCCGCGGACGACGAGCTCGGCCGGCACGACCACGGTGCGGGGCGGTCCGGCGTAGCCCTCGCGCCGGCTGAAGAGCAGCTCGGCGGCGGTCTCGCCCATGAGCTCGGCGTCCTGGGCGATCACCGTGACGGCGGGCTCGACGACGTCCGAGAGCTCGAAGTCGTCGAAGGCGACCAGGGCGACGCGGCCGGCCGCGCCGCGCCGGTGCAGGACGCGCAGGGCGCCGATGGCGAGCCTGTTCTGCGCGGCGAAGATCGCGGTCGGAGGGCGCTCCAGGTCGAGCAGGCGTTCGGTGGCGGCCTCGGCGTCCTGGGGGGAGAGCAGGTCGGTGACGACGAGGTCGCCGTCGCCGTCGGCCCCGGCGGCGGTCACCGCGGTGACGTAGCCCTCGAGCCGGTCCTTGGTGGTCGAGACCGACGGTGCGTTGAGCAGCAGGCCGATCCGGCGGTGGCCGTGGGCGAGCAGGTGCTCCGTCGCGAGCCGGGACGCCGCCAGGTTGTCACTCGTCACGAGGTCGGCCTCGACCCCCGCGGGGCGGCGGTCGGCGAACACCGCGGGGACGCCGCGGCGGATCTCGTCGGCGAGGTAGGCCTCGTCCGGGTCGATCCCCATGACGACGAGCCCGTCGACGCGGCGGCGCAGCAGGGCCGTGATGAGGCTGCGCTCCTCGGCGGCCCGGCGGTCGGAGGACCCGGAGATGAGCAGGTGCCCCCGGCGGCGCACCACCCGCTCGACGCCGCGGTGCAGGGCGGAGCAGAAGGGGTTGCCGACGTCGTCGACGACGAGGCCGATCGTCGACGTCGTGGCACCGTTGCGGCGCAGCGACGAGGCGGCCTCGTTCGGCCGGAAGCCCAGCGCCGCGATGGCCTCGAGCACGCGCTCGCGCGTCACGGGGTCGACGTTCGGGCTGTTGTTCACGACCCGCGAGACGGTCATGACGCTGACGGACGACGCCCGCGCGACGTCGCGCATCGTCGCGCGTCGCTCGGGTGCCGCCCGGCGTCCGCCGGTCCCGGTCGTCTCGGCCATAGAGGCCCTCCCCATGATCACGCGACGGGCGAGGTCCGGGCCTGGACACTCACTGTAAGCGCGCGTGTGCATATGTTGCTCCTTCTGACCGGCCTCCGGGTACCAACTCGCCGAGATCATGACGATCGGACTCTTTCGGGTACCGACAGTTGAGCGTGGCACTAACGACCACGACCGTCCCGGATGGCGTCTGCGACCGGCTGTGAGCAGGGGATTCCCCAGAGTTGCGGCAGGTGGGCACGACGACGGCGCCCGGGAGACCCGGGCGCCGTCGTCGGGGAGGGGTCGTGCGGCTCGCGGCCGCTCCGGGTCAGGAGACCTCGCGCAGCAGGCCGGTCGCGACGTCGAAGACGAACCCGCGGATCTGGTCCTTGTGGACGACGAACGGGCTGGCCTTGATCCGGGCGATCGACTGGCGGACGTCGACGTCGAGGTCGCTGAACGACTCGGCCGCCCACTCGGGCTTGATCCCCGTCTCCTCGAGGATGCCCTGCTTGAACGCGTCGTCGGTGAAGGTGAGCATCCCGCAGTCCGTGTGGTGGATGAGGATGATCTCCCGCGTCCCGAGCAGGCGCTGGCTGATCGCGAGCGAGCGGATCTCGTCGTCCGTGACGACGCCGCCGGCGTTGCGGATGACGTGCGACTCACCGTCGCCGAGACCGAGGATCGCGTACACGTTGAGCCGGGCGTCCATGCAGGCGACGACGGCGATGTTCTTGGACGGCGGCAGCGGGAGCGGTCCGGAGAAGGTCTGCGCGTAGCGCCGGTTGTTCTCGAGGTAGTCGTCCGTGACGGTCATGCGGGTCTCCCTGGGGTGGG
>NZ_MWLL01000015.1 GCF_002198675.1 Kineosporia sp. R_H_3 | reverse complement strand
TGGTGGATCTCGTAGGCCGTCGTCACCGCATGGCCGTACCCGACACCGGTCGGGCGCCCGACCTGCTTGTCGGCGAAGAACCGCACCGTGACCGGCAGCAGTCCCAGACCTGCGACCGAGCCCGCACCGGACTCCACGTCGTCGTCCAGCTCCGTGGCCAGCATCTGGTAGCCGCCGCAGATCCCGAGCACCGGTCGGCCGCTCTCGGCGCGAGCCCTGACCACCGCGGCGATCCCCGAGGCCCGCAACCATGCCAGGTCATCGACAGTCGCTCGGGTGCCTGGCAGCACGACCAGGTCAGCGGCCTCGACCTCACCAGGTGAGGTCGTCCACCGGACGGCCACCCCCGGCTCAGCGGCCAGGGCCTCGACGTCGGTGGCATTGCTGGTTCGGGGCAGCCTGACGGCCGCCACCCGCAGGACATCGTTGCCGTGCGGCGGACCGGCCGAGGGCAGGACGTCCTGCTGACTCAGGGAGTCCTCGACGTCGAAGGCGACCCCGGCCCGCCAGGGCACCACGCCCAGTGTGGGCCGCCCGGTCAGGTGCCTCAGGCGATCCAGGCCAGGGTCCAGAATCGCCTGGTCGCCGCGGAACTTGTTGACCACGAACCCGCTCACCAAAGACTGGTCCCGCTTCGACAACAGTGCGACCGTGCCGAACAGACCCGCGAACACCCCGCCCCGATCGATGTCGGCGACCACGACCACGGGCAGGTCACGGGCATCGGCCAGTCCCATGTTCGCCAAGTCGGTCGCTCGTAGGTTGATCTCGGCGGCGCTGCCGGCACCTTCACAGACCACGACGTCGAACCGCTCGGCGAGGTCGTCGTAGGCCGCCAGTGATACGGCCTGCAGCTGCGGGTGCAGCTCACGGAACCCGGCGGCCGTGACGTCGGTCAGGGGGTGCCCGCGCAGCACGACATGGCTGCGGCGGTCACTGCCCGGCTTGAGCAGCACCGGGTTCATCGCAGTCTCGGGCAGCACACCGCAGGCTGCCGCCTGGGCACCCTGTGCACGGCCGATCTCGCCCCCGTCGCAGGTCACGACGGAGTTGTTGCTCATGTTCATCGCCTTGAACGGGGCGACGGAGACACCGCTGCGGTGCAGCCACCTGCAGATCCCGGCGGTCAACACGCTCTTGCCGGCATCAGAGGATGCGCCCGCGACGAGCAGCGAGCCCTTCATCGAAGGGCCGACCCTGGAGTCAGATCTTCAGTGACCGCCGCACGAGGCGACGGCACGCCGTCAGTTCGGCGGTCGCAGGAAGCCGGCGTGCTGTGGTGATCGTCGGGTACGAACCCGCGCACAATCGAACATCTTCAGGTCTCCTCGGGTGTCCTCGCCCTGGGGTGCAACCTGACGGCCGAAGTATCCTGGCTCCCGGATCAATACTCTCCCCCGGCCTTCCAACCGCTCACACGGCCGTGACGTTCGAGAGGGGATCGCTCCTCGGTGACAGTGGCGGGACCGCGCCGGATTCACACCGGACTTCCTTCACTGCCGTCAGAGCATGCAGCCAACCACAGCCGCTCCGGCACGGTCAATCGGGCCCAGATGCGCGCAGTGGCAGCGGCCGCGAGCCCTCGACCCGGACTTGGGCGGCTGCACTCGCCCGGCCACACGAGACTCACCGGTTCACGATTGACCGGCGCAGGCGGCGGCCCTACAGTCCTCGGAAGTGACGGCGCAAGGAAGCCGGTGAGAACCCGGCGCGGTCGCGCCACTGTGAACGACCTGCCCCTGTTGGGTCGGGTCGTGAGTCAGACACTTCCCGTCACTGCACTCCGTTGGCTGAGGGACGCACGATCCCCTAAGGAGATACCCGTGAGCAGTTGGTCTGTACCCGTCCGCGTCGCCACTCCGATCGTGATGCCGGTATCGAGGGGTGTCGCCTGGCTGAGTGGCGCCGTCGTGGTCGGACTGGCCCTGTATTACTTCACCGGTGTGGACCAGGGCGCCTACTCCGTGTTCGGCGCTGATGCACACGTGCACGAGTTCGTCCACGACGCCCGACACTTCCTCGGCTTCCCCTGCCACTGAACCCGCCGGGCAGAGGACAACCGAACATGGAACGCAAGCTCGTCCTGCGCGGCATGCTCGCCGGTGCTATCGCCGGGGTGGCCGCCTTCGTCTTCGCGAGGATCTTCGCGGAGCCGCAGATCCAGGCCGCGATCGACTACGAAAATGGCCGGGACGCGGCACAGCAGGCATTGGACAAGGCCTCTGGACTGCCGACGGTGATCCCCGGAATGGAGATCTTCAGTCGCGCCGTCCAAGCGGACGTCGGCATCGGTACCGGCATCGTGGTTGTCGGCATCGCGATGGGCCTGCTCTACTCGGTCGCCTACGCCTTCTGCCTGGGCCGAGTCGGTCGCCTTCGCCCACGCACGCTGGCGATGCTGACCGCCCTGGGGGGCTTTCTCGGCACCTACCTGGTGCCATTCATCAAGTACCCGGCCAACCCACCCGCCATCGGCCACCCGGACACCATCGGGCAGCGGGGCAATCTCTACCTGGCGATGGTGGCCTGCTCACTGCTGCTGCTGGTCGGCGCGACCGTTCTAGGCAGGCGGTTACAGCCGCGCCTGGGGACCTGGAACGCCACACTCGTCGCCGGCACAAGCTACGTGGTCGGGATCGGTGTCGTGATGACCCTGCTGCCACAACTCGGTGAGCTCCCGGCCAATGTGTCGACCTACGGCCACCACGCCACCGAAACACCGCTGCCGTTGACCGATGCCAAGGGCACGATCGTCTACCCAGGCTTCCCAGCCGACATCTTGTTCTCCTTCCGGCTCTACTCGGCCGCCGCCCAACTCATTCTCTGGACGACCCTCGGCCTGATCTACGCACCCATGGCAGAACGGCTACTCACGCCGCAACCACCCCGAGCGACAGCTGCCACACCGAGAGAACCCAACCCGGTCGGCGCACCCTGACGACCCGTGACCACCAGCACCCCCGAGGGTGACCCACCGGCCCTGCTCGACCGGCTCACCGTCTTGGGCCCGTTCTTCGCCCTGAACACCCACGACCCTCACACACCGGCCCGACCACCATGGCGTGCCCTGTCCGACCTCATCGACGATCCGGGCCTGCTGCGCGCACGCGTAGGCGACGCCCGCGACCACCTCGCCGCGGCCAGCGGCCGCCCGAGACGAACCGTGGAACTGCGTGTCGCCGCCTCCGTCGTGCACCTCGGCATCTCCGCTCGCCTGATATCCCCAGCCCTGGCTGTCGCGGCGCTGGCAGACCTCACACCGCCTTTCGCCCTTGCCTCACTTCGATGGCAGAACGTCCTGGGCGGCGCCTTCCCGATGTCGATCCCCCACCAACAGCTTCAGCCAAGTCCTGACAACCGACCCGCCCACGACCAGTGGCCCGCCATGCTGATCGACGGCCCCATACGCCAACTGGTCCAAGCAACCTCCGCACTCTCGGTCTCCCCCCGCATCCTGTGGGGCAACGTCGCCTCCGCCGCGAGTGGCGCTGCCAGCGTCTTGGCGAGCGCCGGCCCGGATGTAGCTCAGCGAAGTCGAGGCCTGGCCGCCCTTCTGACGAGCCACCCCTCACTGCGTGGAGCCGGCCACGGCGAGCCCGGGATGGCGACATTCCGGCGACAAACCTGCTGCCTGATCTACCGCATCGCAGGAACGTCCAGGCACACCAGCCTTTGCGGGGACTGCGTCCTCCGAAACCGCGTCGAAGGCCCGACACCTACGCCTGAATGATCCGTTCCGGGCGAGGACGGCGATTCCATCGCTCGAAACCTGCAGACAGGCGCCGGGCGAGATCGCCTCAAGGCTCCTGGCTTCTCGCGCGGGGGTGAATGCCGCCCGGGTAGCGATCATCGACATCATGTCGGCGAAGCCCGCCTCATCTCAGGCTCCGAGGTAGTGAAGGAGATCTGGGATGGGAACGACGACCCGTCGTCCCAGCCGCAGCAGCCGGACCGGGAACGCCTGGTTCTTGACGAGCTCGTAGGCGAGGGTTCGGCCGATGCCGATGATCTCGGCGGCGGTCTCGAGGCTGGTGGTCAGACCGAGAGCTCGGACCTCGTCGGGGGTCCAGGCACGTCGCTGCGTCGGCCCGACCGGCGACCGACCTCTGCTGGCTGGCTCAGTGTGCGACATGGCGTGCCCTCCCTGTCCCGAGCAGGAGGATGACGCGGTGCCGCAGCGTCGCGGATCCGGACGCTTCGGACTGGCCCACTGCTTCTGACTCCAGGTCGTGCATGCAGACGACGTCCTGGAGCACCGGCAGTCCAACGGTGGTAGCGGCGGCGAGCAGAGTTCCGGTCCACGTGATGCCGAATTCGAGGGCCGCAGTCGGATCGAGCAAAACGGCCACGCGCCCCATCTGCGCCAAGATGCCCTCGGCCCCGGCGAATACCTCGCCGGCCGTGCTGAGCCATGAGTGATCGCCCGGACGGGGCCAGCGAAGCACGACCAGGTCCGCGGGTCGGTCCGGCGGGGTGTCGATCGTGGTCAGGTCAACGGCCAGGTAGCTGCGCCCGAGCGCGAGGGCTGCCGCTCGCAGGGTGGGGTCCTCGTCGAGATCGATGACGGTCCCGCTGGCGGCGGTGGCCATCCGGATGAGGTTGTCCGCAGCGCGCTCACCGAGCGGAACGCGACCGTTGATCGCCTCCGCAGAAGGCCCGGACTGCGGCTGTCGCGCAGGCGGCGTCTCAGGTCCGGGCTGGTGGGGGTGGTTGTCGGTCATGGTGTTCGGGGTTCTGCCGGTGACGTCGTGTTCACGCCTACCCATGGCTCGGGTTCCCCACCGTCCGGGAGCGTTCGATGGAGGCAGCCGACCAACCGGCACCAACGGGATCGCACCCGGCTCATGGCCTCCAGGGACGGTTGGCCAACCGGTTGGAGTGGCGTGAGCCCATGGACGGGCGTCGGCGGCATGCGCCGACCTCTACTGATGGAGATCGTCATGACCCACTTGGAGCACGCTCTCGAGGAACGCGACTGCGCATCACCGTCACGGGAATGGCCGGCAAGCCCGTTGGACGCCGCGCAGCGCGCATTCGAACTGCTCACCGCTCCCCCGAAACCGTTGACCTTCGACGGCGGCCGGATCGACTGCCTGCCTGATCGACCAATCGCCGTCGACCGGCTGCGGCGGCTGTTGATCGACGACGCGACGCCTCGAACGGTCAGAGACGCGGTGTGGCGCGAGCTTGTAACCCTGGCCCGCAGCGGCGACCCCGCGTGGGTGCTGGCCGTGGTCGGGTTGGCCATCCCGGGGCTTCGTCGCCGGGCTGGCCGGCTGGCGTTCGGCTGGCACGGCGAGACCGCCGACCTGGACGCCGAACTGTTGGCCGGGTTCCTCGATCGACTGTCCACGATCGACCTCGACGGAGCGAACATCTGCTCCCGGTTGATCGACGCCGGCGCCCGCGCCGTCCGCCGCGCCCGCAACAGCGTGCGGGACAACGACGTCATCCGGGTCCAGGAAGCGTGGGGCCCACCACCGAGGCCCTGGGGTCACCCCGACTGGGTCCTGACCCGAGCGCTCACGGCCGCGGTGATCGACCCGGAAGAGTGCCTTCTCATCTCCGCCACCCGCCTGGACGACGTCCCACTCACGGTGGTCGCCGACCGGCTCGGGGTCACGGTCGATCTGGCAGCGTCGTGGCGTCGCGACGGCGAACGCCGCCTGGTCGCGGCTATCCGGTCCGGCGATCTGGACTGGGTGGCCCTGTCCCCCGCCGGGTGACTGGTTGGCCAACCGTTGACTCACGGGCGCCTCGACGTCGTCCGGTTGGGTGGCGTTGCCGGGCCGTGGGTGGGCGGAACCAGGTGTGTGCCTCTGGTTCTGGATGCCACCGCGGAGCCGGCGACGGCGGTCGAGTCGGTGACCGTGTTCACGCCTCGGACCGCATCAGAACCGCTGACGTGCCTCGAAGGGAGGGACGGGTTCTGCTCGACCGCCGTCCACGCCCGCGGTGGCATCCCCACACCCGACTTACGGATTCTGCGAGCTCGACGAGGAGGTGACGTCCCGGTGCATACGACAGCGGTCTTGATGCTCGCGGCGGCCGCGGACCTACCCACCGTGATCAACAACGCGACGGGGTGGCTGGTCGGGATTCTCGCTGCCCTCGCCACCTTCTTCCTGACCCTGGGCGGGCTGCGTTATATGGCCGCCGACGGCAACCCGTCCGAGGTCGAGCGAGCCAAGAGCGCCCTGCGGTCGGCAGCCATCGGATACGGGTTGGCGATCCTGGCGCCGGTGGTACTCACCGTTCTGAAGCAGATCCTGGGGGTCTGATGATGGGCTGGTTGTTCGATCAGGCCACCGCCTGGCTGCTGGCCTTCACCCGCGACACCCTGAACCAGACCTGGGCCCTGCTGGTCGCCACTCTGTTCCACCTACCCGACGTCACCGGCCTCCCTCAAGTCGCCGCCGTCTCGGGCCGGGCACTGGCGATCGTGAACACCGGCTTCGTCGTCGTCATCATGACCGTGGGCATCGTCGTGATGACGCGTGACACCGTCCAGTCCAGATACGGGCTGGCCGAGTTGGCGCCCCGAATGGTGATCGGACTGGTCGCGGCGAACTTCGCGCCACCGATCTGCCAGGCCATCACTACCACGGCGAACGCGCTCGTCGAGGCGCTGACCGGGCAGGGCATCGCCTCCGAACGCTCCCTGGCTGCGTTGCTGCGCGTGGTGACCGGCGCCTTGACGAACCCAGCTTCCGCATTGCTGGTAACCCTGATCGGGCTGACCATCGACGTGCTCTTGGCGTTGCTACTGGTCGGCTGGATCGCCCGATTCGTCGCACTCATCGTCGCCGTCGGCGTCGCCCCCGCCGCCCTGGCCTGCCACGCCCTGCCCTGGACCGAACCGATCGCCCAGGCCTGGTGGCGCACCATGGGCGGCCTGTCGATCACCGTCGTCCTGCAAGCCGTGGCACTCAACACCAGCCTGGCGATCTTCCTCGACCCGGCCGCGAACCTGCCCAGCTACGGCATGCCGTCGGACCCGACCGGGCTGTTCAACCTATTTATCGTCGCCGTCCTGCTGTACGCCACGGTGCGCATCCCCGCGCTGGTGCGCCGCCAACTCACCCCGGGCGGGCGTCCGAATCTGGTCGGCACCATCCTTCGCTTCGTCGTCGTCCAGCAGCTCACCCGCGGCCTCGGCACCGGACTGCGCACCGCCTTCGGCGCCGGACGACTCGCCAAGTCGCGGCCCCCGGGGCCAAGCCGCGGCTCCGGCGGGACTGGCGGACCAAGCCCTCGCCGCGGCGGTGGCCCCGGCAGGCCGCCACACGGCGGCGTTCCTCCTCGGCGCCCACCATCGGGACCAGGTCGAGCCCCAGCCCACCCAAGTTCAGGAACGGGCTCAGGCCCAGCACCCGCTCGCCCGAGGTCCGCCAACCCCTCCGCAACGTCGGCTCCGCCACCCTCCGGTGTTCCGGCCACGTCCGCGACACCTGTCACCGCAGCGAGCCCTCGGCCCACGGCAGGGGCGTCGACCCGCGAGCGCAGGCCAGACCGCTCCCGACAACCCGCGATCCCTCCGGCCGCATCCCCACCGGTGATCTCGACCTCGCCTTCGCGTCCTGTCCCGTGGACAGCCCCGCGCCGGCCAGCTCCTGCCGCACCTGAACGTCCATCCACTGGGAGGAGGCGCGATGAACCGCGTCGTCGATGAGTTGCCCGTGCAGGCCCGGATCCCGGCCGACCTGGATGCCCCCGACCGGATCATGCTCGGGTTGACCACCCGGCAGGTCGCGGTCCTCGCCGTCGCCGTGGTCCCGATCTACCTCGCCTGGCAAGTCCTCGCCGGCCGGGTGCCCATTCCAGTCCTGGTCGCTACGACCAGTCCGGTTGCCGCGTTGGCCGCCGCCGTCGCCATGGGACGACGTGACGGGGTCAGCCTCGATGCCTGGCTGCTCGCTGCGCTCACCCATCGCCGCGGCCCGCGCCGGCTTCTGCCAGTCCATCCATCCTCAGGGACGCCGGACTGGGCGCCCCTGACGACCACGAACCCCACGGCGGAGACGGGCCGGTTGGGTATGTTGCGGCTGCCGACCTCGGCGATCGACGACGACGGCACGCTCGTCACGGGAGCGACCGCAGTCGCGTTGGTCGCCTCGACCACGGTCACCGCGAACCTGAACAGCTCGGCGGAACAGGCCGCCCAGGTCGGCGCCTTCGCACGGTGGCTCAACGCCTTGACCAGCCCGGCGCAGATCGTCCTGTCGACGACGCGACTCGACCTCGGCACTCACGCTGAACGCGTCGTCGAGCAGGCCCACGACCTGACCTCACCGGCCCTGGCCGGTGCTGCCGTCGACTACGCCTGGTTCCTGCTCGACTTGATGGAGTCCCACGACCCGCTCCAGCGAACCGTAACCATCGCCGTAACCAGCCCCAGCGTCAGCCGAGCCGGCACCGTGGGATCGGACGTGCAACGCCGAGCTGCCGCGACCGCTGATGCTCTGTCCGCTGTCGGAGTGCGCTGCCGGGTCCTCAGCGCCGGCGAGGTTACCGCCGTCCTCTCCGCGGCAGCCGACCCGTACGGGTCCACCGATGCCACCAGCCCCCGTACCGCCCCCGGCATCCCGGTCACAGCCACCACCACCGCCTGGGACGAGTACACCGACAGCGCCATCGACGATCTCAGCCTGGACGACAACCTCGCTGACGAGCCCGCCGGACGCCCAGCCTCCTGGGGGCGGCGGTGAGAGCTTCGCGGGCTTCCGACCGGGCAAGGCGAGACGGACGACGCCGCGGTCACCGCCGCAGCGACCTGCTCGCGGGCCGGGCCGACGGCCCAACCCTCGCGGAGGTCATCGGCCCGTCAGCGGTGACCACAGCCGGTGGCTACGTGCGGGTCGGCGACGGCTACGCGGCCACCCTGATCGTCTGCGGCTATCCGGCCGAAGTCGGCATCGCTTGGCTCGAGCCACTGCTGGCCTGGGCCGGCAGGTTGGACGTCGCGGTCCACATCGACCCGCTACCGACCGAGGTCGCCACGGGCAGGCTGCGGCGGCAACGGGCTCGATTGGAGTCCTCCCGCCGCATCGACGCTGACCGCGGCCGACTCGACGACCCCCTCGTCGAGGCCGCCGCGGATGACGCCGCCGCCCTCGCCGACCGGTTGGCCAGAGGGCAAGCACGCCTGTTCCGGGTCGGGCTCTACCTGACCGTTCACGCCCCCACCCGGGCGCTCCTGGCGGACGCCGTTGCCGAGGTCCGCGCGGCAGCCGCCTCCGTCCTGCTCGACACCCACCCCGCAACCTGGCGCCAACTCCCAGGGTGGTGCTCCACCCTGCCCCTCGGCCACGACGGTCTGAACCAGCGGCGGGTGATGGACACCGACGCTCTCGCAGCCGCGTTCCCGTTGGCCTGCCCCGATCTACCCGGGCCACTGCCCGGCGAGGACGCCACACCCGGGGGCGTCCTCTACGGAGTGAACACCGCCTCCGGCGGGATCGTCTGGTGGGACCGCTGGGCCCAGGACAACCACAACGCGGTCGTCCTGGCCCGCTCCGGCGCCGGCAAGTCCTACCTCGTCAAGCTCGATGTGCTGCGCCAGCTGTACGACGGCGTCCACGTCGCCGTGATTGACCCCGAGGACGAGTACACCGCCCTGGCCGCAGCCGTCGACGGACGCGTGGTCCGCCTCGGCGCTGCCGAGGTCCGGGTCAATCCGTTCGACATTCCCAGCGGGCCCACCCCGCGCGATGCATTGACCCGGCGAGCGCTGTTCCTGCACACCCTGATCGGCGTCCTGCTCGGCGAACAGCCGCCACCGCAGGAACGAGCCGCACTCGACGCCGCGATCACCGCCACCTACACCGCCGCCGGCATCAGCCACGACCCGTCGACCTGGACCAGGCCGGCGCCCGTGCTCGCCGACCTCGCCGCCGCCTTGACCCGGATCGGCGAGACCAACCCGGCCGCCGCGACCCTGGCCGCCCGACTGTCACCCTGGGTCGAGGGCGCCTTCAAGGACCTGTTCGCCGGACCCACCACCACCAACCCCAGCGGGCACCTCGTCGTCTGGTCCACCCGCCACCTCCCCGACGAACTACGCGCCGCCGGCATGCTGCTCGCCCTCGACGCCATCTGGCGCGACGTCGACCAACCATCCCCGCCAGACCCGTCAAAGGGTCCAACCAGCGCGCACCGGCAAGCCCGGTTGGCCAACTCGGTGAGTCGGGCCACCCGACGGGTTGGCCAACCAGGCGTCCGATACCTACCACCCCGGCAGGCGTCAGACCTCCGATTGGGACCACAACGCCGACTGGTCGTGGTCGACGAGGCCTGGACGCTGATGCGCGAACCCGACGGCGCCCGGTTCCTGGCCCGGATGTCCAAGTCAGCCCGCAAACGCAACGCCGGGATCACCGTAGTCACCCAGGACGCAGCCGACCTGCTCAGCTCCGACCTCGGCCAGGTCGTCATCGCCAACGCCGCCACCCAGATCCTCATGCGGCAGGCACCACAAGCCATCGACGCCGTCGCCGACGTCTTCCACCTCACGACCGGCGAAGCCCGACTGCTACTCGCAGCACCCCGCGGTGAAGCTCTGCTCGTCGCCGGCGCATCCCGCGTCAGCTACCTCGCCATCGCCTCCCCCACCGAACATGCCACCGTCACCGCCGTCCTCAGCAGCGAGCCGGACGACGACACCGCGGCGGCGACGTGACACCGCCGATCACCCCCGCCGGACTGATCGCTGCCCACGCCCTCACGCTCGCGGCCGTCCTCACAACGGCCATCTGCGGAGCTGGGGGCTGGCAGCTCGCCGGGCGCGCCATCCGAACGCGACGGCACCAACGACTCCTCACCGGCGCACAACAGGTCCTCATCACCCCACCCGCGACCGTCGAAGCGGATGGTGCCGCAGCCTTCTGGGCGAACCTGCACGGACTGCTCATCCCGTCCCGACGGCGCCGCCTGCGGACCGGGGCCCCTCACGTCAGCCTCGAATACCGGTGGACAGGCCGCCACCTGCAGATCCTGCTCTGGGTCCCCGGCACCGTCCCCGCCGCACCGATCGCCGCCGCAGTCGTCGCCGCCTGGCCCGGCGCCACCACCCGCATCGACCCCGCCGTCACGCCCCTCCCCACCATCCCCGCCAGCGACAGTCCGCGAGGCCCGCGGGGTCAACGGTCGGCACGAGCGACGGGCGGGGCCCTTGTCCCCGCTCGGGCGCACTGCTACCCGATCGCCACCGACCACCAGAGCGACCCAAAGCGCGCCCTACTCGGTGCCGCCTCCCACCTGCGAGGCACCGAGGCCGCCTGCGTCCAGGTCCTGGCCCGACCGGCCAGCCCCCGCCAGATCGCCCGCCTGCGCGCCTCCGCTGCAGCCATCGCGAGCGGACGACGCACGAGTCGCGGCCTCCCCGAGGCGGCTGCCGGGTTGCTCGCCGGCACCCTGACGGGCCTGCTCAGCCACCCGCCCCGAACTACCACAGCTGCAGGTCGGAGCACAGCTGCCGACCCCATGCAGCGTCACGACAACACGGAGGTCCTGGCCAAAGCCAACGGTCCGCACTGGGAGATCGCCCTGCGGTACGCCGTCGCCCACACCGCTGCTTTGGTTGACGGCACAACATCGGCACCGGATAGTCCACTGCGGCGCCGACAGAGACAGTCCGACGCGATAGCGCGACGCCTGATCACGCTCGCCCACGCAATCGCAGCCGCGCATGCCGTCTACGCGGGCAGCAACAGGTTCCGGGCGCTTCCCATGACTCACGCAGACCGTGTGCTCGCTGACCGGCGACTTCACCGAGGGTTCCTCGTCGATGCGGCCGAATTCACTGCTCTCGCCGCTCTCCCGACAGACCTCGCAGTGTCTGGGCTTGAGCGGGCCCGTGCGAAGAGCGTCCCGGCGCCCATCGGTGTGCCGGCCGGTGGTCGCGGCACCAAGGTCCTCGGTCGGGCCGCCGTCGGCGGGCACACCGTCGCCCTGCCGGTTGTCGATGCCCGCCACCACCTGCACGTCCTCGGTTCGACCGGCGTCGGCAAATCCACCTTGCTCGCCCACCTCGTCCTCGACGACATCCGCGCCGGCCGAGGCGTCGTCCTCATCGACCCCAAGGGCGACCTCGCCCGCGACGTCCAAGACCGCATCCCCGACCACGCCCTCGAGCGGCTCGTGGTCATCGACCCCGATCAGCCCACCAAGAGCGCCACTCTGAACCCGCTCGAGCTACGCCCCGGCGGCGACGAAGACCTCATCGTCGACAACATCGTCTCGATCTTCGCCGCGATCTTCCAACGCCACTGGGGACCTCGCATCGACGACGTCATGCGCGTGGCCTGCCTGACCGTGATGCGCCACCCCGACCCCACTCTGCTCACCGTGCCGCCGCTGTTGAACAACAGGCAGTTCCGTGCCCCGTTCACCGTCGACCTGACCGACCCCGAAGGCCTCAAAGGCTTCTGGGAATGGTTCGAAGCCACGCCACCCGCGCTGCGGGCCCAAGTTACCGGCCCCGTCCTGGCCCGGCTCCGGGCCTTCCTGTTGCGCGACTTCGTCCGCGCCACCATCGGGACACCAAGATCCAGCGTCGACATGACCCGCATCCTCGACCGCGGCGGCATCCTCATCGCGCGCCTGCCAAAAGGCCAACTCGGCGAAGAGACTTCCCGGCTGCTCGGCTCCATGATCTTCGCGTCGGTCTGGCAGGCCGCCACCGCCCGAACCCGACAGTCGGAGCCTGGCCGCCGGGACGCCACCGTCGTGATCGACGAGGCCCACAACATCCTCAACCTCGCCGGCTCCGTCAACGACATGCTCGCCGAAGCCCGCGGCTACCATCTCTCGCTCGTCCTGGCCCATCAGCACCTCGCCCAGCTCCCCCGCGACACCCAGCTGGCGATCTCCGCCAACGCCCGCAACAAGATCTACTTCACCTGCTCGCCCGAAGATGCCCACGCCCTCGCGCGGCACACCCTCCCCGAACTGGACGAACATGACCTCGCCCACCTCGACGCCTACACCGCTGCCACCCGGCTCGTCACCAACGGCCGGGAGAACCCCGCATTCACGCTCCGCACGAACGAGCTTCAGCCCGCTCAACGCACAGCTGCGGACACCAGCCGTCCCACCCCGATGCCGCTCGCGCCTGCGAAGGTGTCGGACAGTTGACCGGAGGCCCCGCGGCAACACAGGCACGATGCGGACCGATATCGCCAACTGATTGAGAACGCCGCCAATATTGACCGACTGGGTCAGTTATGAAACAGTCACATCATGCCTCGTCGGATGCCGCCGGACCGGTTCGCCGCTGTGGTCGCGGCGTCTGCACAGGTGTTCGTGGCGCATGGGTTTCAGAGGGCGCAGGTGCAGGACGTCGCGGACGTGCTCGGGGTCAGCAAGGGCGCGCTGTACGGGTACGCGACCGGCAAGCTCGCGCTCTTCTCTGCGGCGTTGAGGTACGCCGACGGGGTCGAGCCGCTGCCGGACCGGTCGATGCTGCCGGTCGCACCAGGGCTGCCCGGCGACCTCGCGGCGGTCGTCCGGGGCAGGCTCGCCGCGCAGCTCCCGGACCTCGAGCTGACGGCGGCACTGTTGCGGGACGAACCACCAGACGGCGTCACGGGGCCGCAGGAGCTCACCGCGGTGGTGGCCGACCTGTACCGGCGGCTGTCCGCGAACCGGTTCGGGATCAAGCTGGTCGATCGCTGCGCGCCGGAGTTCTCCGAGCTGGGGCAGGTCTGGTTCGAGGACGGCCGCTCCCTGCAGATGGGGGCGATGGCCGACTATCTGCGTCGGCGCGGCGCCAGCGGCCACCTGGTCGTCCCCGGGGTGGTCGAGCTGGTGGCCCGCACCGTCGTGGAGCTGTGTGTGCTGTGGGCGGTACACCGGCACTGGGACCCCGCCGGCACCCCGGTCGGCCTGCCCGCCGGCCGGGAAGACTTCGACGACGACGAGGTGGTCGACATGCTCACCCAGCTCCTGGCCCGCGGGACGGCGCCCGCGCCGTCTGTCGCTACCAAGACCGGTGGGCGACGGTGACGGCGGCGGGGACGCACGTCGCGCACCCGGTGTTCGCAGCGCTCTACACCCGGATGGCCCGCGGCATCGAGGCCGGTCCCGTCGGCGCGGAACGTCGGGCGCTGCTGGCGTCCGCCAGGGGCGTGGTCGTCGACCTCGGGTCGGGGGTGGGGCTGAACCTGCCGCACCTCGGCCCGGCCGTGACCGCCGTCCACGCGATCGAGCCCGACCCGCACATGGTCCGCCGGCTCACCCCGAACTTGCCACCGGGCGCGGTCGTGCACCAAGTGGGGGCCGAGACGCTGCCGTTGGATGACGCCAGCGTAGACACCGTCCTCGCGACGCTGACCCTGTGCACCGTGCAGGACCCGACCGCCGCAGTCGCGGAGATCCGGCGCGTCTTGCGGCCGGGTGGACAGGTCCTCGTCCTGGAGCACGTGCGGTCCCTAGACCCGGCTCTGGCCGCGTGGCAGCAACGGCTGCGGGTGCCTTGGCGGTGGTTCGGCGCCGGCTGTAACCCAACCCGGGACACGGCCGCCACGTTCACCGCAGCAGGCTTCGACACCGGCGGGCTGCGACGGATCGACGTTCCCGGGCTGCCGGTGACCCGGGAGTGGGTCACCGGCACCTTGTGGGCGCCATGAGCCGCGCCTGACGTGACTCAGCGAGCAGCGACGGCACGGGCGACAGCGGCGGCCAGGGTGAGCGCTGCGCCGGCGCCGTTGGTGTCGCCCTTCTCGAAGTCGTCGCCGGCGACGGCCATCGAGTTGGTGACGTGGGCGATGCAGACCACGTCGCGATCGCGGGCGGCGGCGTAGGCGTACAGGGCTGCGGCCTCCATCTCCACACAGATAGCACCGGCGTCGACGGCCACGGCGATCGCTGCCTCGGTCTCGCGGTAAGGCGCGTCGGTCGTCCACGACGAGCCGCTGAACAGTGTGCCGCGTGGGGTGGTGAGGGGTGCGAGTGCTGCGGCGAGGTGGCCGGAGAGGTCGGACCAGGTGCTCGGTGGTTGGTAGTGCAGGCTCGTTCCTTCGTCGCGCAGGGCGCGGTCGATGAGGACGAAGTACGGCGGGTCAGCCAGTGGCGCAAGCTGGCCGGCGGAGGTGATGCTGACGACGAGGGTCGCTCCGCTGACGGCGAGCTGCTCGGCGACGAGGACCGCGAACGGGGCTCCGACCGCGCAACCGACGACGCCCGCGCGCAGGCCGTCCCACTCGGTGGTCCACATCTGGGTGTGGTAGCACGCCCAGCCCGGCTCGAGGCGACCGCGCCCGGTCTCGACGAGGTGGCGGACGACGTCACCGTCGGGGTCGAGGAGGCAGACGTCCGGGACGGGCCGGTCCGACAGCTGCTTCTGCCGGCGCGCCTCGCGCAGCAGGTTCTCCGGCCGGAAGACCGACGGCTCGGCGTACGCCTTGCCTTGGAGCAATGGTGGTGCGCCACCGGTCGACGCGAGCTTCACGGTCAGGGCTCCTCTCGGCCGACACATGTCGCCAGTCCAGGTGCGTGTCTGCTGACCGGCGGTCAGGCCGATTGCGATGCGGGTTCGCGGTGCATGGTCTCGTACATCCTGGCGGCGACGAGCAGGCCGGAGGCGGCGGTGAGGGCCGCGACGGTCCAGATCGCCGGGCGGATGCCCCAGGCGTCGGCGACGAGGCCGCAGAGCAGGGCGCCGACGGCGAACCCGCCGTCACGCCAGAGCCGGTAGATCCCGACCGAGCGGGCCCGCCAGGTCGGGTGGGCGACGTCGCCGATCGCGGCGAGCAGGGTCGGGTAGACCATCGCGGTCCCGGCGCCGAGGGCGACCGCAGCACCGGCCCAGCCCGCGAACGACGTGGCGATGGCGAACCCCGCCAGGGCTGCGGCCTGCAGGAGCATCCCGGCGACGATGAGCGGTTTGCGTCCGACCCGGTCGGACAGGGCACCGGTGACGAGTTGGCCGGCGCCCCAGACCGCCGGGTAGAGCGCGGCCAGGACGCCGATCCGGGCCACGGACAGCCCGGCTGCGGCGAACAGCAGCGGGAACAGGCCCCAGGCGAGGCCGTCGTTGAGGTTGTTCACCATCCCGGCCTGGCTGGCCGACGACAGTGCACGGTCGCTGAACGATGTCCGCGTGAAGATCTGCCGGTCGGTCAGCCCACCGTGATGGCTCGCCCCGTCGTCCGACTTGGGGACAGGGGTGGTGCGGGTGCCCGCTTCCAGGCGTGCGTGGTGGTGGGTCTCGCGGACGAACAGGGTAGAGACCCCCAGGCCGAGGGCGGCGAAGGCGAGGCCGAGGTAGAACGGTGCCGGTCGCAGCCCGTAGCGGGCGGCGAGGTAGCCGGTCGCCAGGGCGGTCGCGGCGACGGCGCCGTACCCGGCGGCCTCGTTGAGGCCCATCGCGAGCCCGCGTCGGGCGGGGCCGACGAGGTCGATCTTCATGATGACCGTGGTCGACCAGGTCAGGCCCTGGTTGACGCCGAGCAGCACGTTCGCGGCGATCACCCAACCCCAGGAAGGCGCCCAGATGAGCAGCAGCGGGACGGGCAGCCCGACGAGCCAGCCGGCGACGAGGACGGGCTTGCGCCCGTACCGGTCGGACAGGGTGCCGGCAAGGTAGTTCGTCGCGGCCTTCACGGCACCGAACGCGGCGATGTAGCCCAAAGCCGAGGTGTACGCCGGGACCTTGAAGACCTGGTCGGCGAGCAGCGGCAGGACGGTGCGTTCCTGGCCGAGCATCCCTCCGACGAGCGCGTTGACGGCGACGAGCAGGGTGAACTGGGCCGCGTTGACGCCGAGCCCGAGCCTGGGAGTACCCCGATCCGGGATCACGACCGCTCCCCCGCGCCCTCGGAGACGGCCGGGCTCCCAGAGACTGCCGGACCACGGGCCAGGTCGGTGCCAGTGGCGGCGCAGAGGTCGTCCGGGCCTCCGGCAAGGACGGCGACATCGGTGCGCCCGGCCGCGAGCAGCAGGCTCGCGGCGGACATCGCCCGTTCGCCGTGCCCGCACATGACCAGCACCGGCCCGGGCCGGATCGCCGCCACCGCCTCAGGGTCCAGGAGCCGGCCCAGCTCGAGGTGGACCGCTCCCGGCACATGCCCGGCCGCGAACTCGCTGTCCTGACGGACGTCCAGGACGGTCGTCCGTCCAGTGTCGCCGGCCGCCTCGGACGCAGAGACGACGCTCGTGGCGGTGACCGGCAGCCCAGCGTCACGCCACGCGCGCAGGCCACCGGCGAGTTCGCCGACGACATTGTCGAAGCCGACCTTGAGGGCCTGCCACACGACCTCGTCCATTTCGTCGACGTTGTCGCGGTCATCGACGTCGTGCGGGGTGGGCCGGTCGCAGACGACGACCACGGGACGCTCGGGATCGGCGAGCCAGCCGAGCCAGGTACCGAAGGCCGGGCGCAGCGGGTTCGACAACGATCCGGGAACGTGACCGGCGGCGAAGGCTTCGACGGGTCGAACGTCGACTACCTGAGCGCCCCTGCCCTGCAGGGCCAGGACGTCATCGACGCTAAGCGCCGATGGGGTGACCGGGACCGGGACCAGAGCCGGCCCACGGCGGTTGAGCTCGCCGAGGCGACCGAAGTAGGTGGGGTAGGTGCCGAGGCCGGCCAGGAGCCGGGACACGAACTCGTCCTCGCCCGCGGGGGGCCCACCGATCCCGACGAGCAGCGGGTTGGTCGTCCGCTCCCGGCCGATCGTCGTGGTCCGGTCGGCGCCAGGAGGAGCCGAGCAGAACGAACCGGCGCCGTGCGTCGGCCATACCGGCAGGTCGTCGGACAGTGTCAGCAGCCGTCGGACCGATGCGTACTGGGCCCGAGCGAGCTCGACGGTCCGGTCCGGGGACACCAGATCGGTACGGGCGGCGGAGCCCACGATGAGCGACCCACCGGTGAACACCCCGAGCGGGCGGTCGCCGTCCAGGAGCAGGAACGCCAGGTGCTCACCGGTGTGCCCAGGCGTCGCCAGAACCTGCAGCCGCAACCCGCCGAGGTCGACCTCGTCGCCGTCCTTCAGGCCCGTGTGCGGGAACTGCCGCTCGCCGGCGGCGGACGCCAAAACCCGGGCTCCCTCGTCAGCGGCGAGCTGGACCGCCCCGGACAAGAAGTCGGCGTGCAGGTGGGTTTCGGCGGCGAACGTCACCCGAAGCCCGGACCCCGCAGCGGCCCCGCGCAGACGGCGCAGGTCCCGGCTGGCGTCCACAGCAAGAGCACGCCCATCACCGAGATCCACCAGGTAGGCCGAGTTGCCCAGCCCCTCGTCGACGAGAGCAATCACACCCGGAACACCCGGCACCCCTGACACGCTCGCCACGTCAGCCTCCTCGCTCGCCCCTGCGATATCCCAACGTGGACAACCGATCGGGACTATAGTCCAATAATCTCTGGAAGATTGGACGGTATCGTCGGATGGGTGAAGATCCTCATACTGCTGAACGACCCTCCCTACGGGAGCGAGCGGACCTGGAACGGGCTGCGACTGGCGGGGTCACTGGCCCACCGCGACGACGTCGAGGTGCGGGTGTTCCTGTTCGGCGACTCGGTCGGGGCGGCGGTCGCCGGCCAGAAGGTGCCCGACGGCTACTACCACCTCGACCGGATGACGTCCGGTGTCCTCCGGCACGGCGGCCAGATCGGCTGCTGCGGGACCTGCCTGGACGCCCGCGGCCTGACCGATGTCTCCCTCGTGGACGGCGCGGAGCGCGGAACGCTGGACCTGTGCACCGACTGGACGCTGTGGGCCGACAAGGTCATCTCCTTCTGACCGTCAGACGTCTGACCGCCAGGCGCCTGTGGAACGAAGGCACGCGATGAGCCGCCGCGCGGACAAGGACGCACTGTTCGAGCAGTTCGCCCGCATCGGCAAGGCCTTGGCCAGCCCCAAGCGGCTGGAGCTGCTCGACCTCCTCGCCCAGGGCGAACGCACCGTGGAATCCCTCGCCCGCACCGCGAACCTGGGCGTGACGACCTGCTCGGCACACCTGCAGACCCTCAAGCAGGCCCACCTCGTCACCACCCGAAAGGACGGCGTCCGCGTCCACTACCGCCTCACCGGCCCCGACGTCGCCGCCCTGTACGGCCACCTCCAGGAGGTCGCCGCCACCCACCTCAGCGACCTGCAGCCCGCCGCCCGCGCCTATCTCGGCCCCGAGGACACCGAGGCCGTCGACCGCGACGAGCTGCTGCGCCGCGCCCGTGCCGGCCAGGTCACCGTCATCGACGTCCGCCCCGCCGAGGAGTACGCCGCCGGGCACATCCCCGGCGCCGTGTCCGTCCCGCTCGCCGAGCTCGCCGACCGCCTCGACACCCTTCCCGCCGACCGGCAGATCGTCGCCTACTGCCGCGGCGCCTACTGCGTCATGGCCCACGACGCCGTCCGCCGCCTGCGCGCCGACGGACGCCCCGCCGCCCGCCTGCGCCACGGCATGCTCGAGTGGCGTCTCGCCGACCTCCCCGTCGCCACCGCCTTCGCGGACGACGTCGCATGACCGACATCGCCACCGACACGGGAGCCGGCCCGTTCCGGAACGGACCGATCTACCTGGACTACAACGCCACCACCCCGATCGACCCAGGAGTCACCGACGCCATGCGGCCGTACTTCGCGGAGCACTTCGGCAACCCGTCCAGCAGCCACGCCAACGGCACCGCTCCCCGCGCGGCTCTCGCCGCCGCCCGAGCCCAGGTCGCCGCCCTCGTCGGCGCTGCCGCGGGCGAGATCGTCTTCACCGGCAGCGGCTCCGAGGCCGATACCCTCGCCATCCGCGGCGTCGTCCTGGCCGCCCTCACCGACGACCCGACCCGGTGGGCGCACGGCCGCCCGCACGTCATCACCCAGGTCACCGAACACCCCGCCGTCCTGCGTGCATGTGAAGCCCTGCACCGCCTCCACGGCATCGACGTCACCTACCTACCCGTCGACACCGACGGCTTGGTCGACCCCGGCGCCCTCGCCGACGCCATGACCGACCGCACGGTCCTGGTCACTGTGATGCATGCGAACAACGAGACCGGCACCATCCAACCCATCGCCGAACTCGCCGAGGTCACCCACGCCCACGGCGCGCTCCTGCACACCGATGCGGCCCAGAGCATCGGCAAGGTCGCCGTCCACGTCGACACCCTCGGGGCAGACCTGCTCACCGTCGTCGGGCACAAGATGTACGCCCCCAAGGGAATCGCTGCCCTCTACGTTCGCGAGGGGCTCCGCCTCGAGCCCGTCGTCCCCGGCGGCGGGCAAGAACGCGGACTGCGCGCGGGTACCGAGAACGTCGCGTTCGCCGTGGCCCTCGGCTCTGCCGCGGATCTCACCGCCCACGCCATCGCCGCCGGCGAGACCGAGCGCCTGCGCGACCTGCGTGACACCCTGCACGACCTACTGGAACAACGACTCCCGGGCAGGGTCCACCTCAACGGTCCGCTGCACGGCAGGCTGCCCAACACCCTCAACATCAGCATCGACGGACTCAGCGCCGACGCCCTGCTCGCCGATCTCCCCTCGGTCGCCGCGTCCACCGGATCGGCCTGCCACAGCGGCCGAACCGAGCCGTCACCGGTCCTGACCGCGATGGGACGGACACCTCAGCAGGCACTCTCCGCGGTCCGCCTCTCACTCGGGCGGTGGACGACCCACGCGTCGGTCACGGCCGCCGCCGACGCTCTGGGCGCTGCAGCCGCCGTGACCTGATCGGCCACCAGAACCCAGGAACGACACACATCCCTGGTGGCCTTCACCATGGCCGTCCGGTCACGACTCGCATCCTTGGTCGGGGCAGCCGCACGCGTCGTCCCCGGCCCCTTCGCGACCCGAATCCTGGGCGATCGGCGCGCAAGAGCAGGCCTCGCCTCGCCAGGCCGTCCTTCCTTCGCGTACGGCGAGGCTGGCGACGAGCAGACCGACCACGGCGTCGGCCCACCACCAGCCGAACGCTGCGTTGAGCGCGAGCCCGGCGAGCAACACCGCCGAAAGGTAGGTGCACAGCAGGGTCTGGCTCGAGTCGGCGACCACCGCGGCCGACCCGAGTCGTCGTCCGGTGCGGCGCTGCGCCCACGACAGGAACGGCATCACCATCAGAGACAGGGCGGCGACGGCGATCCCGATCCGTGACGGGTTCGCCTGGTCGCCGCCCGTCAGGGCCCGCACCGACTCGAAGGTCACGTAGGTGGCGAGGGCGAAGAATGAGATCCCGATCAGTCGCAGCGCCTGGCGTTCGCGGGTCTCGGGCAGTGGGTGACGGAACTGCCACAGGATGACCAGCCCGGAGGACATCTCCACGATCGAGTCCAGCCCGAACCCGACCAGCGCGATCGAGGACGCCGCGGCGCCGGCGGCGATCGAGACGACCGCCTCGACGAGGTTGTACGCGACCGAGGCGGCAGCCAGCTGCTGCGCCCGCCGTCCCAGCCGGGCTCGCGCGCCGGCCTCGAGCGCGATCGCCGTCCCGCTCACGAGGCTGCCCCGACGCCGAACCTGGGACACAGCACCACTGCCTGGCCGGTGGCGGACAGCAGCGTCTCTGCGGCCCGAAGGACCTCGAGCACCTCCGGCCCGACAACCAGCGAGTACACCGACGAGCGCCCCACCGCCTGCACCGCGACCATGCGGCAGTCGAGCAGGCACCGCAGATGGGCCGAGACGGTCGACTGCGCCAACCCCAGGTGCTCGGTCAGCTCCCGCACGTTGTGCTGCCCGAGCAGCAGGTGGTTCACGATCGCCAGCCGCGACGGATCACCCAACCCCCGGAACAGGCTCGCCGCAGCGACCAACCCCACCTCCGCATCGGCGGCCGAGATTCCCTCGCCATGCCCATCGAGGTTCACCGCTAACATCGTCACCTTGCGATGATAGATCTTCGCGGCCGGAAGGCTCCACTCCTGGATATGACCGAGCACACTGACCGACCCTTGACGCAGGGATTCTGTTAGTGAATTCTAACCGTTAGTGGATACTCACCGAGCAGTTGATGGCTGGGACGCCCTCGCCGACGGGACTCGGCGGGCGATCGTTGCGAGGCTGGCGGACCGCGAACTTGCGGTCGGTGAGCTCGCGGTTGGACTGCCTGTCACGCGGTCGGCGGTGTCGCAGCACCTGAAGGTGCTCAAGGACGCCGGGCTGGTCAGCGAACGAGCTGCCGGGACACGGCGGATCTACCGGCTCAATCCCAGCGCGGTGGCCGCGTTGCGGGACCAGCTCGACACCTACTGGCAGCGCGCCCTGGCCGGCTACGCCGACGTCACCGCGCAGGCACGACTCACCGAGCCGTCACCGGCCGAGTCGCAACCCGAGGAGAACTCATGACCGAGGCCGTGGTCCGCAGGACGGTCGTCGTCCAGGCGCCGCAGGACAAGGCGTTTCATGCCTTCACCGAACGGTTCGGCGACTTCAAACCACGAGAGCACAACATGCTCGCCTCGCCGATCGCCCAGACCGTCTTCGAGCCGCGGGTCGGGGGCCACATCTACGACCGCGGGGAAGACGGCTCCGAGTGCAGGTGGGCGCGCGTGCTCGCGTTCGACCCACCGCAACGGGTGGTGTTCAGCTGGGACATCGGCCCGACCTGGCAGGTCGAGTCCGACCCGGCCCTGACCAGCGAGGTCGAGGTCCGGTTCGTTCCCGAGACCCCCGACCGCACCCGCGTCGAGCTCGAGCACCGCCACCTCGACCGCCACGGGCCGGGCTGGGAAGCCGTAGCTGACGGCATCGGAACCGACGACGGCTGGCCGCTGTACCTGGCCAGGTACGCCGACCTGCTAACCGGTGGTGCCTGACGTGACCGCGACGGTCGTCAGCACCGACATCAACCGCAGTGCCGCGGAGGTGTACGCGTATGCCACCGACCCGACCCGTTTCAGCCAATGGCAGGCCGGGGTCGTCGACGGCCACCTCGAGCACACAGCGGCCGCAGGCGTTCCACCTGCGGCGCCGACGATCGGCACCCGATGCATGACCACCCGACGCATCGGCGGCGCGAACCGGTCGTCCACCTCCCTGATCACCCATGTCGACCCGCCCAGGACCTGGGGCGTCCGCGGCACCGACGGACCCATCCGCGCCATCGTCGACCTCACCGTCGAACCCCTCGACGGCAACCGCAGCCGACTCACCATCTCCGTCGACTTCACCGGACACGGCATCGGCAGACTGCTCGTCCCCCTCGTCGTCCGTCGACAAGCCCGCACCGAGATGCCCAACAACCTGGCCGACCTCAAGCGCACCATCGAAGCGAGCGCTCGCATTCGGTCCGGGAATGAGTGAGGCCCCGGATGCGGTCCGGCTAGGTGCGGACGTGCAGGCGCCAAGCAACCCCTCGTCGAACAACCCTGCCACCGATGCCCCGGCGGGGCCGGGCTCCGCGGCTGTGGCCTTGGCTGCCCCGATGCGGCAGCAGCGAGGGATGCCTGTCGTCTTCACCGCCGGCGCGGCTGTCGGGATCCTGGGTGGGATGATTGGACTGGGCGGGGCGGAGTTCCGGCTCCCGCTGCTGATCGGCCTGTTCGGCTTCGTCGCCCTGCAGGCCGTGATTGTCAACAAGGCCCTCAGCCTCGTCGTCGTCGCCAGCGCCCTGCCCGCCCGGCTCGCAGCCGTGCCCCTGCACGACCTGTCCCCGCACTGGACCGTCGTGGTCAACCTGCTCGCCGGCAGTGTCGTCGGTGCCTGGCTAGGCGCGTCCTGGGCCACCCGGATGCGCTCGACCACCCTCTACCGGGTCCTTGCCGTCCTGCTCGTCCTGATCGCTACCGCCCTGGCCGCCAACCACCTCGGCACCCTAACCACACTTAACCTGCCGCCTGCCGTACGCGTGATCGTCGGGCTGGCCGCCGGGACCGCGATCGGCGTCGTCGCAGCCCTCATGGGCGTCGCGGGCGGCGAGCTCTTGATCCCCACCCTCGTGCTGCTCTACGGGGTCGACATCAAGATCGCAGGCAGCCTGTCCTTGGCCGTCTCGCTGCCGACCATGCTCGCCGCGTTCACCCGCTACAGCCGCGACGCCAGCTTCACCGTCCTGCGCGCTAACACCCGGTTCCTCACGGTGATGGGCGCAGGCTCCGTCACCGGCACCGTCATCGGCGGCCAACTCCTCGGCATTGCCCCTGCAGTCCTCCTGGTCCCCGTCCTCATCGCCCTGCTCCTCGCCTCGGCCATCAAGGTGTGGACCCACAAGTAGGGACCCCCTCCCTCGCTGTGCTGGGGTCGTGCTGGAGCGTTCAGCGACGATCGGGGGTGAACTAACAGGAGCAGTTGCCGGAGGCGCAGCCTGAGTCTGCAAGCTTGGCAGCGGTGCGGCGCTTGAGCCACCACATCCCCGTTGCCGCGGCGATCAGGAGGCCGGCTGTGGCCAGAAGGATGTTCTCGGTCAGTGCGGCGCCCGTGGCGGTGAGCAGGCCGCCGGTGATCAGGACCGGGAGCGCGCAGCACGCGGCGCAGGCCAGCGCTGCGAGGGCGGCGGCGATCTTGCTGCGGCGCGGTGGCCGGCTGTCGGTGGGGTGGAGGTCGGCGAGGTCGGCGCGATCGGGGTTGTGGTCCTGAATGGTCACGGGGTGGCTCCTTCGGCGAGCGAGGCGAACGGCAGGGGGCAGTCGTGGCAGGAGCAGGCGGTCAGGCTGTCGCAGTCGGCGGCTATCACCTGGTTGAGGGTGTCGCGGATCAGGGTGAGGTCTCGGAGCTTGTGGTCGATCTCGTCGAGCTTGGCCCGGGCCCGGTCCTGAAGGTCGGGCGTCGGGTGCGCGCGCCGGCCGGTGGCGAGCAGGTCGGCGATCTCGTCCAGGGTGAACCCGAGTCGTTGCGCGGCTTTGATCACCCCGATCAGGGTGACGGTCTCGGCAGGGTAGGTGCGGTGTCCGCCCGGGCTGCGTTGCGGGGTGGTGATCAGTTCGCGTCGTTCGTAGTACCGCAGGGTCTGGACGTTGACCCCGGCCCGTTCGGCGACCTCGCTGGTGCGCAGGCCCCGGTTCATCGTCCGGTCACCGGGTCACGAGAAGTCAGCGGCAGGCCCGCTTCGGCCCATTCGGCCTTGCCGCCGGGATAGACCCGTACGTCGCTGTAGCCGAGGTGTTCGAACGCGCGGGCGGTCAGGGTGGAGCGCCCGCACCCCGGGCCGGAGCAGTACACCACCACAGACTCGGACCTGCGCGGGACCAAGGCGACGGCGAGGTCGACGGACAGCGGTCCGGGAACGTTGACGGCGCCAGGTAGGTGCCCGGCCTGGTACGCGGCCACCGAGAGCGCCTCGACCAGCACCGCCGAGCCGTCGTCGAGCAGGGTGACCAACTCGTCCAGGGTCACGCTCCTCATGACCAGACCTCCCGCTGTCCGGCTCGCGGGGCGGCCGGTAGCCCGCCGCCGGCTCGGTGCGGGCGATCCTGGTGGGCCATCAGCCTTCCCCTCGGCGGTCGTGCGATGCGGGGTGATGGGTTGCTCACGTGATCGACCCTAAGGCTGTACCTGGGTACCGGATTCAAGCCCGCCGTGCCGTGATCCAGGTCACGTCCACAGGTGCCGGGTGCTGGGTGGGTCGTGTAGACATCGTGCGTCAGCACTCTCGTCTGGCCACGCGCTGGAGGTATCCGGGATGGACGGCGTGCTCGCCCTGGCCGGGTGGCTCGAGCGACGCCTGGTGCTTCTGGTCCTGGGGGTCGGCACGCTCGGGGTAGCCGTGCCGGGGTTGCCCCGGGCGGTCGCCGATGTGGACGGGATCAGCATCGCGCTGGCGTTGCTGGTGTTCTCGGTAGGGCTCGGCGTCGACCCGGGTGGCCTGTTCCCACCCCGGGCGCTGCTGGGCCGCTGCCTGGTCGTCACGGTGGGCGCGGCGGCGGTGCTGCCGCTGCTGGCGTGGTCCTGCAGCCGGCTGGTGGACGATCCGGCCCTGCGCGGTGGGGTCCTGTCGGCCGGTGTCGCCCCCGCCGAGGTCGCTTCCGTGGCGCTGGTTGCACTGGCCGGTGGTCCCGCCACGGCCGCGATGACCGTCCTGATCGGATCCACCCTGCTCAGCGTCCTGATCGCGGGCCCGGCGCTGAGCGCGCTGGCCCGCGGAGCCAGCGCCGACCCGGCCAGCATCCTGGGGGGCCTGCTGCTGGTGGTCGCGCTTCCGCTGCTGGTCGGGGTCGGGGTGCGAGCCCTGCTTCGGGACCGGCCGGGCCCGGCCCAGGCGAGCCAGACCGGGAGCCTGGTGTTGGTCCTGCTCCTGGCCTGGCTCGTCGCCGGACAGATCGAGCTGAGCCGGCAGTACCTGATGGTGGCGGCCGCCCTGCTGCTGTTCCTGGTCGGCTCCACCGCCCTGGGACTGCTGCTGAGCGCCGGCCTGCCGGCGCCCGAGCAGGTGGCGTTGACCCTGCCCGTGGGCATGCGTGACTTCGCGATCGCCGCCGGGATCGCCACCCAGGCCTTCGGAGACGCCGCAGCCGCGCCGCTGGGCCTGTACGGGCTACTGGTCCTGCTGCTGGGCGCGGCGGCCGCGGCACGATCCGGAACCCACGCCGCGACCGGTGCCGCTCACCCCTGACCGGACAGGGGAGCGTGGGCACGGCCGGACCGGATCTCCCGCAGTTCGGCGGGCCGGGTCACCTGGCCTTCGGTGATCACGATCGGCACGCCGGTGGCGGCGACGAACCGGTCGTGGACCTGCTCCACGTCGGTCCACCGCTGCTCGGGCAACTCGTAGAACAGGTCCAGCACCGCGCGGGCCGAGTCGTCGTCGATCGTGGTGGCCTCCCACAGCACCTGGTCGGCGACCACTGTGACGGTGTTGGTCATGAACGCGCAGCAGGCGTTCTCCCGCGCGGCCAGGTCCCTGGCCCAGGCCTCGATGCCGTCGTCGGCGCGCAACCGCCATCGCATTCCCACCTCGGTGTGTTCCCGCGAGATGAAGGCCGCGTCGAACAGGCGGGCGTACTCGCGCAGCCGTTCCTGGCCGGTGTCCGGCGCGTCAGTCATGTCGCATACCACGGCCGGCAGGGCCGGCCCCGACGTGCTCAGCCCGTCGGCCGGGTTCACTGTCGGGTGCTTCGTGGCTGTGGGGACGCTGGTAGTCGCATCGGTCATCGGTCCGCTCCTCAGATGGATTCCGGTCGGTCAGGATGGACCGTAGACTCTGGACCATGGTCCAGAGTCAAGAGCATGTCGGTGGACGGCTGCTGAGGATCGGCACCGTGGCCCGCCAGGCCGAGGTCAGCATCGACACCGTCCGCTACTACGAACGACGCGGGCTGCTCACACCCGCAGGCCGGCTCCCCTCCGGGTACCGGCTCTACACCCCGGCGGCGGTCGCCACGATCGCCCTGGCCCGCAGACTGCAGGCCCTGGGCATGACGCTGGACGAGGTCGCCGACGCGCTGCGCGCGCACGACCGCCCGGACGCCACGTGCCAGTCCGAGAGATGGCGGCTGGAGGAAGTCCTGGACCGCACCCGCGCCCGGCTGGCCGAACTGACCACCGTCCAGAACGACCTTCAAGCCGTCCTCGAATGCTGCAGCGCCGGCCGCTGCGAACTACGCACCGACCCCACAGCCGACCCGACCTGAACCTGCCGACCCGCCAAGGGTGACTGAACCCAGGGCTGACCGGGCCGGCGATGGACCGCTGGAGGTGGGCGCCGGAATCGGGTCGGAGCGGGCGCGGCGCGGAGGTTCCGCGTCATGCGTGAGCCTTGACCTCACGCCTGGACACGCTGCCTCGGATCACGGAGAAGGCAGCTACGGCCGCCAGCAGGTGCAGGAGCGCAACCACAGCCGCCAGGGAGGCCAGACCCGGGCGCGACTCGTTCAGCTGGTGGGCAATCTCCCGGACATCGAGGGCCGTGAAAGCAACCATCGTGGCGGTGATGGCGACCGCGACCAGAGGAGACCCCACGGTCAGGACAAGGACAGCCAGCAGCACGGACAGCAGGACCGCGGCCACGACCAGCGAGGTGGACTCGGGGTTGACGCCGAGCAGGCTCTCCGAGCTGCCCTGCGCCGCATGCACCGCCCCCGACTCGGTCCCCGACTCAGCGCCTGACTCTCCAGCCACTGCAGGGGCTTTGGATGCTTCTGAAACGGCTCCGTCGGCAGAACTGGGCTGTGTCGAGGTAGCCGCTCCTTCCTGGCCACCGTCCCCATCACCGGTCGTCGTCGCCGCCGGGCCTTGGGCCGTGCTGGCTGGTTCCGCGGGGCTGGATGCGATGGTGGCCGAAGTGCTTTCCGCGCTGGTGGCGCCGCGTTCGAGAGCGACGCCGGCGGCGAACGCGCCGGCGGACACCAGGAGCAGGGTGGCAGTAAGGATCCTGGCGCGGGTCAGCAGCATGTCGAGTCCTTCGGGTCGGTGGTCGCCAGACGCACTCCCCCGTGCTCACTCGGATGGAGCAGGTCGCGGTTCGCCATCGGCGGCTTCGGTGAGGGTCGTCGCTGGTAGGGACGCCGGCGGTGCTGGGCTGATTGCATCGGGGTTGCATCAGGTCTGATCGGGGCGTGCTGCAATCACGGTGACGTCCGAGACGTCCCTGTCAGTGAGGGGTGGTGAAACGCGCAGATGAACCGCTCGGGGCAGGGCGAGGACTTCCTGCAGGCCGCGTTGGTGCATGCCGACGTGGTCCACGCCCTTGCCCGCAGGCTGGCCCCGCATCCTCAGGACGCGCCGGACATCGTGCAGGAGACCTACCTACGGGGGTACGCCGCCTGGGGCCGACGGCGGCCCGACGATGTCGGGGCCTGGCTGGCCACCATCTGCCTCAATGTGGGCCGCGACGCGCTGCGAAGGCACGCCCGCCACAACACACTGCTGGACGACCGCCCCGCCCCCGACCTGCCCTCGGCCGTCGACACCGCCGACGCGGCGCTGGAGCGACTGGGCAACGACCGGATCGAGTCGGCCCTGTGGACTCTGCCCGAGGTCCAGCGGATCGCGATCACCCTGATGGACATCTGCGGGTTCACCGCGGCCCAGGTCGCCACCATCACTGCCGCACCCCGCGGGACGGTCCTGGCCCGCGTGCACCGCGGCCGCAAGACACTGGCGTTGATCCTGACCGATGAGCGAGCCGAACAGCGACAGCCCCGGGAGGTGTCGGATGGGCCCTGACCCAGAGGCGCTGGCCGCTGCCTACCTGACCGACATGCCGGCCCGGGCCCGCGCCCGCCACGACCAGCACCTCCTGACGTGCGAGGCCTGCTGGCGCGAGGTCAGCCTGGCCCGACGCGGCCGGGAACTGGCCGAAAGTGCTCACCAGGCCGCACCGGCAGGGCTCCGGGAGCACCTACGAGCAAGCGTCGCGGCGGCCGCCGCCGATCCCGCAGCAGGTCAGCGGGCCGCGGACCTGCCACTAGCCCGGCGGCCTCGCCCAAGGCTGATTCTGACGGTGGTGGCGACCGGACTGGCCCTCGCCATGGCGGCCTCGGTGTGGCAGCCGTGGCGGCCGACTTCCGAGCAAGGTCCAACTGCAGCGATCGCGACCACCGCAGCGCTCGATGCCGCGCTGGCCAGCTTCCGAGACGATCGGCTCCCCGGGACCGCGGTGCCGTCCGAGCCGGCCCCGGACCTGACAGCGCTCGGTCTGCGGCTGGTCGCGGCCGGAACCGGCCGTCAAGACCAGGCGGAGGTGACGATGTACGCCTACCGCGCCAACTCAGGGTCCAGACTCGCCGTCTACCGCAGCAGCCGGCCCTTCCCCGAAACCGACCAGTCCCGCGAGATCCCGGGCACTGAGACCGCCTGGAGCCTGCAGTCGGACGACATCACCGTCCTGTGCGGACCGGACACCCACACCATGCTGCTGCTCAGCACCGACCCCGCGGCCGTCCACGAGGTCGGTGAACTGCTCGACCTCACCTGACACAAGCCTTGGGTGACGACGGCTCAGCACGACGATCTCCTCGCCGCGACCCACATGGCAGCCAGGCAGTCGACTGCTGATCGACGAGATCGACGCCGATACATTCGTGGTCATGGAACAACCGGCCGGGATGGCGCAGCTTGACGCCGTCAGACTGCGGCGCGCAGTGCTGATCGTGGCCGCCTTGAACTTCGGGTACTTCTTCGTCGAGTTCAGCGTCGCGTTGATGGCCGGATCGGTGTCTCTGCTCGCCGACAGTGTCGACTTCCTCGAGGACACCTCGATCAACCTGCTGATCTTCATCGCACTGGGGTGGCCGCTTGCGCGCCGGTCACGCCTGGGGAAGGTGATGACACTGGTGATCCTTGCTCCCGCCGTCCTGGCGGGATGGGAAGCGATCCACCGACTCACAGCCCCCCGCATCCCCGACGTGGTGCCGCTGGTGGTCGCATCGCTCGGAGCGATCGCGGTGAACGGCACCAGCGCCTGGCTCTTGGCCCGCGTTCGACATCACGGCGGTTCGCTGAGCGCTGCCGCGTTCCTGTCAGCGCGTAACGACGTTCTGGTCAACCTCGCCATCATCGCCATGGGCATCTGCACCATCTGGGTGCGGTCCGGCTGGCCCGACCTCATCCTCGGCTGCGTCATCATCGCTCTGGCGCTGCGCGCTGGATGGGAAGTGTGGGAGGTCAGTGAAGAAGAGCGACTGGCCGCCAGAGCCCTGGCCGGTGAAAGGATCGAATGATCACCCAGAAGGACCAGAACTCCATCCTCGCTGGGTGGCCGACCCAAGCGGTTCTGCACGACTCCGCATCCCGCTTCGGCACGAGACCCCGGGCGGGTCAGGGTCAACTTGCTGGGTCAGCGCGCGGCCTCGTCGCTGCTGCCGAGCCCCACGGGAGAGACACATCACCCGCCGCCGATACTACGAAGGCCACCGAGGGCGCTATGAGCGAGGCAGCCTCCATCAGCGACCGCCCGAGGTGCACGAGCTGACCGATCGCGGGTCCACGGACACACGCGGCCCTAACGACGCTGTCACCGTGTTCGTCCGGCTAGCAGCTGATCTCGTCGTCGCAGGTGTTGCCGCGCCAGGTGTTCCACCCTGCCTGCAGGCAGGCTGCGGCCACGACCAGGGCGACGATGGGGTCGGCCCGCCACCAGCCCAGGGCGGCGTTTGCGACCAGGCCGATCAGGACCGCGATCGACAGGTAGGCGCAAAGGATGTTCTGGGTGCCGGCGCCGCTGGTGGCGTGGGAGCCGAGCTGGCGGCCGAGGCGCTTCTTGGCTCGCCCGAGGATCGGCATCAGCGCCGCGTCGATGCCGGCCAGCCCGATCCCGACCCAGCTGCCGCCCGCAGCGTTCCCGGTGGCCAGGTGGTCGATGGCGGCGACCACGATGTAGGGCACCAGGAGGATGAAGGAGACGGCCACCACCTTCTGCGCCAGGCGCTCAGCGGTGACCGAGTGGATCCGGTCGCCACTGAACCGCCAGATGATCACCAGCGCGGCGGCGGCCTCGATCGCGCAGTCCAGGCCCCATCCGATCAACGCGACCGAGTCCGCGGCGATCCCGGCGCTCATCCCCACCACGCCGTCGATCGCCAACCACACCAACGTCACCCAGGACAGCACCCGGACCCGCGCGGCCAGCGCGAGCCGATCAGGGGACCCGGCGGTAGCCGGGACGAGGACCATCCCCGTAAAGTAGCAACACTTCCAACTATCAGCAAGGATTCTTGATGAGTAGTGAGGTCGACTCCGCCGTCGTCGACGAATGCCGGCGACTGGCCCACACCTGGGCGCCGGTGCTACAGGCCTTGGGCAACCCCGAACGCCTCCTCATCACCCTGTGGCTGGCCGGAACCACCAGCTCGGTCCGAGACCTCGAACGCGTCACCGGCCTGAGCCAGTCTCTGGTCTCCTACCACCTGCGCGCCCTGCGCGAGGCAGGCCTGGTCACCGCCACCGCCCAAGGGCGCGCCAACCGCTACGAACTCGCCCACCCCGACCTCGACAAGCTCGCCCAGTTGGTCGGTGGCCTCGACACCCGAACCCTCCCGGCGGGAACGCACGGACCCGAGACGACACCGCCGGCTACGCGATCGGTCCTCGAAACCTGACTTTGCCGAGACCCTGACCCGATGCCAAGGCGTGGCTAACAAACCGCCGTCCACGGACGTCAACGACGGTCTATGCCGAGTCGCTGCATGCCGGGGCCGTCGAGGCCGTCGAGCAACTTCGCCAGCGGGACGTCGAGGGCGCCGCACAGCGGTAGCAGCCAGTCGACGCCGATCTGGCGAGAGCCGGCTTCCCAACCGCCGACCGTGGCACGGGAGACGCCGAGCTGGCCGGCGAGTTCGGCCTGGGTCCAGCGTCGGCGCACGCGTTCAGCCGCGACGTTGCGCGCAAGGAGCGCGGACAGCGGCTGGGACACGAGTGACATGGTGGAACGAGCGCAGGTCCGACCAACACCGCCGCGTGAGTGATTGCTGCGTTTTGCATCTTGACGCTGCGTATCGCAACACCATAGCCTCCTACGTGTCCGGTTGATGCGGGTTGAGTCTCAAGCTCCCCGCATCAACCAGGACCTGGACGCCCGGTGCGTCGGCGAGAGCGTTGAGGGTTCGAGCCGAAGCCAGCCGGGGCCACTGCGGTCCCCCTGGGGCCTCAACCCCCACCGTTGGGGGCCGCAGTGCGCCCTCAGCCAGTCACCCTTCCGCCTGCCGGGCCAGATGATCCGCGTCGTCGTAGACGGGCCCGACAAACCCCCGACAAGTCCCCGAGAAACCCCCGACAACCCCCCAGCAACGGCCGAGCCGTCCACGGCTCGGCCGTTGGCGCATTCGTGCAGGTAGGAGGCCCGCGATGCCCGATCCGACGCCGCCGGGCCGACCCCGACAAGCCCCTAAGAGGGCACCCTCCCGTACGGGGGATCATAATCAGCCATCCAGAATGCTCGCCGTCGTCCACCAGCTCCAGCCCCGCGACCACGTAATCGCCGCTCTGCTCGTCGAGCACCGCACCCTGACCACCGGCCAGCTCACTGCCGTCCTGTTCGACTCGCCGTCCACCGCCCGGGCCCGCCTCTACCGGCTGCGACACCTGCGCTGGGTGGACCGGTTCACCCCCGTCCGCACCGGCCAGCACCGCCAGACGTACTGGGTCGCCGGACTGCTCGCGGCCCGCTACCACGCCGTCCACCAGGGCAGCTCCGCACCCACACCACGAGCCTGGCGGGACCGGGTCGAAGCGATCGCCGCCAGTACGCACCTGACCCACACCCACGGCGCCAACCAGGTGTTCATCGACCTCCTCGCCTACAGCCGGACCCACCCAGGCACCCAACTGGCGCGCTGGTGGGGACCAGCACGGACGGCGGCAGCCGTCGGACAGCGAGTTCACCCCGACGGACACGGCGTCTGGGCCGAGGACAACGACACCCACGGCCACGACGGCGACCGGCAGGTCGGATTCTGGCTGGAGTACGACACCGGAACCGAACCCCTGGCCCGCCTGATCGGCAAGCTCGACCCCTACGCCCGACTCCAGGCCGCCGGCGGCCCCGACTACCCCGTCCTGTTCCACCTCCCTGGGTCGGCCCGTGAGGCCCACCTCCACGACCTCCTCGCCCACCGCCCGCAGCGGCCAGGCGTCATCGTCGCCACGACGACGCCCACGGCCGCGGCGACGAGCCCGGACGCCCTGACCGGTCCGGTCTGGCTGCTGGACGGCGCCACGACTCGGTGCTGCCTGATCGACCTGCCCAGCAGCCCCGGGCGGCCCGGGCCCTATCACCCGGGCCCGCCCATCGCCGACCAGGACCCCCTGTTCCTGCTCCGCCAGCCCCCACCCCACGACGAGGGCCAGTTCGAGAACGAGGGCCAGTTCGACGCCAACGGCCAGTTGGTCGACGACGTACCCAACTGACCCAACCAGCCGCTCTCGGGAGCTTGCCTGGTTGGGTCGATCGCCTACGGTCGAGGGACAACAGAAACCCCCACAAGATCCACCCGCACCACCGGGACTTGGCCATCGCGGCCGCAGATCCGACATCGCCCACCGCCTCTCGGCTGGTCGGCCCGGACCTCTCCGCAAACAGCCAACCCATCGCCACCCAGCTACGCCGCCCACCTCGGGCTCCCCACTCGCCGCCGCGCGAGCACTCACGCCCCGCATCGAGGGCACTCCCCTACCCGGCAGTCCCTGTCGGTTCAGCTATTCGCAGCTGCCTGCCATCACCCGCGACCGGGTGGGACGTCGTCCCACGCGGCGCATCCGCATGCCCACCTCCGGGCACCCAACCAGGAAGGAACCAACCGAGATGTCCACTCCAGCCAGCACCGCAACGACGGTGCGCCTCCGCGAGCCCAGCGATCTGGTGACCGCTGTGCCGTACCTGCTCGGCTTCCACCCCGACCCCGGCAGCATCGTCGTCCTCGGCCTGCACGAGCGCCGGATCGCGATCACCGCCCGCGTCGACGCCTCCGCCGTCCACACCGACCCGACCGAGATGTGGCGACGACTCGCCGGTCCCCTCGCCGACGCCGACACCCACGCCGTCGCGCTCATCGGCTACATGCCCGCCGACGAGGTCGACATCGTGTTCACCCTCGCAGCGACCTCACCGCTCCCCGTGCTGGAGATGCAGCGCGTGGACGACGGCCGCTGGTGGTCCCTGACTTGTACCCAGGACTGCTGCCCACCCGGCCAACCCATCAGCTCCGACACCCCGGTCGACGTGGCGTTGATCGCCGCGAGCGGCTCCCCCGCCCCGACCCGGGACAGCCTCAACGCGCACCTGCAGCCGGGACCAGACGAGCTCGTGGACGACGTCGCCGCCCACCTACCACGACGGCCGCGACCGACCACCGGTGACGCCTACCGGGCGATCGACGACGCCCACACCGCCCGCACCGACGGACCACTCCCCCTCACCCCCGACGAGGCCTCCCTGCTCCTCCAGGCCTTGGCAGACGTCGTCGTCCGCGACGCCGCCAGCGGCTGGCACGACGACGCAGCCTGGTGGCTGTGGACCGACCTGATCCGCACCGCACCCACCGGGTGGATCGCCCCCGCGGCAACACTCCTCGCGACCACCACCTACCAACGCGGCAACGCCGTCCTGGCCCGGCTCGCCGCAGAACACGCCCTGCGCGACAACCCCGACTACGCCCTCGCCCAGCTCGTCGTCGGTCTGACCGAAGCCCACGTCCACCCCGGCCAACTCCGTGAGGCGCTGTCCGTCGCCGTCCGGGACGTCGCGGAGCTTCACCCCGGCCTGGCCGACCTGATGGGCGGTGACCCCGATGCCTGACGACAGCCACCGACCACGACACGGCGCCGTCCGCGTGACACCCGGCGGGTCCCCGGTCATCCACACCGTCGCCTGGCTCGCACTGCGCACCCGCGGCGTCCACGAAGGCCTCACCCGAGACCTGCATACCTGGGCGCGCCGTCATGGCCTGCGGACCCAGCCCGGCAACCGCAACGACCCGACCGAGACCGCTTGGCCCGAACTGGCCACCGCCTGGTGTCGAGAAGGCCACCACGGTCTGGCGGCGTCCAGTCTGATCAGGCACTCGGCGAGCCGGCTCGACGCCGCCGTCTGGGTGCTGCCGTCCGCCACCATCGACGGCCGCCGCATCGTCATCGTCGGCGTCGACGGCCGCCCGCCCACCATCTACGCCGACGGCTGCCGCGACAGCTGGGCCTGGCGAGACGCCGACAGCCTGGTCATCACCTGCCCCGCCGGGCACGGCTGGACCTGGCGAACCGGACGCGAACTGCTCACGACGACGGGCCGGGCAACCACCCTCACCGCCGTGTTCGGGTCCAACCTCGACGTCCCGTTCACCACCTGCCCAACCTGCACCGGCGTGATCACCGACCGAGACGACGACGCAACGACCGAAAGCAAGCACGACGACAGGGACGACGTACGTACCGCCTGCGGGTGTGACCGCGACCCCTGGATCGTCTGCCCCACCTGCGGCCAGGTCTGCACCCTCAGCCTGCCCACCCCCTGACTGCCAACCCTCACTAGGCAGCACCTCAGCCGGCCCACTTCCCCAACCGGGACGACGTGGAGCCGGCTTTCGCATGCCCACCAACAGATCGACAACCCGTCGAGCTGACAGGAATCAACGACAGGAAGGAAGAGCTCGTCATGGCACACGAACTCGAGACCATCAACGGCCGCACGGCCTTCGCCACCGCCCGGGTGCCCGCCTGGCACCAACTGGGCACCGTCACCACCGACTGCATGACCGCCACCGAAGTCATCACCACCGCTCTGCTCGGCGACTGGAACGTCCGCAAGATCCCCGTCGCCGGCACCGCTCCGGACAGCACAACCGTGGCCGCACCCGACAAGGCCATGACCGTACGGACCAACCCCGTCACCGGCGCCACCGACTACCTCGGCGTCGTCGGCCGCGACTACACCCCCGTCCAGAACGAGGCCTGCGCCGAACTGCTCGACCTGCTCGCCGACGCCTCCGGCGCCCACTTCGAGACCGCCGGCTCACTGCGAGAAGGCAGACGCATCTTCATCACTCTGCGGATGCCCGACGGCATCCGCATCGCCGGCATCGACGACCTCGACCTGTTCCTCGCGGTCTCGACCAGCCATGACGGATCCATGGCCCTGCGTGTGGACGCCACCCCGGTCCGGGTCGTCTGCGCCAACACCCAGCGACTGTCCCTCAAGCGATCCGTCGGGCACTACACGTTCCGACACACCACCAACATCAAGACGAAGATCGCCCAAGCGCGCCAGGCGATCGGCATCAGCTACAGCTATGCCGACGCGTTCGCTGCCGACGCCGAACGGATGCTCGACACCGCCCTCGCCGAAGACGCCTTCCGAGCCGTCTGCGAGCAGATCTGGCCCACCCCACCTCTGGACGCCCCTGCGCGGACCAGGACCAACCACCGTCGCCGCGCGGCGACGCTCGACTACCTGTTCACCGACGCACCCACCCAGGCAAACATCCGCGGGACGACGTGGGCCGGCTGGCAGGCCATCACCGAGTACGTCGACTTCTACGCCCCCGCCCCCAGCCAGGCCCGGCGCGCCGAACGCACCCTCAGCTCGGCCACGGTCACCGGGATCAAGCAGAAGGCACACGACCTGCTCGCCCCCGTCCGCAACTGAACCGCCCCTCCACCCGGACCGAGGCGGTGGCGCCTCCCTGGCCCCACCGCCTCGGCTCCCGGCTTCCCCTTTCCCTGTCGGGCAACCAGCCACGACGACTACTACGACACGAAGGAGAGCAGGATGATCAATCCCGACTCACGCGTCACGATTCATCCCGGCGGCTACGTCACCGTCGACGTCCTTGTATGGCTCGACCAGCGCACCGGCGGCCCCATCGATGAACTGACCACCGCGCTACAGAACTGGGCATCCCGACCGGACGCGGCACCCGACTGGCTCGAGAACGCACAGACCTGGATGACGACCAGCGGATTCGAGCCCACGAGCCCCGAGCTCGCCGTCACCGACGTCATCGCCCACGTCGAGACCCGGCTCGACGCCGAAGTGTGGATCCTGCGCGGCATCCACCGGGATTGGGGGCCGGTCGCCGTCGTCGGGATCAACCATGACCCGGCGACCGTGTACGCGGACGCCTGCACCGACTCCGGCGACTGGTTCGACGCCGACAGCGTCGACATCACCTGCCCCGGCGGACACGGCTGGACTTGGCAGGAGCGACCGCGACCTCATCACCGCGGACGGGTCGTTCGTCACCCTCACCGAAGTGTTCGGTCCCAGTGTGGATGCCCCGTTCAAGCCGTGCCCGCACTGCCGCGCCTACATCGGCGGCTATCGCTCGAAGCCGTGCGGCTGCGACGGCATCCCCTGGATCATCTGCCCGACCTGCGGCCGCCGCTGCGACCTCCACCTGCCCACTCGATAACCAGTTCGCCCCGCCCCTGGGGGAGCCGACCACGGCGTCTCAACCCCAGCCTGTCTCGGCTCCCCCAGGTACGCGCTCACCCAGCGCACGCCCTCACCCGCTGCCCCGCCGCCGGTCGCGCATAACCGGCCTTTCTGCGTTTGGACGCCGTCATGAACCGCACCATCCGCCGTCGCGGCACTCGCTATCCCCCCACTTGCCCTGAGCCTCGGCGTCGGACTCCTCACCAGCGGCGCAGGCGCGGCCTGCCCTGCGCCGGCCGCCAGCCCAGCCATCGCCACCGCTTCGTACGGCCCGTCTGTCAGCGCCGCGACGATAAGTTCGCCCGACCCCGCAGCGACACGTACGCCGGCCAGCGTCTGGGACGCCGAGCAACTCGCCAACGCCCGCATCATCACCACCGTCGGCAACTCGCTGGGCGTGCCACCACCGGGACGGATCATCGCTCTGGCCGTGGCGCTCCAGGAGTCCAGCTTGAACAATCTCCCGTACGGCGACCGCGACTCCCTCGGCCTGTTCCAACAGCGCCCGTCGCAAGGGTGGGGCACCCCCGACCAGATCCTCACCCCGACCTACGCGGCGACCCGCTTCTACCAAGCCCTGGTCGCGATTCCGAACTGGCAGCAGATACCGCTCACCGAAGCGGCGAACGCTGTCCAACGCAGCGCCCACCCGTCCGCATACGCCGACCAGGAAGCCAAGGCTCGTCAGATCTACAACACGGTCACGGGTGCCGGCGCCTCAGCGGCGATTGGCGGTGTCGATCAACTCCTGGGCAACCCCGGGTGCCTGCTCGGCGGCGGCGACGGGCTGCCCTCCGACGTCGCGTCGGTGCTGCCCGCCGCCTTCTCCCTGCCCGTCGACACACCGTTGCCGGTCCGGACAGCGATCGTGTGGGCCCTCGGCCAGCTCGGCACCCCCTACTCGTACGGCGGCGACTGCACCGACGCCCACTCCGTAAACCCCGCCCACCAGTGCGACTGCTCCAGCCTCGTCCAGCAGGCCTACGCCCATGCCGGGATCCCCCTGCCCCGCACCACCGGTGACCAAGTCCAAGCCGGCCAGCCCGTCCCCAGCCTCGCCGACATCAAGCCCGGAGACCTCGTCTTCATCCCCGGCGCCGACGGCACCCCAGCCCGCCCCGGCCACGTCGGCATGTACATCGGCGACGGCCTAGTCGTTCAAGCACCCCACACCGGCGCCGTCGTCCAACTCACCAAGATCAGGTCATGGGCCACCCAGATCACGGAAATACGGCGGGTTCGAGCGTAAGGCCGCCGTCGTGTTGGACGTGGCTACCGTCGCCGCGTCGGAAGGTGTGCGGTGCTCCACGTCGAAGCGACCGACTGGCTCAGCACCAACCTCCGCCGACCGCCGCCCCATGCCGTGACTTCACGCAGATTGGGGACGTTCGACCATGACGTCGCTCTCGCTTCCCCGCCCATTGGACACTTCCGCTGGTAGGTATTGAGGATAGCGTTCGCGCAAATAGGCAAGACCTGAGTCGTGCGAAGTCTCGTAGTCCAGAGAGTTCTGCACAAACTTGAGACGATGCTGGGCATCGGAGATCAACTCACTCCACTGCTTGACCACCAAGCGGTATGTGTCGGTTTCCTGAACGACGCCAAAGGGTAGGTTTCGTTGGCGGCGCTGTTCGTCCACCGTGCGGGTCGTCTCGTTGCCGACCAGCCAGAAGTCCCATTTCACGTTTGGCTGGGCGAAGCTGTCATCATTGACAATCGCACTTGCGTACGCCCGAAGCTGGCTGACGTCGTCGTCGTCGAGTTTGTGTTTCGGCCTCTTGAGTTCGACGACCAACTGTTCGAAGGAGTCGGCGTTGGTCTGCAGTCGCCGCCCTAGGACCAAGTCCGGGATCGCGTCGGAGCCGTCCTCAAGGCGGACTTCTTGCAGGTCCGCAAGCTCAACTTCCTTTCCGAGCTTCGATAGAAACTTCCTCAGGACCTTGGTCAGTCGCTCATCGTCCCCCGTGAGACTCCACTCTTCGCCGAAGATCCAGGTCTCGTGGGCCAAGATCCGGTGTAGCTGACGCCGCTCCAGCAAGCGGCTCTTGATCTGCCGATCAAACAAGATCGTGTTCAAGCCGCTCAGGAAGTCCATCCTGGAGCCGATCGCCCGGCCTGTCTGGATGAGTTGAGACAGGGTTGTGTGCCTCAGCATCTGAGCAAGCTCGTCGATCCGTGCCTTCGGAAGCCGCGCGAGGTCGGTGAGAATCGGGAGCAGCGCCTCGGGATCATTCTCGAACGTCTCCCTGAGCAGCCGGAGGGCGAGCGCTTTCGATTGCCCACTCTTGCTCTCGTCAACAGTGCGGGACGCAGCCATGGCAACAACTCGGAAGGTGTCACGGGTAGCGGCCTCAACCTGAGTTTTCGGCTCCTCCTTATACGGCCAGACGCCTTCGTCCCGCCATCGCTGGATGGTGGCGGCCTCGCGAAGGCGGTGCCGCTCCGACAGATGCTGACGGATGGCATCGCGGGCCGCCGCGATCAGGCGGCCGGTGGGTGTGTCAGTGTCGTCTTCCAATCCAATCGGTTCCCGACCGCCGAAACCGTCCCACTTGAGGTAGGCAGTGAACTCGGAGCCGGGTGCCTGAATCCGCGCCTCAACCTCCTCGAAAACGCGGTCATCCGCATCGCACAAGAAGATCGCACGCCGTACACTCTGTAGTTTCCACTCAATGATGGTTAGGGTCGCGACGCCTTCCCATTCATCGGCATCCTTCAGCGCAATCACTTCGCGATGCTCTTGGACCGACCCGGGATCGATGTCATGGCCCAGAAAGCGGATACTGAAGTCCTTGTGCCGGTCAAGGTGGAGCGCAAACTCGATCAGGATCGACTGACGCAAGTCGCTGACGGCATCGAATGCAGCGACCGCCTCTTGAGTCAACTGGATGACCGAGACGCGAGTACCCGTCTCGGCGGTGTCCGGCTCAGGTTCGAATGTCTCGATGTCGAAGCTGTCTAGAGATGTCCGCCGACCGGTGACCCGGACAGTTCCGAGGCCACCCTCTACCTTTTCGGCAGTCGACACCCAACGAACGACGTTGCCCAACCCGAAGGCAGCGTATCGCCCCCGGCCATGCCGACCGTGGACCACTCTGGTACCGCCGACGCTCTTGGTTCCCGGCATCAACTTCCAGCTGTCACCGACCCGAGAGAAGGACCGTTCAGCACGTTCCAGCCCCATTCCGTTGCCATCGTCCGCAACTTCAATCTCTTCGAGGCCACCAAGGCCGTTGTAGCCACACGTAATCGTCACGACGTGGGCATCCTCGTCGAAGGAGTTCCACACCAGCTCGGACAACCCAACAGAAGGCCGCTTGACGTAGCCCTCCAAGATCGACTGCCCCGCCTGGACCTTGACCGTTGTCATGGAGTCATGCTGCCACGAGGCACCGACAGAGCAGGCGGGCCCGCACGCTGAGGTCGCTGCACGTAGAGTGGTGCTTGTGATCGATCTATGGGCGGAGTCCGACCTGCCTGTGCTCGTTGAGCTGGTGCAACGGCTGGAGGTTGAGGGCGCTCACCGTGTCGACACGCCTCTGCACGTCGGCGATTTGACAGAGCGGCAGATACAAAGCGCCCTTCGTCGCCTCGAAGACGGTGGCTACATCGTCGGCGTTTCCACGCAGATGCGGTACCCCGTCGTGGTCACCGGCGTCACAGAGCGGGCACGACGCGCCGTTGGGGCCTGGCCCTCAGCGGAGTCGCTTACCGAGCGACTACTCGTCGCACTCACCGATGTCGCCGAGCAGGGAGAGACGCCAGAGGCTCGCACACGAGCCCGACGACTTCTGGACGCGGTCGGACAGGATGGACGCGGCATCCTCATCGGCGCCTTAGGGAGCGCCTTAGGCTCCAAGTTGCTCGGCATATAGAGGACGCAGCGGCGCGAGTCTTGGTCGCGGAGATCGGTGACCATCACGGCGTAACTGCGCAGACTGCCGGCCTTCACGATTCTGGGCGGGTGAACGCCCTGGGCTGGGGATTGAAGATAAGGCGATCACACAACGCGTTTATACGATTTCGCCATGGCAAGAGTTTCATGAGACGGCACTTCGTCGATCTCAAGAAGAGCCACCCGCAGACGGCTTAGCTCGGTGTCAATCGCCGCATCGTCGCCAGCCCGAGCCAGGGCGGTGATCGCCCTTCTAGACAGTTCCTCGTTGGTTGCGTCGAGCGCAGCGGCACGCAGGGTCAGTTGGGCAGCCATCGCACCATCCTCTGGTGCGATTTGATCCGCGAGCTGCGTATGGGCGCGGATAGCCTTCCGGCGTAGTTGTTCGCGAACCGGCTCGAGCCAGTTGTGGTCTTGACCGCGAGCCAGCTCAAGCACGGGCGCACTCACAACGACCTGCAATAGGTGCACTCGTTCCGCCGGATCAGACGCTGCCACCGCCGCGCCCATGGCGTCCTCCAGGTGCCAGAGGTCTACGTCGACGACATCGGTGTTGAGATGGTAACGGCCGCCAGTGTTGACGACGGCTTGAGCCGATTGGTCGGGCAAGGCGAGGCGTATGCAGCGCCGGAGGTTCCCGACCTCGGTCGAGAGCCGCTCCGCTGCGCGGCGCAACGGTGCGTCTGGCCAGATCGCTTCAAGGATGTCGTTCTTGTCCGCTCCCTTGCGGTGCAGGGCGAGGTAGATGAGCAACGTGCCGGCGTTCTGCCGTAGCCCAGGCACCGGTAGGCCTTCGTCGTCGAGGACCGCAACCTTGCCGAAGAGTCGGATCCTGACCTTCGCGGCGTTCATGCCCTGCGGGACAACTGGCTCATGATTCAAGGTCGGCGGCTCGTCGAGATCACCGTCGGTCTCCCCTTCTGGGGACGAGTCATCCGCGCGGTCCGGTTCGGCTTCGGCGATGACGCCCAGCAGTTGTGCGGTGGTCGGCTGGTCGAGGACCGCGACTCGGATCGACCCCGGCTTCCCATCACCCGCGGTAGTGCGGCCGTCAGCTTCGATGGTCGCTGTAGAGCCGGAGGGCCAGTCACCGAGGAACACCGCGGCGGAGTTCGTGCTGGGTCCTTGCTCAAGGAGGGCGATCAGCCGTTGCGCCGCCTGCTCCCCCGTTGGGACGTCCGCCAGAAGCACGAGCTGCGGCATGGGTGGGTTCGTCGGATCGGCGCGCAGTGCCGCGATGTCGGCAGCGTCGTGCTCATCCAGGAGTCGCTGCCTACGCAGGATGATCGCCTCGATCTCGGCGATGGCTTCATCAAGATCAGGAGTCACGCAGAGCCGTTGCAGGTCCTTCACCGGGCCGGCGTCGCTGGCGAGCAGCCGTCGGAGCGTTGCCTCGGGGACTACGACCTCGCCCTGCACGTCCGGGTCGTGCGTCCCTCCGGAGGTCAGCGCGGCGACGAGTAGACCGCGGGCAGCAGAGTCGGCTCCGGCACCGATCAACCCCAACCCGCGATCCGGAACAAGCTCGCTGAGATCGGCGAGCTCCAAACCCGACGGACCCACTGCCGGAGGAGACACCAGCGACTGACGGGCGATGTGTTCGCTGACTGTCGAGGGCGCCGGCACCGGCTCCAGCAGGGTCGGTGCCTGCTGACGGATTGTGCGACGCAGACGGTCAACGACGGCGGGCAGTGGTTGCAGATCCTCGTCGTCGACATACGACGGGTCTCCGGAGTCGCGGTCTTCGCCCGGGTTCGACCAGAGAGGCAGATATCGATGTCGGCGGCGACGGCGTACCCAGACCATGGCGGCGGCTCCACTGATGGCAGCTGCCAGCGGCAGCCCGACCCACCCGCCAGGTAGCTCGACCCCGGCCGAGGGCCCGCGCTCGACCTGACGATTCGTTGGCGTTGCCTCCGCCGAGGGCGTCGCGACGGAGGCGACGGACGGCGAGGCCGCCTCAGTGATGGTTGAGGACGACGGCGTCGGTAGCCCGTGTTGCGACGGCGCAGGGGCCGAGGTCGGGGACGCTGATGGTTCGCTCGGCCGTCGGTGCGAAGGTGGCGGCTGGGGCTGAGATGCGGGCTGGTCGGGCAGGCTGAGGATCCAACCGGGTTGGATGAGATCGGGGTCGGTGAGTCGGCCGCCGTCCGGCTGGAGTCTTCCCTGGTTGAGGCGGTACAGGTGGGGCCACGCGTTGCCGTCGCCGAGATGCGCCTCCGAGATCGACCACAGGCTGTCACCGCGGAGAACGGTCACCGTGCCGTCTCTCGGGCTATGCGTCGGGGCGCCGCTGGTCCGGGTGGATACGCCGTTCGCCGGCGCAGCCTTGTCCTGCAGGTCGATGGGCAGGGCGACGGTCCACCCGGGGCGCAACAGTCCGGGCGAGGTCATGACGACACCGTCGTGCTGCTGACGCCCTTCGTTGAGCTGCCAGATCTCGGGCCATCGTTGCCCATTGCCGAGGAAGTGGTCGGCGAGATCCCAGAAGGTGCCGGGGCTGTCGGCGCGGATCGTGTAGGTCGACACCTGTTCAGCCGCAACACCATGAGACGAAGCGGCAACCGACTTGGGTGGTTGCGACGTGCCCGCATTCGGGGCAACGGCAACCGAGGCGACGACGGCTTGTGGTGACAGTGCCGGGGACGCGATGCTGGCGCCGTTGGCCAGCAGGAACGCGGCGGTGATGAGCGCGTGGGCCAGGCGGCGCTGCCCGGAGAACACCACTGGGAGTTGGTCGGGGATGCGGACTCGGGTAGTCGCCGCGATCGCCTCTATCAGGACTGCGATCGCGAACTGGGCCCAGGCGACGTAGGCGACTGCAGCCAGGACGTCGATGAGGGCGGTGTCCGATAGGTCGCCGGCGGCCAGGTCTGGCCAGCCGCGCAGGGGGTTGCCGATGGTCACGGCGAGGAGGCCGGGGATGCCGATCACCGTTGCTACGAGCAGCAGTCCGGCTCCGAGGGCGCGTAGGTATCGCATCACGGTCCTCCCGGCGTCGTGGTGCCGTGAAGGACAGTGGCCGTCGCAGTTGCGGTGCCGGTCAGGTCGTTGATGCCGACCGCGGTCAGCACCGTGGCCTGCCGCGGCACGTGCGCTGTGACGGATACGTCGAGGCCGGCGATGGTTACCTCACCTGTGGCTCCGCCGAGCGCCAGCACTCGATCAGTTGCGGCGCGGGCTGCGGTGGGGTCGACTCGCAGGTCTGTCGGGGTGAGTCCCCGCAGGGACGCTGGGGACAGGGCGTCGGCTCCGGCTCGGGCGGCCTGCTCGGCGAGGTCGGCCGCGCGAGCGCGGGCGGCAATCGCTGCTCCCCCATCGATGACCAGTCCAGCCATCGCCATCATCGCTACCGCCCACACCGCCAGGTATACGGACACGGACCCTTCGTCGCCCTGGACACTCCACCCCGTGGGCGGTCGGCGGTTGCGTTTCAGTGCGCTGGGCGTCATGGGATCGGTCCGGCGAGGTCGCGGTGAGCTTCGATCGGTGAGTTCGCTGAGGCCCGCATGGCAAGTGTTCCCGGCAGTCCGGCCATGGCAGTCGCGGACAGGTCCACGGAGCACGTCACGGTGACGGCGACCTGGCCGCCGGGCCGAAATGCACCGGTGTCGACGGTCACCCCGGCCCCGATGCAGGACAGGCCCGCGGCCGTGAGGGACTCGCGAGCGGCCTGCGCAGCGTCGGCGTGGGCTTGCCCTGGCGTGGTTGCGAGTGATGCGGCGCGGGCGGCGACGGCAGCGGCTTCGTCGACGAGCGCGCGACCGTGGGTGACTCGCCCGAACGCCACGACGACGAGAAGCATGATGAGCACGACCGGGGCGAGGATGGCCAGTTCGATCGCCATCAACCCCTCCTCACCTCTTGCAGCCCTACGCCAAGCCCATCGAGCGCTGCCACCGCTGCGTGTCATGAGAATCGCTCCACGGGCGCTGTTCCGGACTCGTCGACCTGGAATGGCCCACCAGGGATGACCGAGAGCACGCCGGCCCGGATGTGAACGGTGACGGTGGTTGCAGTGCGCGAGACCTCGACTCGTGGCGCGGTGACCAAGGTGGGGGCGACAGCCTGCAGGTAGCTCTGTGCGGAGCTCTGACCGTCAGCGGCGGTGGCCTGGTAGGCACGAGCAGCGCGGAGGCCGTCCTGGACGGCGGACTCGACGACGTGTCGCCCGTGCCAGAGCAGAGCCCACTGGACGACGAGCATCGTGAACAGCACCACGGCGGGCAGCGTGATCGCCGCCTCCACGACGGAGTACCCACCGTCGCCCTGTCGACGACGGCGTAGACGCAGCCGGTCACGGATCCCGTTCACCGGTGGCCTGCTACTGCGTGCGCACGGCGTTGGCAGCGCCGATGGCCTTGGCGACCAGGATGCCCACGACGATGATCGCCGCCGCGGCGAACAGACCGACGATGATGGCGGTCTGGACGATGTCGCCACGGTCGTCATGTCTGTGGGCGCGGAGGCGGGTAATAAGCCAGGCCCGCACGAAGTTCAACTGGGTCAACACGAGTTGCCTCCTCAGAGCATCAGCACCGCCACGACGGCCGGGTAGGAGATGAAAGTGATGAAGCCGAACCCGATCAGCACCTGGGCAAGGCGCATCGATTGCTCCTGCTCACCGGCGCGACCCTCCGCTTCGGCAAGCTCGCGGCGGCGCATCGTGGCGGCTCGCGCGGTGAGGGTGGCGCGGACTCGGGCGCCGTCCCGCCCGACGAGACGGACCAGAGTGCCGAGGTCGCGGAGCTCGCCGACCCCGATCCGCTCTCCCAGGTCGGTGAGCGCCTGCCACGGGTCGGTGCCGGACAGAGTCGCTCGCCAGAGGGTGTCCCGCAGCAACGCCAACGGCCACCCCGTGCCGACCCGGGCGGCGTTGGGCAGCGCCTCGTTGGGTGCGGCCGAGCCGGCCATCTCGAGGGCGACGAGGTCGAGGTAGGCACCCAGAGCGCGGCGGAACTCCCGACGCCGCGCACTTGCCAAGCGGTGCGCTTCCAGATCGGTCAGGAACGAGAACCCGACCCCGATCAGGAGAGCGAGCAGCACCGGCGTCCCGGCAGGCAGTGCCCAGCCGGCGAGCAGTTGCATCACGGTCGCGGTGACAGCGACCAGAGCGAAACCCGCCAGTCCGGCGAGGAGCTTCCGGCCGAGCGCCCACTCCAGGCTGTGGCCGGTCAGGGCGAGGTCGCGGCGCAAGGCGGTCAGCAACACCCCTCGTCGCTCGAGCGCCTGGGCCAGCAATGCCCCCGCTCGGTCAGGCTGCCACGAGTTTCCTCCGACATCGCCCCGGGACACCGTAGTCAGCCCATACGTCGCCCCTCCGAGCGTCGAGGTGCTCGTCGTCGCGGCGCGCTGCTGGGCGTCGAACCGTCCGAGCTGCACGAGCGCCGACGGTCGAGGTGCAGCGAGACGCCAGATCAGTGCGAAGACCGCGAGCCCGAACCCGGCCCCGACCACCGCGAGGGCGATCATTGCCGGGCCCCGTTCGCAGCACCGGACCGAGCTGGCTGCCCCGTCAGGGACGCGACGAGCCGCTGGTGATCTGCGTCGAGCACGGCAGGGCTGCCAGGCCGGGCCAGGAAGGCCGTGACCGGGTCGGCCGCCGACAGTTGGCGCAGCCAGACGAACCCGGTGGCGAACATGCTGACCACGACCAGCAGCGCCACCTGCCCCGAGACCGTGTCGTACGGGCGTACGTAGGTGCCACCGAAGGCCATCAGGAACGCCGCGAACACCACCGTCATGCCGACGACGATCTGCACGCCTCGGCGCAGCCCGGCGCGCCCGGCTGAGACCCGTCGCCGCATGTCGAGCTCCTCCCGGGCCGCGACTGCCAATCCGGTGAGCACTTCGGCGAGTCGGTCGCCTCGACGCCGTACGTTGAGGATCAGAGCGGCGCACACCAGGTCAGCGCTGGCGTCGTCGAGTTCGGCGGCCAGGCTGAGCAGGGCGACGTCCAGCGGGGCCCGGGCGCGGATCTGACCGGACAGTCGGGTCAGAGCCGGGCGCAGCAGGAGTGGGCAGCTCGACGTGGACGCCGGGATCGCCTGCTCCAGACTGGCGTGCGCCGCAACGGTGTCCCGCAGCGACTCGGTCCAGACCACCAACGCCTCGAGTCGGGCGATCTGGGCCTGTTCGGCCCGGAGCCCACCGAACAGTTGCGGCCACCCTGCCACCAGTGCCGCGACCGCGACGGCAGCAACCGGCCATCGGGTGAGCAGCAGGACGACCAGGCCTACGAGCAGCACACCCACCAGCCGGGAGGCCGTCGCGGGTGAGGTGAGCCGGCGCCACAGCGCCGTCCATCGTCCGGGCGGGCGGCCCGGCTCGACGAGGGTGCCCCGGATCCCGACGACAAGCAGCACGAGCGCACCGGCCAGACCAGCGCCAATCAACGCGCCAAGCAGTGGTTCCGCCTGCAGCCCCATGGTGATCACCCAGTTCCGGAGGCCCAGGGCTGAATGCCTGCGGCCGCTCCGTGCCAGGCGCCGTCGTCGTAGCCGGCCTCCGCGAGCGCCCGCCACCGCATGATCGCCACCTCCGGGTCGCGGATCGCCGACCCGTCCGGCCCTTCGGCAAAGATGCGGGAGCGGGTGACCCGCCCGTCCGCGGATCCGGTGACCTCGAGCACCTCCATCACACAGCGGCGGCCACGGAGCCGCGGGTTCTTACGGACGAAAACGACGAAGTCGATAGTCGAGCCGATGAGGGCATGGCTGACGTCAAAGGACAGGCCTTCGTACTGGGCGGCGTAGGTGGCCAGGCGGTGGAACACATCGCTGGCGTCCCTGGCATGAATCGTCGACAGGGACCCGTCGTTGCCCTGACTCATCGCCGACAGCATCTCGACCACCTCGGGCCCGAGAACCTCGCCCACGATCACGCGGGACGGGTTCTGTCGCCGGGTTCGGCGCACCAGCGCCCCGATGCTGACCCCTCCGCCGCCCTCGGACGACGGCAGCACCTCTTCCATCTCGACCACGTCGGGATGCAGGTCGGGGTGGCGGCGCAGCCCGAGCTCCATGGCCCGTTCCACCGTGATCAGCCGCTCGGACGGCGGGATGCAGTTCACCAGTGCCCGCAGCAGGGTGGTCTTCCCGGCGTCTGTCGCGCCGGCGATCATCAGGTTGCATCGCGCGAGGACCGTCGCGCGCAGGAAAGCCGCGAGCTGGGCGTCGATCGACCCCAACTCCAGCAGGGTCACCTGCCGACGAGAGCTACTGCCTGGACGACGAGCGTCCCGGTGGCCGTTGCCTCGGGGACCGGCGGTTACGACCGGGGTGTCGTCGAGGAACATCTGCGGGAATCGGTTGCGACGGATCGACACCGACGGCCGCTCGCAGGCACCCATGATCGCCGACAGGCGCGACCCATCCGGCAGACGCAGATCCAGTTCCGGGGTAGCAGGAGTGAACGGCCGGGCATTGATCCCGGCGTACGAGCCGAGGGTCCGGACGATGTCGACCAGGTCCTCATCTGTCGCGGCGACAGGGCGTGCCCGGACTTTGCCCCGGTCACCGGCGTAGGTCACCCAGACCTCGTCGCAGCCGTTGATGTCGATGTTCTCGACGTCCGGGTCATCAAGCAGCTCCTGCAGGGCACCGGCGCCGAACATGGCCGCATCGACAGCCTCGACCAGATCGATGTCCTGGGCCGGGTCGGGCAATTCAAGGCCTACGGCGATCTCGGCCCGACGATGCCGAGCAACGGCGTCCCGAATGAAACTCAGCGCGAGTTGACGTTCGTCGGCCGCCGTCAGCTCGGGCTGGCCGCTGTTCTGGCGTGCCTGCTTCGCCGCGGTCATCCGATCCGCGACCTGACCCTGAAGGATGCGGACGAGCCCGTAGCCCGGGTCGCCGTTCACGATGCCACCGTCGCTGCAGCGGGGTCTGCTGTGGCAAGCGTCGGCCACCGCTGAGTCACCCTGTCGACGACATCCGCAGCCGACCTCAGCAAGTGTCCACGGCTCATCCGCACCGAGATCTGGCCCTCACGCAACCGTTGCGCCGACCCAGGATCTATCGCCAACGAGGCGAGCACCGGCACCGGGCACCCCACCGACTCCAGCACCCGGCTGATCTGTTGAACGGCGTCTGCTGCGTCCCGGCGCCTGGCCAGCGCAACCACGGCGACCGGGTTGACGGGCTGGGAGGGGTCACCGAACTGGGAAGCGAGCTCAGGAACTCGGGCTCGCAGGTGGAACAGGTGCTCGACGCTGACCTCCGTGAGCACCAAGATCACGGTGGATCGATGAGCAATGGCCATCGTCGGCGTGCCCGGGTAGAGCCGCCCGAGATCGGCGAAGGCGGTCCCCGGCCAGGCCGCGAGAGTGTCGGCAACGGCTGGCCAGAGGCTGCGCATCGGCGCGTACGACGTAGCGTTCGGCGGCCCGCAGATCACATCGACACCCCAGAGCGTGGGCTGCGCATAGCCCGGCAGGGCCTCAGGCGACAGCGTGAGGCGGGTGTCGGCCGCCAGAGCAAGCAGGCCGCCCTCGCTGCGGATCCGGCCACCAGTCGTGGGATGCCGGGCCCGGAACTCCAGGTCACCGCCGGCCGGGTCGGCGTCCACCACCAGCCGTTCCCCTGGCCAGGCCATAGCCAGGGCAACCGTGGCCGTCGTGACTCCCGGCGAGCCCTTGTCCGCGCAAATGGCCACGATCATCGCGGGGCCACCCGAATCAGCGCGGCCCGGCCAGCGCCACTCGCCGCCGCAGCTGCCACCGCCCGCTCCGCGGGCACAACGAGCGTCAACAGCGTGCCACCCGCCAGAGCCGGGTCATCCCGGACGGCGAACACCGTGGCTCGATCCACCAGGACCGAGGCAGTAGTCGATTCGGGCGCGCCGGTCGCCGGTAGCTCGACCACGGTCACCGCATCCCCCGGCGCCAGACCATCGGCGGGGATCTGCCCCGAACGGACCGCCACGCCCACCTGAGCCTGGGTAGGAGCCAGCACTGGCTCAGTCGTGATCATCGAGCGTTGCAGCAACATGTTCGGGAGAAGCGGCACCGCGGCGACCTCCCCGACCACCGACTCGACGTTCTGACCCGCGATCGCAGTCACGGCGCCGGCCACCGCGACCGTTGACACGTCCGCGCGTTCGATCAGGTGACCGGCCGGTACCTTCCGCACGACCACGACCACGGCGGTCTTCGCGCCTGCCGAGGAGTACAGCCAGGCCCCGATCGCAGCGAAGGCGACGATCAGAGTCAGCGCGAGCGCCGTCCAGCCCGGCCGCCGTTGACGAGTCGGCAACGCCGCGCCTGCCCGCAAGGGTGTTGTCGCCGAGCGCGTCGACCGCCCCGCCTTGGCAGGTCGAGGCGACACGGTGGTAGCCATCAGCGGTTCACCGCTTGGAGCTGCTGCACCATGAAGGACGAGGACGCGGAGGTGAGCAACACCGGCAGAGCTCCGGTCTGGCCGTTGCTACCGACCCAGGTCACGCGCCACTGGATCGTCACCGTGGCCGTCACCGAGTCGCGGACGTGCAGGTAGGTGTAGCCGCAGCCGCCGCCAGACGGCGCAGCGTCGCCGTCCTGCTCCTGCCACGGCCGGCCGGGGCCTGGGCAGGTGACCGGCGCGTCGCCGGTTCCGGGGTCGTAGACCAGCGCGACCGGAGTCGCCGTCGCGGTCGCCGAGATCGCCCCGGCGGAAGCGGTGCGCGATCTCGGAGTGAAGGTGGCTGGGTCCGTCCAGAACCAGGTCCACAGGTTCACCCACGTGTACGGGCGACCCCGATCGCTGTTGATCGCCGTCGGTGATCTCTCGATCGTGGGTTCCGGTAGGCGCAGCAACGAGTACGCCTGCTGGGCCAGCATGGCTGGCGTGACCACCGGGAGCGTGGGGGCACAGCCGACACTCTGCATCAGCGGGCCAAGACCAGTCGGCGGCAGCCCGGCCTGGAGGAAAGCCGATCCCCAGGCGTAGCAGTACAGACCTTGGTCGGACGCCGCACAGGCACGACTGGTCGGGTTCACCGAACAGGGATCAACCGCCGATACGTCGGCCACGGTGGCTGCCTGGCCACCGTCCTTGGAGCTCCCGCCACGACCAGGGCGCCCCGGCGCGTGCACGTCGATTCCGACCGTCCCACCTCCACCGGGCGTCACGATGATCGGCGGTGGGTTGCCGCCACCCGTCGCGCCAGCGGATGCCACGGGTCCGGCGAGCACCGAAGCCACCGACATCCCAGCAACTGCCAGCGCCGAAGCCAGCACCCGTCGCCGCGTCCAGGCACCGCGGGTCAACATGGCGTATCCACGAGGAACTCGATCTTCTGGACCCGCCACGTCCCGTCGTCCCCCTTGACGAAGGTGGCTCGGGTGTTGTCCTTCGCCCGGCCGACCGTGCGCTTGACGCCGGTCTTGACGACGAGGGTTCCGTAGTGGCTGGTGTCCATGCAGTCCCCCATCACCGCGAGGTCCTTGCCGTCGATCGGGCTGTTCCAGTACGGGTGGTTGACCACCTGGCCGTAGAAGCCCAGCCCGGACGCGGCGAAGGTCTTCGCCTCGTCGAGCACCTGCTGCCGAGTCGGGTCCACTGCGACGTTGGCGACTGTGGCGGGCCACTCCGTGGACGGCTTGGCCAACAGCCCCTGGTGGATCTGCCAGTAAGTCGTCCAGGCCTGCTCAACGGCTACCCGATCGGTCGCCTCTCGGTCCGCGGTGGACGGCGGCGAAGGTGACGGCGACGTGCTCGCCGCGGGCGAACTGGTCCCCGAGGCGGTGCTTGTGATACCCGAGGACGACGTGGATGCGGTGGACGGCGCCCCGCCAGGCGAACTGTCGCCGGAGCACGCCGCCACGAGCACGCTGACCAGCAGCACGGCGACCACGCCGGTCGTGGCTCGATATCGCGCCCGACCGCAAGCGCCACGAGACTGTCGCGCTCTCCAACCAGTCACGGTGCCCCCTACCTGATGGGCGGACAGTCCTTACACCTGAACTCCGATGATCATCAGCGCTCGTCATTTTTTTCAGAGGAACGTCTCTTTACTACTGTAGACTGCAGACGAGTGTCAACGGTCGGATGCTCAGGAGGTGGTGATGACGGAACCCTCGCCCCCGGCTCCGAGGGTGCTGGCCGACAAGATCGACCACCTCTTCCAGGTGGTGCGGCCCGCGAAGGGCGAGTACACGCACGAGCAGGTTGCCAAGGCGATCGAGGAGCGCGGCGGGCCGACCATCTCGGCGTCCTACTTGTGGCAGCTGCGCAAGGGGCTGCGCGACAACCCCACTAAGAAGCATCTGGAGGCCCTCGCCGATTTCTTCGGCGTCCCGGTTGCGTACTTCTTCGACGAGGCCGCTGCCGACCGCATCGACGTCGAGCTCGACCTACTCGCGTCCATGCGCGACGCCGACGTTCGCCACGTGGCCTTGCGCGCGTCCGGTTTGTCCACTCAGACTCTGAAGGCGATCACCGACATGATCGAGCGAGCTCGTCAACTCGAGGGACTGGACGACTGACGTACTCGGCGTAAGCAGACCCCATGGAGGGGGTGGCCGTGAACTTGAAGGCGCTGCGTCAGCGCTGCGAGCGGCTCCTGCTGGACATCGAGGTCCCGGACCCCTTCGACGTCCACGTCTTCGCGGACTCCGTTAGTCGCCGCCGTGGCCGGCCGGTCCGGCTGCTCGCCAAGACCTCCCCGCTCGGCCCGTGCGGGATATGGCTGGCTCTGCCCGCAGTCGACTGGGTGTTCTATGAGGACGGCACCAGCAGGCTGCACCGTGATCACATCATCGTTCACGAGTTGGCCCACCTGCTCGCCGCGCACGAGCCGACCACCCAGCTTGCGCCTGAGCTGCTGGCGGGGCTGCTGCCCGACCTCGACCCGAGCATGGTGAGGCGTGTGTTGTCCCGGTCGAGCTACTCCGCGGTCGAGGAGCAGGAAGCCGAGATGATCGCCACGCTCGTCCTGCAACGGGCCGAACGGCCGGCGTCCACGGAGTCGAGAGCGTCCGTTCGACCGAGGGATGCAGACGTGCTCGCTCGCCTCGAAGCGACCCTCGGCGGCCGACAGGACGAGCGTCGTGGTCGATGACGCCGTCGCGTTCGTCGCGGTCTTGCTGTGGTTGACCACTGCAGTCGAGTCGGCGAGCGTGCTGCGACGGCGCCACCGCGAACCTGCCCTCGACATGCTGCTGGTCACGTTCGGGCTGCTCGCCATCACGGCGACGTTCTTCGTCCCCGCGGTACACCTGGCCGTAGGCCGAGTCACCGGGGTCGCCAACATCGGAGAGCCGATCGCGCGGACGGCCCTGCTCGGTGCCGCCTGGTCGGTCCAGATCATGCTCCACCGGCTGGGCGACCAGGGGGCCGCCGGGCTTCGGTTCGGACGGCGCGGCCTGGTCCTGGGGGCCTTCGTCGTCGCGCTGTGGGCGTGCTTCCTGGCCGCGCCCGTCGACACCCCTACCGCCAGGTTCACCCGCGACTACGGCCATGAGCCGGCCGTAGCCGCCTACCTGGTCGTGTCCCTCGCCTACCTGTGGCTGGCATTGATCGATGTCATCCGCGGCACGATGAGATATGGCCGAGCCGCTCAACGCCCGCTCGCGCTCGCCCTGCGGCTGATTGGTCTGGGGTGTTGGCTCGGGCTCGGCTACGTCGCTGTCAAGGCCGTCTTCGTCGTCATGCTCGTCGCCGGGCGCGGCAGCGCCGACGGCGGCATCGAGTCGACGATCTCTCGGCTGCTCGCCGTCGCCGGCGGGCTGCTGGTCATCATCGGGTCAGCGCTCCCCTACCTGGCCCACCGCGCCGGAGCCGCTCGTACGTGGATCGTGACGTATCGGAACCTGCAACGGCTCTACCGCCTCTGGGAGCTGATGTATTGCGCCGAAGCCGGCTTTGCGCTCGATCCGCCTGGCTCTCGGTTGGTCGACGTGTTCCGACTACGCGACCTGGACCTGCGGCTGTACCGAAGAGTGATCGAGATCCGGGATGGTTACCTCGCTCTTGCCCCATACCTGCCTCCCGGCGTTTCCCTTCCCGCTCGACCGGACGACGAGCAATCCGAGGTGCTCGCGATACTGGCGGCAGTGGCCAACAAGCGCGAGGGCCGGATCGCCCATGCGCAACCCAGGTCGAAGCCCGCGAGCTCAACCCTGGCTGACGATGTGGATCACCTCGCCCGAGTGTCGCGCCTGCTGCCCAGGTCGCCCCGACACCATCTCGCTGTGACGGCCCGTCCCGCCATCGGGGAGAATCCACCAAGCCACCCGACTCCGAGGACGACCACGTGACCAGGGACATCGCACAACAGCAGCCTCGCCGGACGGGTGCCTTGGTCGTGGCGCGCCTCCTCACCGAAGCTCTGGCACCGATCGTGCTCATCGTCGCCCTGCTGTTTGCGGTGGCCATCCACGCCAGCCCCAGCGTGGGACGTGGCCTGCTCTACGGCGCCGTTACCGCCTTCTTCGCAGGCGGTCTCCCCTACGCGATCATGATGCTCGGCATCCGGCGCGGCCACCTTGGCGACCGCCACCTCACCAAGCGTCAAGAACGCCCGATCATGATGGTCATCGGATTGGTGTCGGTCACCGTCGGGCTGCTTCTCACCTGGTGGCTCGGAGCCCCTCGTGCCCTGTTCGCCCTCGTCGCGGCCATGGTCGCGGGCGTCGCCGTCGCGCTCGCCATCACCATCTTCTGGAAGATCTCGATCCACACAGCCTGCGCCGCCGGCACCCTCGCCATCCTCGTCCTCGAGTTCGGAGCAGCCATGTGGGCCTTATGCCCTCTCGTCGCCGGCATTGCCTGGGCCCGAGTCAGTCTGCGCGATCACACAGTCGCGCAGGTATCGACGGGGGCCTTGGTCGGCTTCGCTGTCGCGACGCTGACCATGGCGAGCCTAAGGTAGCTCAATTCGTGCCCACCCCAGCCGTGCGCCAGAATCGGGCTCGATTCATCAACTACTCGCCAGCAGTCATCGTAAGATCAGACAGTCGCCGGGTAAGTAGCTCGGCCAGCGGAACGGCCACCGCATTGCCGATCGCACCCATACTGCGGGAGCGGGCCACAGGGAACTCATAGTCATCCCGGAAGCCCTGGATCCGTGCTGCCTCACGCACAGTGAGGTAGCGCACGGTCCCGTCATCGAAACGGATCATCGCTTCGCCTCCGCTTACACCATGAACACCTGCCTTGATTGTCTTAGCGGGCCAGTCGAAGGGACTCCCAGAGTGCTTCGCATAAGTGCGTGCGCCCGGAATCCCTTCATGGTTTGCGAAGCCGGGTGTTGACAAGCGGTCGACCGGCTCTGGAAGACCCCTGATGCAATCACGAATGGTCTGCCACCGAAGGCCCGGCGGCCGTCCACCCTCCTTCAGGTCACGAACGCGACTCTCCAGACCATCTGGCAACTCAGGCATGGCCTCGCGGTGTTCTGTCCAGTAGTCTCCGCTAACCCACTGGTCGTAGAGCAACGCGTCCCTGCTATGCGTGGCATCAGGCTCCTTCCACGACTCGGCGCCCGGCACATCGCTACGTATGCCGACCAGGATGACGCGTCGACGATTCTGTGGAAGCCCGAAGTCGGCGGCGTCAAGAAGAAGCTCGTGAACAACGTAGCGGAGTTCTCGGGCTCGTGCCTTCTTCACGCGATCGTGATGTTCAGTCCACAATTCGTCACCCTTGGCCGCGATCGTCGGCTTCTCCAATTGGTGCTTGATGTAGCTGAAATACGGCGCAAAGGACGGCCGGGTCAATCCAGGCACGTTCTCAAAAAGCGCAAAGCGTGGACGAAACTTTCGAACCGCTTCGATGGCCGCCGGAAACATGTTTCGCTCATCCATGTCGCCAGCGTGTACTCCAGCCAGCGAGAAGGGTTGGCACGGCGGTCCCCCGGCCACCAAGTCGACCTCGTCCTCGTTGATGTCGGTCTCGCGCAGCCACTCCCGCACGTCCTGTTCGTGAACGTCCTCGACCGGCCAAAGCTCAGGATGCTTCTTGGCGTTGTGGCGCAAGATCGCCGCAGCGTTCTTGTTCCACTCAACCAGGGCGAGGTGCTCGTAGTCGGCCTGGCGGGTGCCGAGAGCCATTCCTCCTCCACCGGCGAACAGCTCGATGGAGGTATGTCGGGGGGCCATCAGGGCTCCCCCTTCGTTCGAGCACGCACGGCCAGCTCCACCCGGTCGGCGACCGCGCCGAGATCGCGCTCGATGTCCGAAGCCCAGGCTCGCAAGACCAGCCAACCATCAGCCTGCAGCCGTCTGGTCACTTCGCGGTCGCGCGTCATGTTGCGGGTGATCTTCTGCCTCCAGAACTCCGCGTTATGGTGTTGGAACTCGTCCTCGAACGACGCGTAGCCGCGTAGCCTCCAGCCATTGCCGTGCCACCGGTCGCCGTCGACGAAACAGGCCACCTTCGGGCCGGCGAAGATCACGTCGGGCCGCCCCAGCACTGTGGTACGAACGCGGTAACGAAGCCCACGGGCAAACAACTCTCGGCGCAACGCAAGTTCGGGGCGAGTTCCCGAACTCTTGACCGCCGCCATGATGCGCGATGTCACCACAGGGTCGCGCCTCATGACGCACCCCCTTCAGCTGCTACGCGCTTCGCTGCCGCGGTCCGGTAGTACTTCAGCCCCAGAGAGCAGCGGTCCGCGATAATGGCGAGTCGTGACCTTTCGGCCGCCGTTGTCGGGTCGGCCATGGTCTCCGTGACCACAATGACCGCCTCCACACCTGGCGTCGCCGCCAGGTAGTTCAGGCATGCCCAGACAAGGTAACGGAAGTTCTTAGCCTCGCCCCATGCAAGGTATGTCTTGGTTCCTCCCTCAACAGACGCGACGCCATGGAAAGGCTTCACCCCCGTGCTGCCATCGATGACTATCGCCCCTGGACCCAGTGCATGGCGGGCAATCAGCGTCGGCGTTGGCCCCAGCGAGGAACCGAATCGAGCATATCGACCCGCGCCCTGGAGGGCCCGGGCATACTCCTTCATCGGTCCGTCCTTGATCCACGAACGTGCCGTTTCGCTACTCATATACTCTGTGAGCAGGCCACCGATCTCGGGGTCCGAGACCCACTTGTCATATTGGGCGGTGCGCTGGTTCGGTGAAAGGTGTTCCCATCCCCCTCGGTCGGCGTCCGCGTAAAGTGCCTTCACCACCGACTCGATTTGCTCGGCGGGCACTCTGCGAGAGTCGGCACGTGTCATGGGACCGCAATCTCCGGGTCGATGAACTGCAAGCGCGCATCGTCGTTCGTGGTCTCTAGCGAGGCCGCATCCAAGATCCACTGCTCAAGTAGGGATTCGGCTTTGGCGTCGGAGAAAGTGATTTCGGGCTGCGGCACGTTCGGCAGAACCTCGATCTCGTCCGCCTCGGTCTGTCGACGCAGGTTTAGGACAGCCGCCACTCGACGAAGGTCACTAACGAAATCGAGGGCGATGACCTTGTGCTTGCCCTCGCGGAGTCGGAGCCCACGGCCGAGTTGTTGCACGAAGATTCGCCGGCTGTGGGTTACGCGCGCGAAACAGATGATGTTGACGTCAGGCACATCGACCCCCTCATTCAGGATGTCGACCGCAGTGAGAATCGGAACCCGTCCCGCCCTAAAGTCGAGGAGCCGGAGTTGCCGGTCACGCATCGTCAAACCGGGTCCGGTATGGATCGCCTGGGCGTTGTGCCACTCCGGCGTGCGACGCAGTAATTCCGCCATGCGCTCGGCGTGCTCGATAGTCTGGCAGAATACGATGGCACGTGGATCGAGAGTTGAGTTCCACGCGGTGAGCAATTCGTCACGCACTGCCTCATCACGCTGCGGCAGGAAGAGTTTGGTATTGAGTTCCTTCATCGAGTACGAGCGGCGTGAGGCGTCCTTAACTACATCCCAGTCAATGTTGTCAACGAACAGGCGGTAGTCGACCTGCGCCAAGTACCCCCGACGCATACCTTCCTCAATCCCGAGCTTGTAAGAGGCCGAGCCGAACCGGTCCTCTATGTCGTACTTGTCGCCTCGCCATGGCGTCGCGGTGACACCGAACTGACTGGAGTCCTTGAGTTCGTCAAGCAACTGGCTGTAGTGACCGTCCTCGCCGACGTGGTGGGTCTCGTCGACCATTACCACCGCCGGCCGGTAACCTCGACGTGCGGCCGTGAGAGCACTCGCCACGGTGGCGAAAGTGACGCCGTGCAGGTCGGCGGGTTTCTCGTCTCCGGTCAATATCTGGCTCTTCACTGTCTTAGGGAGGTGGCGCCAAACAGCTCGCTCCAGCTGAGCCACCAGCTCCTTGGTGTGGGCGGCCACTAGAATATCGGCGTTCGGGTCGAGCTCGAGGTGATGCGCGATCACCTCTCCCCCGATGACTGTCTTGCCGAGCCCTGTAGCCAGCACCAATAGCGCGCGACCTTCAGTGTCTATGTCTTCGATTAGGGCAGCCACGGCATCCCGCTGATAGTCGCGCAGCCGAATACGCGCACCTCGCTCAGGACACTGATCCCATAACTGGCTCAGATCTGCGCCAGTCCAGAAATCAATCCGCTGGCCAATGCGCGCGAGCGTCTGAGCGCGCGTCACCGCGTCTCGGCTAGGGGCAACATTCGTGACAACGACCCCACGCTCTGCGCGGTAATGGTCCATGGCCTCGGAAACCTCGTTTACCCCCGCCTTCGGAACTGAGCCGCGGCGCTGCCACTTGCACTGGAGGACCCACTGAACGCCGCTGATGGTCGCCAGCAGATCGCCACCTCGGTCACCCGCTCCGTCGATGTTGATAATGTCGCTATATCCAAGCTGCCCTAGGAGTCGCTCCACCTGTCGGGTGAATCGATCTGGTCCACCAAGAATGAGTAGACGCGGGTCGACATACGACTCAGTCATTGGTCGCAACCTCAGCGAGCTCACTGTCAAGCAGGCGGCAACTCAGACGCCCACGGTTCAGATCATCCGGCCGCGTGCGGGTCCGACGCTCAGCAAGCAAACCGACATCGCTCAGATAGCCTGCTATGCGGCTGACAGCGAGGGAACGTGCGTGTGCGTCTTGGAACGAGCCGTAGCTGGCGCGGAATACCTTTCCGTCGAAGAAGTTGTCCGGGCGCTGCTGAACAAGCCGCGTGACGGCAGTGACGGGGGCGTAGGCGATCCACTCACCTTCGGCCCGAACGTCAGCCCACGCGATGTCGAGTCCCTCACCGGCGAAGGCTTGCTCGGCCGTCGCCTGGTCATCCGCGCCGATGAGCGCCCAGAACCCCTCAGCATTGCCGGCGACCACGGGACGCATGGCGTCTCGGAGGCGGCTCAAGAGACCGTGCGCTACAGCAGCCAGCGCGTCTGGCGTGACCTTCTGGTCTGGTAGGCAACGCTCCTTGACGTCCGCGACGATCGAACTGAGGGTCGTGTTGCTTCCCCGCCGCTCCCGCATGTACTCCGCAATCCCGATCACTGCGTACTCGCGTGGGTCACCGCCAAACGCGGTGAAGAGCGGGTGCTCAAAATCAACGAAAACGTGTACCTCAGGCCCACGCTGCCCCTGGACATAGACGGGAACTCGTTGCCCATTGGAGTCGACGATCTCAGTCCCAGTCAGCCCGTAAACGGTTACCTGCCAGGAACTGTAGTTCGGTAACGAGTACTCGCCTGAGATGTCAAGTAGCTGTTCCCCTGCTGAGCGGTAGCGCTCCTGCTTCTGTTCCTCGGTCTCTCGCACCTGCGCCAGGTCGGGCGCCATCGGGACAGGGTCGGTCGGCGACGGGATGCCGAGACGGGCACGGGCGTCCTGCTCGGGATCGTCACTCGTCTGCGTGGCCTCCGGAGGTACGTTGGCTTTGGGCTCGTCATGCTGGCGAGCGGCCTCGTACCACATGGCGTCGCTCTCGAAGTCTGGGTTGCCCCTCCGAAATTCTTCCGCCCAGTCCCTGGACCTTTGGTTGATGGCGTGCGATCCGTCGCCAGGAACCAGACTGCGCAGGCCCGGATCCAGTCGCCGGTATCCGGTGAAAAGTCTCCCGATCGGGGACTCGTTGGTGTCGTAGCCAGCGGCACGTGCGTGTTGCGGCCGTAGCGGTCCTTCGCCGCGCAATTGACGCACGGCGTACTTCCACTCCGGAGTGTCGAACTCGAAGGCGTTCTTTTGATAGTTGACCCGCACGTGATCGAGATGGATCTCGCCGACAATGCGACCCTCGTAGGGCACTTCAATTGGGTACTCTGGAACTGGATGGGCTCCCGGCTCGTTCGGGTCAACCCACGAGAATAGACTGGGGTCACGTACTAGAATCTTCCGGCCGTTGCGTAGAAAGTCGATACCGAAGTCGGTCTTGTGAGAGTATCGCTGGATTCCCAGCCAACCCTCGATTCGGCGTTCCCGAACCTCTATCTGGCGACTTCCGCATTCCTCGCACGCCGAGACGCCAGCATCCTGCCATCGGCCACAGTCCTGGCAGGCCGCCAGTGGCGTCAGATCCTTGTTGATCTCAATGTACGCGGTAATGCGCTCACCTCGAACCACCACGAAACGGTCGTGGTTCCAAACGCATGGTAGCAACGGCTGGACCGCCGTGTTGTCGACGAGCAGCGAGAACCCCTTCTCGCGGAGCAGGAACGAGTAGACGTCACCGAGGACACGCCGGATCTTGGTCTGCTGCCTGGAAAGAGCCTCGTGCTGCTCCTGCTTCAGGTCACTGATGATGATCTCTGTACCGTGTACCGAGATGTCATCTTTAGGCTCTCGGGTGATCGGGACTTCGAAGTTGGCATTCTTCGCCATGTCTCGCAGATTGAGCGTGACGATGAGCCAGTCAAGGTCACCAGCTCGAGTGGTGCGGACTGTGGTGATGTTGCCGAGCCGAGCAGTTGCGATGTTAAAGCCCATGCCGAACAGGCCGAGCTTTCCGTATCGCGCGTTGCTGGTCCAGCCTGCCGAGACAGCACCGGTGAGGTGCTCCAAGCTCATTCCCCGACCGTTGTCGTTGATCCAGACCTGAGCGTCACGGCGATCTGAGCGTCGTCCCGGCAGCGAGATGGCAACAGTCGGCGTCTCACCCACTGGTCGTGCCGCGAGGAAGTCATCGAAGGCGTTGTCGATGAGCTCGGCGAGGCACTGCCACGGGGCGAATTCGATGTCACCGAGCACGGCCAGTAGGCGAGGGTGCGGGGTGACATCGATCGTCGTCCCGGTCACGGGGACGCTCAGTTCCTCAGTCACGACTGATACTCCTCGGGCACGTTCCACTCGTCACGGCTTAATGACACTGACCCTATCCGCGAGGTCCGACACTCCGCCCCCGAGCTGTCTCGTGTCGAGAGGATCCACGATGGAACCGACACGTCACTCTCGGAGACCGAAGCCTCAGCGCTGGGGCTGAGAGCGGTCCGGTCGTCCCGGCAGGAGCCTCCGTCCCCCCGGTCCCACCGTTCCGAACCTCGTCGACCTCGTTGAGGGCGCCATGGCGCAGGCTCGCAAGGCTGAGCATCTGCACCTCGGCAAGGGGAGACGGATTGACGTCAGACCTGGGAAGCTGTCACCGGAACTGCGCTGGCACCTTCGATAGCCCTGGTCCCCAGATCGGATGGAACAGCCGAGCGTCGCGTCCCTTCCTCTTCGGTATGCCGCAAACGTCATGAACCCCCGAACAGTCACGTCTTGCGGGGCGCCACTCCCCACTTCTGGACGAACGACTTGCCGTTGAGTCCCCACGTCGCCAGTTGGGCGCTGATCTTCCCCGTGTCCCGGTAGCCATTGTCGGCTGCCAGCGCTGCGGCGTACTTGCTGACGGCGTCGCGCAGCTTGACGAGGTTGTCGAAGGTGACCACTCTGGCCGCTGGCCGCGCCGACGCTTGCTTGTGCAGCATGAGGCTCTTGTGGATCAGGATCGGTGTCGCGCTGCACGTGTGGTCGTACTTCTCGTCGAACCAGTCCATCGAGTGTGACAACTGCTCCGCGTCGTGGCGCCATATCGCGTCAGTCGTGCTGCCGCTCTTGCACTCAATGACGAGGTAGGCCAACTCGCCCAGGGACCACAACACGTCCGGGCCTTCCCCGGTGTCGCGCTCTGGCCGCTGGGCGCCGAGACCCAGGTGCAAGCCGAGATCGTGCACGGCCTGCTCAAAATTCGGCACGCTGGCCGGGTCGGGATCAGGGCTGAGGTCTTCCAGGATCGCCGCAACGCCGACGATCAGATCGTTTCCGTTGCTGTAGCGCGTGGTCAGGCACTCGGCGGCCTGCCTCGCTTGGTCAGCGATGCTGCTCAAGCGGTGGTACTCGACGCCATCCCTCGGGCGTAGCACCGCCCTGTTGTCGATCTGAGCGGACCTCTGCATCTGCAGCGCAGCGGCTGGATCAGTCAGGTGCAGATAGCCGGCGGCGCGTTGCTTCAGCCAGCCCTCATGGCGGCGGTCGCCGCTGGCGGCGGTGATCGCCTCACGCATCTTGTCGTGAGCATCCCGGTAGCGGCCGAGCTCAGCCAGTCGGAATGCTTCCCTTTCGGCAACAGCGATACCAGAGATGGTGCTGGTGGTTGGGTAGGTGACGCCGTCGAGGGCGTCACGGCTCGCGGTAACCCATTCAGGATCCCGGTCCAGGCACTGGTTGATCACGCTGCCGAGCTCGGTAAACGGCACGCCGTGCAGCATGTCGGCGACTTGCTCAGATAGCAGGAGTTGGGCGTGGGTCGCCGGGCTGAATTTTGCGGCGCCGCCGGCCCTGTGCAGGCGCTGGGTGAGTTTTGAGCCGAGTAGCAGGACCACGCAGTGGTCATCATTGGATCGCACTCCACGGCCCATGCCTTGTTCGATGCGCTGGATCTGACGCGTGATCATCGCGTCGCTCTCGTCCAGGGCAAGGGCTTCGATGCGGTCCAGAGCGCTATATGCCTCGGGGAGCCCGTCGAGGGCGAGGATGCGGCAGGCGTCTCCGGGGAGGTCGATGCCGTCGTATCTATTGATCAGAACAACCAAGCCGACGTGCCCCTCCCGCAGGCTGCGGACACCGTCGTGGATGGTGGTGCTGTCGTGCTCGGCGGCCGCGACGTCTCTCCAGAACGCGGCTCGCCGGCGGGACGGCACGATGACCACGACGTTGTGGCGCGCGGCCTGCTCAACGAGGAAGTCTCGTACTTCGTCGTCCGTAGTGCCGGGGTGAGTCTCCAGCGGAGTGAGGATCATGCGATCGCCAAGGTCATCCGCGGTTTGCGGGGTGATTGGAGTCGCGATGGTGGTGGGCGCGGCGTCGAAGTGCGTGACCAGGACACTGTCATCGGCCAGAGTTGCAGTCAGATAGATCCGGCGCTTTGCGGCGACCAGGCTAGGGATCCGGTCAATCGGTGGGCAGGGCGGTTTGATCTCGATCTCGCTATAGCTGATCGCGGTGTCACATAGGTGCAGAACCTCACGGATGAGTGGCCACACGAACGTGAACTTGTTGGTGCTCTCGCGGTGCGGGTGCAGCACGTTGAGGACCTGCTCATGGCGGTCTGCCCAAGCCCAGTACGGGATGCGCAGTGCAACACCCGGAACATCTTCGGCCAGGTCGCGAACGGCAGAGGGCGATTGGTCACGCAGTGCGTCGTCGAACAGGTTGGCGAGCTCGTTGTAGGCTGCGTGGCCGCGGGAGATGGTGAGGGTGTACTGGTCCTCCAGGGTCGCCAAGCAGGCGTGCGTATCGTCAACCAGCACAGAGCCCATTTCGATCCGCTGCCGGGTGTCCCCCATTACACCGAACACCGACAAGCCATTGATCACCTTGTGGATGTGTGTGATGAGGATGGCCTTGCCGGACTGAAATCGGCCCGAACGGGGATCGTCGGTGGTCTCGATGCCCAGGGCGTCGGCTTCCGCCCGAACCTGATTGGCGAGGTATATGTCAGGCGTGATGTAGACGGCCGGGCCGGCGCCCTCGTTGAGACAACTCTTGAGCATCATCAACCCGACCACCGTCTTGCCGCCACCGGTGTTCATCTTGACCAGCAGGTCGGACTCGGTGCGCCGGCCATGCCATCGGTCCCAGACCTGGGTCTGCACGTCCCAGGGTCGGGCGTACTTCGGTGCGCGGGTGGGCAGCGCGGCAAAGATTCGTCTCGGTTCCGTGGCGGTGTCCACGACAGATCGCCTGGTCAGCCTGCCGAAGTCGAGTCCCACCATCATCAGCCCCTACCGGGGGTCACCTCCATCGTGCCGCGCAATCACAGGTCCTACAGCACATGTCACATCGTGGTCCGCGTCAGTCCGCCCGCGGACGGCGGGCTGTGCCCACATTCTGCCCACATTTGCCAGTCAGGCCCTCCACTCGATTCGAGCAGAGGGCCTCTGACCTGCAGTGATGCGGTGGAGCTGAGGGGATTCGAACCCCTGACCCCCTCCATGCCATGGAGGTGCGCTACCAGCTGCGCCACAGCCCCTTCACCTCGCGGAGGGCCCGAGGGCCCGTCCGTGAAGGCTTGAGGAGTCTATCCCAGCGAAGGGGCGTGACTCCAAATCGGTTCGGCCCGCGCGTCGCGGACCGGCATCACGACGGCGCCTACGCGCCCTTGCGGAGCAGGACGGCCGGCACGGTCCGCAGGACGATCTTGAGGTCGCCCATCGGTCGCATCGTCGCGATGTACTTGATGTCCATCCGGAGCCGCTCGTCGAACGAGGCCTGGTTGCGGCCCTCGATCTGCCACAGCCCGGTCAGCCCGGGGGCCACCTCGAGCCGGGCGGTGTGCCACAGCGCGTAGGTGTCCGCCGAGAACGACGTGGGGCGGGGGCCGACGAGCGTCATGTCGCCCTTGAGCACGTTGATGAACTGGGGCAGCTCGTCGAGGCTCGTCTTGCGCAGGATCTTGCCGACCCGCGTGATCCGCGGGTCGTCGATGATCTTGAAGTCGGGCCAGCGGACGATGCTCAGGTGCTGGAGCTCCGCCTTGAGCTCCTCGGCGTTGCGCACCATCGTGCGGAACTTGTACATCTTGAAGCGCTTGCCGTCCCGGCCCGTGCGCCACTGGCCGAAGATGATCGGCCCGGGCGTGTCGAGCCGGATCGCCACCGCGCAGGCCGCGAGGACCGGCAGCAGCATCGGCAGGACGACGGCACAGACCAGCAGGTCGACGAGCCGCTTGACGAGCCGGTAGTCGAAGGCCATGCCTCAGGCCCCCCGGCGGTCGCCCACGCCGGCGTCCCAGCCGGCGTCGTCCTGCTGCCGGGCGCGCTCCTCGGCGAGCCGGAGCGGGACCGTCGGGACGTCCGCGTCGTGCAGGTTGATGAGGGCGACCGGTGCGCCGTCCTCGCCCGGGACGAGCGTCTCGACCGGGGCGGCGGCCTCGATCGTCGACGCGATCGCGCCGAACGTCGTGCCGTCCTCCGGGAAGGAGGCGATGACGACCTGGCTGTCGCGGACGTCGGTCAGCGTCGCCTGGAAGCGCCGGACGAACTGCATCGCGTGCGAACGGTTCGCCTCGGGCAGGACGACGAGGACGTCACGGCCGTCGGTCCAGTGACCGTCGTCGGCGCGCAGGTGGGAGTCGAGGTCGGTCGCGAGCCGCTCGGCGACCGCGACCGCCGACGTCCGCACCCGGACCAGGGCGACGGCCCGGCCGTAGCGGCGGGCCCGGTTGATCTCCGCCTTGAAGCGGTCCGGGGACCGGCGCTCCGGGAGGGAGTCGGACGCCGTCCGGCCCCCCGTGTTGCCGATCACCACGAGGACGAGGAACAGGGCCACGAAGGCGAGGAGCAGGCGCAGCGCCCACCGCTCGACCCCCGGCCAGACCGCGAGCACCTCGGCCCCCGTCGCCACGGCTACACCGAGCAACGACAGCCGCTTTGTTGCTGCAGACAAGTCTGCGCCCCTTCCGCACGTTTCGCCCCGGATCACGAGCCGGAGGTCCAGCTCCCGGCGTCCCATCAGTCCGACCTGCGCGTTTACAGGTCGTTCATCCGGACGACCGGTCCCTGTTACACCTGGTTACCGCGTCCTTGCGAATCCGGAAGTTATCAGCGGGCGCAGATAGCCGGTCGGAGGTTTGCAGGAAAAGGGCCGAAGAGGTGAGGGCCGAGGCGGATCGCCGGACGATCACCGGCCGCTCCTTGCATGATGGACGGGCGCGTCAGCGTGCCACCCAGGAGGATGGCACGCTGACGGACCGTGACCCCGGCTCCGCCGGCCGGGGTGGTCGACGAGGAAGAGGTTGTCGTGCTCGTGAGGGGCGTCCAGCGCTCAGCCGAAGCGCCCGTACCCCCGCACCCGGGCCGACCCCGGGGAGTAGCCCCAGCCGAGGTACGGGTTGATCTTGACGTTGCCGCCGGCGTTGCGCAGCCCTCGGGCCGGGTAGACGACCCGCGTCGAGGCCCAGCCGACGTTGTCCGCGATGACGTTGCCGTAGCCGCTGAGCCGGTACGTCGTCACGTTGGGCTTGCCGTACCCGCTGCGGACGAAGATGTTGCGGTAGATACGGACCCGCGACGCCCCGTAGGACAGCTGCACGTTCGACGGGCCGCGGTTGTCGTAGAAGGTGTTGTAGCGGATCACGACGTTGCCGACCGCCCCGGCGGACGGGGACGCCGGGCCGACCTTGATGCCGCGGCCGTTGGTGCTGCGCGACAGGACGTTGCGCTCGATGACCCCGCCGCCCATGCCGGCGTTGACGTAGATCAGGTGGTCCTGGTTCACCGTGTGCGTGCGGTAGGTGTCGTGGATCCAGCTGTGGTCGATCTTCCAGGCACGCGCGCCGCCCGTGACGAGGACCGCCGCGTAGGACCGGGCGCCCCAGATCTGGGCGTCGCAGATGCGCCAGCCCACCCCGCCGCTCATCTTGACCATGTGCTCGTTCGACCGGTTCGCCGTGCTCCACGTCACATCGATGTTCCGCAGGGTCCAGTAGTCCGCGCCGGACAGCCACAGCACGCCCCGGACGACCGGGTTCTCGCCCTCGGCGGCCCGGACCGTGATCCGGCGGGACGCCGTCCCCTTGGCCGGGCGGAGCTTGACCCGCTCCCGGTAGGTGCCGCCGCGGACGACGAGGGTGCCGCCGGCCCGCAGCGCCTTCATGCCCCGGGTCAGGGTCCGGAACGGGTGGGCCCACGTGCCGGCGGCCGAGTCGCTGCCCCACGGGGCCACGACGTAGGACGAGGCCGCGGACGCCGGTGCCGCGACGGGGGTCAGCGGGAGCGCCAGGACTGCGAGCACGAGCGCGGCGAGCGCCCGGCGCAGGGCCGTGCCCCGGGCACGACGGGCGGGGCCGGCGGGACGGCCCTGCG
>NZ_MWLL01000149.1 GCF_002198675.1 Kineosporia sp. R_H_3 | reverse complement strand
CGCTGCCGGCACCCTGCCGGCTGCGGCTTGACATAGGAGAAACGCGTGACCGACACCCCCGCCGACCCGACGACGGCCCGCACCCCGCACGACGCCCCGGCCGAGCGCCCGCAGGCAGCGTGGGCCGGCACCCTCAAGGCCCTCGTCGTCGACTGGGGCGGTGTCCTCACCCCGCCCCTCGACGCCGCGATGGCGGCCTGGGCCGAGCGCGACGGCGTCGACCTCGGGCACTTCCGGGACGTCATGCGGGCCTGGGTCGGGCCCCGTCGCCCGGCCACCGAGGCGCTCGAGGGCAGCGTCGTCGGCCCCGGCCGCGGTGTCGTCCTGCCGTCCCGCGACGCCGTGCCCGCCCCCGGCTCGACCGGCCCGGTCGCCGACGTCGAGCAGTCCGGCGGCCCCGGCCCCGAGAACGGCCAGGAGGACGACGGCGGGAGCACCCCGATGCTCTGGCTGTCCGGCGACTCGCCGGTCCACCGGCTCGAGCGCGGCGAGCTCCCGGTCGCCGAGTTCGACGCCGTCCTCGCGGCCCGGCTCGCCGAGCAGGGCTCACCGGTCGCCGCACCCGGCCTGACCCGGCGGATGCTCGGCGACCTCGAGCGGCTCGACGACTCCATGCTCGGGCTCGTCCGGCGGGCCCGCGACGCCGGGGTCCGCACCGCGCTGCTGTCGAACTCCTGGGGCAACGAGTACCCGACCGAGCTGATGGACGGCCTCTTCGACGTCGTCGTCATCTCCGGCGAGGTCGGGATGCGCAAGCCCGAGCTCCGGATCTACCGGCACACCGTCGAGCTGCTCGGCCTGGAGCCGGGGGAGTGCGTCATGGTCGACGACCTGCCGCACAACGTCAGCGCGGCCGCGGCGGCCGGCATGGTCGGCGTCCTGCACCGCACGTACGACGAGACCCTCGGCGAGCTCGAGATCCTCTTCGACCGCATGCTCCGCTGACGGCGGGCAACCTCCCGACGATCTCCGGCGTCACCCGGACGGCGGCGTGCACGGCGCCGGGACCGGGGGACGACCATGCCAGCAGCGACGACATCCACGGGGTCGGGCCGGGCGGCGCGCCTGCGCGACGCGCTCCGCCCCGTCGCCGGTCCGGCGGTCCGCCGTGCGACCCGCGAGCTGGACTGGTTCCGGCACCGCGGCGCACTGCGGCTCACGACCGCGCCGGCCGGTGACCACCCGTACCCCGTCGCCGAGCACACGACGCCGCTGTTCCGCCGGCTCGCAGGGCTCGAGGACCGGCTCCAGCAGGGCAAGGTCGTCAACCTGCGGCTCGCGGCCCCCCGGCTCGACGGCCTCGTCCTGCCGCCCGGCGGCAGGTTCTCGTTCTGGTCGCACGTCGGCCCGCCGACCCGGCGCCGCGGCTTCGCGACCGGGCTCGTCCTCGACCGGGGCCGGCTCGCCGAGGGCGTCGGCGGCGGCCTGTGCCAGTGCACGAACCTCCTCTACTGGATGACCCTCCACACCCCGCTCACCGTCGTCGAGCGCTGGCGGCACAGCTACGACGTCTTCCCCGACAACGGCCGCACCCAGCCGTTCGGCAGCGGCGCGACGTGTGCGTGGCCCTCGCTCGACCTCCAGGTCGAGAACCGGACGGCGGACACCTTCCGGCTGGCCCTGCGGGTCACCGGCACCCACCTCGTCGGCGCCTGGACCGCGGACGCCCCGGCCGTCGTCCGCTACGAGGTCTACGAGCAGACCCACCTCATGACGAACGACCTCCCCGGCGTCTTCACCCGGCACAACGTGCTGCGGCGCCGGGTCTTCGCGCTCGACGGCACGCCCGTCGCCGACGAGCCGCTCACCGAGAACCACGCCCGGCTCATGTACCAGCCGTTCCTCGAGGGGCCGCGCCCCTGACCGGTGCGACCCGGCCGTGCGACGTCAGCCCGCGAAGAGCAGGAACAGCCCCGTGCACGTCAGCGTCACCATGAGCACGAGCAGCGGGACCTGCCCGATCACGGCCCGGGCCCGCGGGAACAGCGCCACGGCCCGGTCGTGCGCGACGACCACGCCGAGGACGTGCCCGACGACGATCGCCGCGACCTGCAGGTTCGCGACGATCCCCGGCGTCACGAGCGCGGCGCTCGGCTGCATCCCGGCGGTGCCGAGCCAGTCCGCGCCGGTGCCGAGCGGGTCGGAGAGCTTGACGAAGGCGTTCTGGCCCTCGAGCACGAGGAACGAGTAGTAGTGCGCGACGACGTACCCGAGCGCGACCGGGACGACGGACGGCGCGAGCAGCCCCGGCACCGCACGGACGTCGTCCGCCCCGCCGAGCCGTCCCGCGGCGAGCGCGCACACCACGAGCAGGCCGGCGACGGCGCCGATCGTGAGGAGCAGCCCCGCCGTCGCGACGAGCGTGCGCGACAGCGGCTGCGACTGCACGAACGACACCCACACCGTCGACCCGGAGAGACCGTCGTACACCGTCGAGCCGAGCATGACGCTGACCGTCGCCACGAGCCCCGGCGCGGGGGCGACCGCGTCCAGACCGGCGAGCGGCGCCCGGAGCACGAGCGTCCCGTCGGGCCGGCGGCCGAGCGGGGAGATCCTCGCGTAGAGGCCGGACCACACCTCGAAGGCGTCGCCGCGGTCGAACCAGCGGCTGCCGAACGTGAAGGCCGCGACGAGGTGGACGGCGGCGTAGAGCCCGATCGCCCAGCGCAGGGCCGGCAGCGTCGTCGAGTCCTCGTACGCGAGCTCGAACCAGGCGAAGGCGCCGAGCCCCACCGCCCCCGGCCACCAGCCGATCCCCGCGGGCAGCGGGCGGACGCCCTCGGCCGGGTCGAGCCCGGCGGCCCGGTTCACCAGCGCGTGCAGCGTCCGCAGCGGGTTGACCCGCCGCCAGACCGGCCCGACGAGCACCGACACCGGCACGACGCCGACCCACAGGAGCACGAAGACCACCCACGGCACCGGGTTGTTCGCGTCGTCCGGCCCGAGCACGAGAGCGAGCAGCGTCCAGCCGGTCGCGACCAGCCCGAGCCCGGCGAGCACGACCTTCGTCGCGCGCGAGTCCAGCGCGGAGGCGGCCCACCCGGGCAGCGGGCGGCCGGCCGCGGCCCCGGGCAGCCGCGGTGCGTGCCACAGGAGGCCGAGCGCGACGAACGAGACGACGACGGCGACCGCGGCCCCCGTGACCGCCCAGCCGAGCGGCAGCGGCAGGTCCTCCCGGCCGCCGATGCCGTGCGCGAGGACGACGGTCATCGGACGGCGGCCCGGGTGCCCGCGGGCACGACGGGCAGCACGGTGGGCGGGACGTCCGGCACGTGCGCGGCGGGGTGGACGGATGCCCGGCCGGACGCGGACGACGGCACGGTGAGCGGTGGACGCACGGGACAAACCCTACGGGGGTCCGAGGTGGCAGGATCGAGCCGTCGCGTCCCGACGCCCCGGGGAAGGAGGTCCGACCGTGCCCGACCGGCTCTCGCCGCTCGACGTGTCCTTCCTCTACCTCGAGGAGCCGACCACGCCGATGCACGTCGGCAGCGTCATGATCCTCGAGCCGCCCCGCGGCGGGCTCGACTTCGAGCGTCTCGTCCAGCACGTCGCCGCCCGGATCGCCCTCGTCCCGCGGTACCGGCAGCGCGTCCGGTGGGTCCCGGCCCGGCTCGGCAACCCGGTCTGGGTGGACGACGAGCGCTTCGACATCAGCTACCACGTCCGGCGCTCGGCCCTGCCGCGGCCGGGGACGCCCCAGCAGCTCGCCGAGCTCGTCGCCCGGTTGCAGGCCCGCCCGCTCGACCGCGGCCGCCCGCTCTGGGAGCTGATCCTCGTCGAGGGCCTCGCCGACGGCCGGGTCGCCGTCGTCACCAAGGTGCACCAGGCGCTCGTGGACGGCGTCCACGCGGTCGACCTCGGCCAGGTCGTCCTCGACGTCAGCGCCGACCACCCGACCCCGCCCACGCACACGTGGAGCCCGTCCCCGGAGCCGAGCTCCGTCGAGCTCGTCGTCTCGGCCGTCGCGGACGCCGTCCGCCGGCCGCAGGCGGTCGTCGACACCGTGCGCGCCGGCGTCGGGGACGCCCGCGAGACCGCCGGCAAGGCGTTCGAGGCGCTGACCGGGCTCGTCTTCACCGCCCGGTCGGCGACCCGCTCGCTGCCCCGCAGCCCGCTGAACCGGGACGTCACCGAGCACCGCCGGTTCGCCATGGTGTCGACCGACCTCGAGGACTACCGCCGGATCCGTAACCACCTCCTCGCCGGTCCGGCGAACCGCCGCCGGCGCCGGGTCGCCGGCGGCCGGGACGTGCCCGTCGCCGCCGCCGTCCCCGCCCTGACGACGAGCGTCAACGACGTCGTCCTCGCGACCCTCGCCGGTGCCCTGCGGGCCTGGCTGCTCACCCGCGGCGCCTCGGTGCAGCCGGCCAGCGTCGTCCGCGCGCTCGTCCCCATGAGCATGCGGGTCGTCGAGCCGGGCGACGCCGGGGCCGTCGGCAGCCGGGTCGGCTCGCTGCTCGTCGACCTGCCGACCGGCGAGGCGAGCCCGCTCATGCGGGTGCACCAGGTCGCGTACCAGACCAAGGCCCACCGGGAGGCCGGCCAGGCGGTCGCCGCCCCGGCGCTCGCGGGCCTCGCGGGGTTCGCCCCGCCGACCCTGCACTCGCTGGGGGCCCGGGTCGCCAGCGGGCTGTCGCACCGCCTCTTCAACCTCGTCGTCACGAACGTCCCCGGCCCGCAGCAGCCGCTGTACGTCGTCGGTGCCCGGATGCTCTCGACCTACCCGGTCATCCCGCTGGCCCGCTCGCAGTCGCTGGCGGTCGGTCTCACCTCGTACGACGGCGGCGTCTACTACGGCCTCAACGCCGACCGCGAGGCGATGCCCGACCTCGAGGTCCTCGCGCAGTGCATCAGGGAGTCGCTCGCCGAGCTCAGGGAGTCGGCCCGGTGACCCGCTGGGGGATCGTCCTCGGCGGCGGCGGGGTGCTCGGCGGCGCCTGGATGGTCGGTGCCCTGACCGCCCTCGAGCAGGTGCACTCGGTCGACGCCCGGGACGCCGAGGTCATCATCGGGACGTCGGCCGGCTCGGTCATGGCGGCCATGCTCGGTGCCGGCGTGAGCGTCGACGAGCTGCGGGCGCACCAGCTCGGCGAACCGGTGACGTCCGGCCCGCTCGCGGACAGCGACTGGGACTACGACACCTCGACCGGCGGCCCGCTGCCGCCGTTCCCGCGGCTCACCCCGGGCAGCACCGGCCTGTTCACCCACAACGTGGGGCGGCTGCGCCGGCTCCCGCCGACCGCCGTCCTGTCGGCGTTCCTGCCCGAGGGCCGCGGCCGGCTCGACGCCGTGGGCCGGCTCATCGGCGCGCTCGTCCCGTCCGGCTGGGCGGCGCACCCGGGGGTGCGGGCCGTCGCGATGGACTACGAGTCGGGCCGCCGGACGGCGTTCGGCGCGCCGGGCGCACCACCGGCAGACCTCGCGGAGGCCGTCATGGCCTCGTGCGCGATCCCCGGCTGGTACGCCCCGGTGACGATCGGCGGCCGCCGCTACGTCGACGGCGGTGCCTGCTCGGCGACGAACGTCGACCTCGCCGCGGGGCTGGGCCTCGACGAGGTCTTCGTCCTCGCGCCGATGGTGTCGTTCGCGTTCGACAGCCCGACCCACTGGCGGGCCCTGGCCGAGCGGCGCTGGCGCGGCCGGGTCACCCGGCGCTGCCTGCGCGAGGTCGCCAAGGTGCACGCCGGCGGCACCGACGTCACGGTCGTCGGGCCCGGCCCGGAGGACCTCGAGGCGATCGGCGCCAACCTCATGGCTGTCGAGCGCCGCCGCACCGTCCTGGAGACCTCGCTCCTCACGTCGACCCGGGCCCTCGGGGACCCCGAGCCGCTGCAGCACCTGCCCGCCCCCGTCCGGGAGCAGGAGCAGGACGTCGACCCGACGGGTCCGGACCCGGACCACGACGGGGGCTCCGTGCGAGCGCACCTGGAGGAAGCCGGCTGATGCGCGTCTACCTGCCCGTCACCCTGCCGTTGCTGGCGGCGGCCCACTCGGACGGCGCGCTGCGCCCGGGGGAGTGGGCCAAGCCGCTGCACGACGACGCGGCCGCCGCCCTCGTCGGTTACGCGGTGACGCCCGCGGTCCGCGAGTGGTACGTCGAGGGCGACCTCGAGGAGCTCGAGTTCACGGCGATGACGGACGCCGCGCAGGCCGTGCTGCGACTGCTCGCCGCCGACCCGTCCGCGCCGCGCCGGCGCGTCGTCCTCGCCGCCGACGTCCCGGACAGTTCGGTCCGCCCGGCCGGCGGCGGACGCTCGCAGGTGCTCGTCGCGGCGGACGTCACGCTCGCGGGCGTCGCGAGCGTGCACGTCGACGAGGCCGGCGTCGAGGGCACCGTCGAGGCGGCGGTCGCCGCGCTGCCGGCCGCGGACGCGGGCGACGACGACGCGCAGTTCGCCCTCGACGAGGCCGAGGCGAACGACCTGCTCTGGTACGACGTCACGGAGATCCCCGACCTCGTCTGAGCGCACGGGCCGGGCGCAGGACGCCGCGGCGCCGGCGCCCTAGGCTCGGATCATGACCTGGACCCCGCCGCCGGACCTCGCGCGGGCCACCGGCCGGTACACCGCCCCCGAGTACGCCGTCCTGCTCGCCGACGGCCGCCCGCACGAGCCGGACGTCGTCCGTGCGGCGCTCGTGGACGCCCTCGCCCGCGGTGCCCTGCGGCTCGAGGCGCGGCTCGTGCCCGGCCGCCGCGGGGAGCCCCGGCAGGAGCACCTGCTCGTCGCCGGCCCGACCCCCGAGGCCGCGCTGCCCGCCGTGCTGCGCCCGGCCCGGACCGCCCTCGACGCCTGCGTCGGGGTCCCGGACGCCGACGGCCGCGAGGGCGTGCGGGTCGCCGACTGGACCGGCGGCCTCACCGTCGACACCGACGGGCAGGGCTACCTGCGCGGCGTCGTCCGGCCCGCGCTGGTGGCGGCCGGGCTCGCCGAGGAGGTGCGGCGCCGGATGCTGCCGGGCCGGCGCTGGGTCCTCACCGACGCCGGGCGGTCCTTCGCCGCGCAGTCCCGCGACGCCGTCGAGCAGGCGCGCGCCGCCGCCCGGCCGCCGGAGTCCAGGCCCCCGAGNCCCGGCGTCGGTGAGGACCCACCGCCGGCTGGGACGCCGACCCGGCCGCTGCGGCCGCCGCGGTCGCGGCGCTCGGCGGCCTGGGCGTCCTCGCCCTGGCCGACCCCGGCCTCGTCGCCGTCCTCGTCGACCTGCGCCGGACCGTGGCGGCCGGCGTCGACACGGTCGACACGTACCCCTTCCTCGTCTCCGGCGCCGGGTCGTCCGGGCGCGAGGACGACGGGCACCACCACGACCACGACGACCACCACGGCCCGGGGCACCACGTCCTCGACGGGCTCGGGGGCCTGGACTCCGGCGGCCTGGGTGCGGTCGACGCCGGCGTGGGCCACTCCGGAGGCCACTCCGGGGGCCACGACGGCTGGTCGGACGGCGGCGGTGGCGACGGGGGCGGTGGCGACGGAGGGGGCGGCGGTGGCGGTGACTAGGCCAGGTGCCGCACCATCCGGACCTCGCCCTCGGGCCGGTAGTCGTGCACCCCGGGCGGCGGCTCCTCCTCGACGAACCCGAGGCCGGCGTACACCGCCCGCGCGCGGGTGTTCGCGAGCACGACCCACAGCGTGACCCGCTCGAAACGGTCGCGCCGCGCCTGCACGCAGACGGTGTCGACGAGCGTCCGGGCGACGCCCCGGCCCCGGGCCCGCGGCGCGACCCACATCCCGTACAGGTGCAGGCCGCCGGGCGGTGCGCCCTCCTCCTCGAACGTCCCGAGGCAGCCCAGGACGTCGCCGGTGCCGGGGTCGACGGCGACCCGCATCGACGCCCGCGCCGCCCCCTCGCGCCAGCGCGCCTCGTCGTACGCCGCCTCCGCCGCGTACGTCGAGTAGAACGCGTCCGGGTCGGTGCGCAGGGCCTCGAGCCGGACGTCGCGGAGCACCTGCCACTCGTCCGCCGCCGCGATCGTCCGGACGGCGACGTCCGCCGGCGGCGCGAGCCGTAGCCCCAGCCGCACCTCGCCCGCGCACTCGTGCCCCGACTGCGCGGCCGGCGTCGGCACCGGCACGAACCCGAGCCGCTCGTACGCCGCCCGGGCGCGTGCGTTCGAGCGCATGACCCACAGCGTGAGCCACCGCGCCCCGGCCGCCCGCGCGTCGGCCGCGACGGCGTCGACGAGCCGGTCGACGAGCCCGGTGCCGCGGTGCCCGGGGGCCACCCACAGCGAGGCGAGCATCCGCTCGCCGTCGGCCGCGCCGTCCTCGGTCCCCGTCCGGACGACGCCGACCGGTCCGCCGCCCGCCTCGCCGCCCGCCTCGTCGACGGCGAGGAACCACGTGAACGCCTCGACCCGGTGCCGCCAGTCCTGCTCGGGCCGCCCCGCCTCGTCGTCCGCCGTCGACCCGAAGGCGGCCGGGTCGGTCCGCAGCGTGGCCAGTCGCACCGCGCGGACGAGCCGCCAGTCGTCCGGCGCGGCCCGTCGGATCTGCACGTCGCTCATGTCCCCAGTCTGCCCCGGGTGCCGTCCGTGGAGAGCACCGTGAGCCCGTACGCGACGGCCCACCGGTGCCCGAGCGCACCGGTCCCGCGGCCGCCCGCGACGTCCGCCCGGCCGACGGCGCAGCCGGTCAACGCCGTGTCGAGCACCCGCAGCAGCTCGGCGTCCCCGGCGACGCCGCCGACGAGGACGACGTCGCGCCCGGCGAGCGGCCGGCCCGCGGCCGCGACGAGGCGGGAGACGTTGTCCCCCAGGGCGACCCGCTTCGCGCGCAGCCGCAGTGCCCGCCACTGCGACGGGTCCAGGCCGCGGGCGAAGGGCAGCAGCCCGGCCGGTCCGGGGACGACGAGGCTGCCCACCGCGTCGGACGGCGCCGGCCGGTCGACGAAGCGCCGCTCGCCGTCCTCGCCGACGAGCACGTGCGGGCCCTCCAGCCGGGACGACGGACCGCGCTTGACCCAGTCGGCCGCGCCCCGGGAGCAGCCGGCGAGCCGGGCGACGGCCGCGGTGACGAGCTCGCCGGCGCCCGCTGCGACGTGCTCGGCGTCCGGCAGCACGAGGTCGAGGGTCCCGCCGCCGAGGTCGAGGACGACGGCGTCCGGCCGCACACCGGGCGTCGTGAGCGCACCGGCCCGGGCCGCGGCCGCCTCCGACGCGACGACGGCGACGGGCACCCCGAGCACCTGCGCGACGACACCGCTCACGTCGTGCGCACCGCCGTCCGGCGCCGGCTCGAGACCCGCGAGGACGGCACCGAACGGCTCCGGCCCGCGGCGGCCCTCGACGTGCGCGACGACGGCGTCGAGGTCGACGAGCCAGGTCGCGAGCGGGTCGCCGTCGCGGTCGCGGTCGCCCTCGGCGCGCGCCGGCGCCTCGGCCCGGGGCACCGACGACGCCGCCCGGTCCAGCCCGACGACGGCGCTGCGGGCGTCGGCGAGCACCCGGGCCGCGCCGAGGGCGGCGGGCCGCTCGGTGTCGGTGAGGGCGAACGTCGCGGCGACGAGCAGCGGGTCGACGGCGGCCCGCAGCACGCCGTCCGGCGGGGCGACCTCGACGAGCAGCCGGGTGCAGCGCAGGGCCGCGGCCGTGTCGGCCCCGTCGGCGACCGGCACCCCGTCGGGGAGCGCCGGCACCCGGGCGGCCAGGAGAACCCCCTCGTCGGCACCGAGGAGCACAGCGGTCACCTGTGCCCCCGCGGCGAGCAGCGCCGTCACCCGGGCCGCGGCGTCCCGGAACGGCACGTCGGGCGGGACGACGAGCACGACCGGCTCCGCGGCGGGCGGCTCGGCACCGAGCGGGATCGGCCGGCCCGCCCCGACCCCGGGTCGGCCGGGGGTCCGCGCCCGGCCGCCCGCGACGACGAGCGGTGCGACGTCGGGACGCTCCCGCTCGACCTCGACGGTCGAGGTCTCGACCGCGCGCTGGGGCGCGACGGCGGCGGCCCCGACGACGAGCCCCGCCCGGCGCGCGGTCCGGGCCGCGAGGTCCGCGGCGGCCCGCGCGGCCGCCGCGGAGCCCTTGCGGCCCCGGGTCGGCGCCCGGTCGTGCGCGAGCGGCCGTGGTGGCCCGTCGCCCAGGACCTCGACGAGGACGACCTCGGTCGTCGAGTTCCCGACGTCGATCCCGGCGACGACCGTGCCCACGCCCGCCCCGGCGACCGGACCGGCGACCGGACCGGCTGCCGGGATGGCCGCCGTCACCGGGTGCGGAGCAGCCCGCGCCGGGCGTGGACGGCCGCCGCCTCCCGGACGAGCGCGGCGTTGCGGACGGCGCCGCGCGCCTCGAGCGAGGCCGCGGCCTCCTCGAGCTCGTCGGCGGTGGCCCGGCGCGGCCGCAGCAGCTCGTAGAGCGCGAGCACCTCGGCGTCCGGCACGTCGACGAGCTCCGCGGCCCGTTCGAAGTTCTCCGCGAGCTGGCCGTTCGCGTGCGTCCGCGCGACCCCGGCCTGGTGCCGCAGGGTGTCCGGGGTGATGCGGAAGTCGTCCATCGACACCGTCGCGGCCCGCACGCCCTCGAGGAGCGCGTCCACGTCGGCGTCCAGCGGGTCGGTCATGCGAGCTCCAGCTGCTCCGGCGGGGTCGTGCCGCTGCACGTCCGCTCGATGGCCACGAGGGAGACGACCTTGGTGTGGTACCTCGCCTCGATCGCCTCGTCCGAGTAGGGGTTGCGCGCCGGCTCCGGGGTCGCACCCTTCGCGTGCCGGCCGGCGTTCGACCCGAGCAGCCGGTAGAGCGGACCGTCCACGGTCGGCGCGACGCTGTAGAGCTCGAGGTTGGCCAGCGGGGAGAGGTCGCGCCGGTGGATGAGCGCGGTGCCCTTGGCCTGCAGCCCGATCCCGATGCCGGAGCCCGCGAGCCGGGCGGCGGTGAGCCCGACGAGGCCGAGGTCGATCGTGTCGTTGACCCGGACGATCCGGCCCCGGCAGCCCTCCTCCTCCAGGCCCGCGAGCAGCTCGTCGAGGACGTCGACGACGGCCAGTCCCGACAGCGTCGTCCAGATCGCCCGGCCGACGGCGGGGGAGACCCCGATGACGACGTCGCGCGGGTCGGAGCCCGCGGCCGCCGGGCCGACGACCCGCAGCCGGTCGCTCGCCCCGTGCGCCTGCTCGGCGCGCAGGTCGGCGACCGAGCGCTGCTGCCGGACGGCGTCGATCTGGGCCTGCCGGGCGGGCGTCGGCTCGTACCCGGTGCCTGGCCCGGCGTAGTCGTTCGGGTCGGTGACGAGCGAGAGCACGCCGAAGTCCTCGTCGAAGATCGCCGCCGTCTGCAGGTAGTCGCCGGCGACCCGGGCGCGCAGCAGCCGCAGCAGCCGGCGGGCCTCCTCGTCGAAGCCGCAGACGTCGAGCGCAGCGACGACGTCGACCATCGTCAGGCCCGTCTCGGTGATCATCCGGGACGCCGTGAGCGGGGCCATGAGGTCCGCCGCGGGGACGTCCTTCGAGCCCGCCGCGTCGACCGCCTGCGCGGCCCACACGTCGTCGAGGTCGGCGAGGCCGAGGTGCCGGTAGACCGCCTGCACGGCCTCGACCGCGCGCTGCCGCAGCCGGGCCACGTCGTCGTGCTCCGCCGTCCGCAGGCCGCCGTCGACGCCCCAGTCGCGCTGCATGACGAGGTAGTCGTCGATGTCCTCGGCGTTCCACTGCGAGGGCCCGAACATGTTGTCGTAGCGCTGGATCGAGCCGAACCCGCTGCACACGAAGTCCGTGCCCGCGAGGAAGATCGGCATCGTCCGCGAGGTCCGCCGGACGTCGGACTCGCTCATGAGCGCGTCGTTGCCGGTGCACGCCTCGAGCCCGCGGGCCATGACCATGAGGTTCTCGGCCATGAGCGAGCGGACGCCGCGCGGCACCGCACCGGCCACGGACGCGGAGTCGATCCCGCCGTTCTGCACGCCCTGCGCGCCGATCGCGCGGGCCAGGGCGACGCAGCGGGCCTCGAGGTAGAACATCGACCGGCCCTCGGCGCCTCCCATGAGGGCCTCGGCGCCGCCGCCGCTCGTGACGCGCATCTTCACCCCGCGCGAGGCGTACGCGCTCGTGAGGAACGCCTTGCTCCACGGGGTGTCGTCGCCGTCGACGAAGATCTGCTCGGTGCCGTACAGCGAGACCGTCTCGGCGTAGGAGACGAGGCCGCGCATCCCGAGCGCGAGCTCGGTCGCCTCCTCGACGCTGCACTGCACGAGCACCCCCGGCGACCCGACGGCGGCGCCGACCGACACCGCGACCGCGTTGCTCGGGGCGTCCCCGGCGACGGGCACCGTGGTCTCGATCTCGCGGAACCCGAACGCGGCCGCCGTGGCGGCGTCCGCGGCGAGCAGGAGCGGGTCGTCGCTGCGGTTCGTCACGTGCGCCTGGTTGGACGGCGTCCGGCGGGCGCGCATCTTCGTCATGGCCATCGTCAGCTCGGCCGGGCGCAGCAGCGTCAGCACGCGGGCGAGCTTGGCGGGGGTCGTCCCCGCGACGAGCCGGACGACCTCGGCCCGCGGCACCCCTGGGTCGACGAGCATCCGGGCGAGCGCGAGGTCGGGCGTCGACATCGCCTCGTCGGCGACGTCGAGGTCGATCCCGTGCCGGGCGACGAACTCGTCGACGACGTCGAAGTCCGCCTCGGCCCTGCCGTCGAGCTCGACGACCCGGCCGTCCCGGACGACGAGCGAGGGCTCCGGGTCGTCCGGCGAGCCGAAGGCGACGAGCCCGAGCGCGGCGTCCTCGACGGCGAACCCGTCGAGGTTGACCCGCTGCTGGTCCATGAACCGGAAGCGCCCCAGCCGACCCGCTGTCATGGCTGCGTCTCCTCCACGAGGAACAGCGCGGCCGCCGCCTCGGCGCAGGCCTCGTCCTCGTCGGCCGTGCCGCCGCTCACGCCGACCCCGCCGACGACGCGTCCGCCCGACCACAGCGGCAGCCCGCCGCCGAAGCAGACGTAGCGGCCGCCGTCCGCCGAGTGCATCCCGACGAGGTCGCCGCCCGGGGCGACGAGCGTGCCCAGCCCGGAGGTGGCGATCCGGTGCGCGACGGCGGTGTAGGCCTTGTCGCGGGCGAGCGTCGGGCCGGCGATCTCGGCGCCGTCCATCCGCTCGAAGGCGACCAGGTGGCCGCCGGCGTCGACGACGGCGACGGAGACGAGCGCCCCGAGCCGGCCGGCCGTCGTGCGGGCGGCCTCGCACATCCGGCGGGCGAGCTCGAGGTCCACGACGGTGAGGGTGAGACGAGCCATGGTGCAGCCTCTCGGACGAGGGGTGGAGACGCCAAGACCGGCGGGCAGGTCGGAGGACGGGGGGCGACCGACCCGCCCGCCGGTCGTCGGCGGGCGCGTGCGCCGGGCGTCCCGGCGCGGTGCGCTGTCAGGCGCGCTCGTGCGCCTCCTCGAGGACCGTCCGGCCGACCTCGGAGTACGTGTCCGGGTGCGCCGAGCGCAGCCAGAGCGCGTAGCCGATACCGAGCGCCAGCGTCACGACGATGTAGCCCGGCATGAAGGTGAAGACCTTCGAGCCGGCGCCGAGACCGGCGGCGAACTCCCGGTTCTGCCAGAGCAGCGAGAGCGCGTAGACCATGCCGGCGCCACCGATGAGCGGGCAGACGAGCGACCAGACGACGTTGCCCGGGTGCACCTTCTTCACGAAGAAGTAGGAGATGACCGCGGCCGAGCAGATCGTCTGGACGATGAGGATCATCGCCGTCCCGATGAGCGCCAGGATGCCGTAGAGGTTGACGTAGGGCACGAGCTCGGGGGTGTCGACCGGGGCACCGTTCGCGTCCGGCACCGACACCGCGGTGAAGAGGAAGAACAGCACCGTGAGGAGGACGGTGATGCCGGTCTGGATCCACGACGCGAAGGCCGGGGACTGGTGCGCCGCGGTCGTCGAGCCGACGGTGTTGCGGACGCCGGCCCACGGGGCCTCCCGGCCGAGGGCGTAGATGTAGCGCGACGCGGCGTTGTGGAACGCCATGGCGCAGGCGAACGAGCCGACGACGAGGAGGATCTTGTAGAGGCCGAGCGCGACGCCGCCGAGGTTGTCCTTGACGAGGGTCAGCCACAGGTCGACCGGAGCCGCGCTGATGGAGTACTCGACGGCCTTGGTCTTGCCCTGGCCGACGATGACCATCCACGACATGAACGTGTAGAACAGGCCGAGGCCGACGACCGCGATGAGCGTCGCCCGCGGGACGATGTGCGCCGGGTCCTTCGACTCCTCGCCGTACACGGCGGTGGTCTCGTAACCGACCCAGGACCAGAACGCGAAGAAGATGCCGATGGCGGCGGTGCCGGCGGCGGCGGCCGTCCCGAAGGCGGCGGCGTCGAGGTCGCCGAAGGCAGGCGCGATCGGCACGGTGTCGCCGAACATGTAGCCGTCCGGGCCGCCCTTGATGAGCACCGAGATGCCGAGCGCCGCGAGCAGGACGACCTCGCTGACGAGGGTCACGCCGAGCACGGCCGCGGTGAGCGTCACCGAGTAGTAGGTGAGGACGCCGATGAGCACCGCACCGGCGAGGGCGAAGACCATCCAGTGGATGTTCACGTCGAACGACGTCTTCACCGCGTCGTGCGCGAAGTACGCGAAGCCGCCGATGAGCGAGCCCTCGAAGATCACGTACGCGACGGTCGCGAGCAGGCCCGACGCCATGCCGGCGACCTGGCCGAGGCCGTGCGAGATGAATCCGTAGAACGCACCGGTCGTCGTGATGTGCTTCGACATCGAGACGAAGCCGATCGTGAAGAACGTGAGGACGACGGTCGCGAAGAGGAAGCCCGCCGGGGCCCCCAGGCCGTTGCCGTAACCGATGGCGATCGGCACGTTGAAGCTCATGGCGGTGATCGGGGCCGCGTTGGCCACGGCCATGAAGAGCACCGAGACGAGGCCGATGGCCCCGGCCTTGAGGCCGGTGTTCACCCGGTGGTCACCGGGCACGGCTGTGGGTGCGGGGTCTTGTGTCGTCACGCGGGCTCCTAGGTGGGGGCGGGCCGGAACGGTGCAGCGCACAGTGGTCCACTCGTGCGGCGTGATGATGTCCGTGGACAAGCCGAACGGTGCACCAAAGCGGTGACCATTTTCAAGGGTTCGGCGTGAACGAGTCGGCCGTCGTGGACGATTTACGTGAACGTAACCCCTGTTGAGACGCCTGTGACTGCGTGAAAGCGGGGGTTTGCCACGGTCCGTGACCGGTCCAGACCGAAGGGCTTGTTCTGGTATGGCTTTTCGGTATGCTCTGGCTCCGCGTCGCGGGGCGCGGACGGACCGGACGGGCGGGAGCAGCCGATGGCGGACGGAACGGGCGGGACCGGCGCCGGGGAGCACCTCTCCGCGGCGGCCGAGGACCTCGGGTTCTCGAGCAAGGCCGAGGTCCTGGCGAAGTCGCAGAAGTTCTGGAACCCCGGCAAGACCCGCTTCTGGATGGGCACCGGGGTCGACCTCGTCATCGACCGGCGCGAGGGGTACTACCTCTACGACATGTCGGGCAAGCGGCTCATCGACGTCCACCTCAACGGCGGCACGTACAACCTGGGTCACCGCAACCCCGAGGTCGTCCGTGCGGTGACCGCCGCGATGGGGCACTTCGACATCGGCAACCACCACTTCCCGTCGATGGCCCGCACGGCCCTCGCCGAGGCGCTCGTCCGCTCCGCGCCACCGGGCCTCACCAAGGTGGTCTACGGCTCCGGCGGCGGCGAGGCGATCGACATCGCGCTCAAGACCGCCCGGCACGTCACGAAGAAGCGCAAGATCGTCTCGATCATCAAGGCGTACCACGGGCACACCGGGCTGGCCGTCGCGACGGGCGACGAGCGCTTCTCCGAGCTGTTCCTCGCCGACCGCCCCGAGGAGTTCCCGCACGTCCCCTTCAACGACCTCGCGGCGATGGAGGACGCGCTGCGCGGCCGGGACGTCGCCGCCGTCATCATGGAGACGATCCCCGCGACGTACGGCTTCCCGCTCCCCGAGCCCGGGTACCTGGAGGCGGTCAAGGCGCTGTGCGAGCGGTACGACGCGCTGTACATCGCCGACGAGGTGCAGACCGGTCTCATGCGGACCGGTGAGCTGTGGGGCATCACGAAGCACGGCATCGACCCGGACATCCTCGTCACCGGCAAGGGCATCTCGGGCGGGATGTACCCGATCGCCGCGGTCCTGCTCAGCGAGCGCTGCGCCGGCTGGCTCACCGAGGACGGCTTCGGCCACATCTCGACGTTCGGCGGCGCCGAGCTCGGCTGCATCGCCGCGCTCAAGGCGCTGGAGATCTGCGACCGCCCCGAGACCCGCTCGATGGTCCACTACATCGCCGACGCCGTCGGCAGCGGGCTGCGCGACATCCAGCAGACGTATCCCGACTGGTTCGTCGGCATCCGGCAGAACGGTGTCGTCATGGGGCTGGAGTTCGACCACCCGCAGGGCGCCACGTACGTCATGCGCCGGCTCTACGAGGGCGGCGTCTGGGCGATCTTCTCGACGCTCGACCCGCGGGTCCTGCAGTACAAGCCCGGCATCCTGCTGAGCGCCGACCAGTGCGAGGAGCTGCTCATGCGGACGGCGACCGCGATCGGGCGGGCGCGGGACGACGCCGCGCGCGACGGCTGGCGAGGCGGCTCCCCGGCCCGCCGGACGACGGGGACCGCGACCGCCGCCGCGGCACCGGTCCCGCCCGCGGCGTCCGGCGTCTCGACCGACGCGGACGGCGCGTACGTCACGACGCGGAACGGGCGGCGGGTCCCCGTCCGCACGACGGTCCCGGTCCGGAAGGCGGTGACCCGGTGACGAGCGGGCTGCTCGACGGTCCCTTCGGGGACGCCGTCCTCACCGAACCCGCCGGGGTCCCCCGCGGTCGGGCGATGCTCGAGCGGGCCGAGTGGGCCGCGCGCGCGTTCGCCCGCTACGACCTGGCGACGGTCGACCGCGTCGTCCGCGCCGCGGCCGCGGCCGGCGCGGCGCACGCCGACGAGTTCGCCCGGCGCGCCGTCGAGGAGACCGGCTTCGGTGTCGCCGAGCACAAGCGGCTCAAGAACCTCGCGTGCTCGACCGGCCTGCTCGAGGCCTACGCCGGCCACGACTACGTGAGCGTGCGCGTCGACCACGAGTCCAAGATCGTCGAGATCCCGCGCCCCGCGGGCGTCGTCCTCGCCCTGACCCCGTCGACCAACCCGGTCGCGACCGTCTACTTCAAGATCCTGCTCTCGCTCATGACCCGCAACGCGGTCGTCGTCTGCCCGCACCCGCTGGCGCGCTCGGTGTGCGCCGACGCCGCCCGGGTCATGGCCGAGGCGGCGGTCGCGGCGGGTGCCCCCGACGGCTGCGTCCAGTGGGTCGGGGAGCCGTCGGTCCCGCTCCTCAACGCCCTCATGACCGACGAGCGCACCGACGTCGTCGTCGCGACGGGCGGCGTCCAGGTCGTGCGGGCCGCGTACCGCAGCGGCAACCCGGCCATCGGGGTCGGCCCCGGCAACGTGCCCGTCCTCGTCGACGCCACGGCGGACCTCGCCGCGGCCGCCCGCCGGATCGTCGACAGCAAGAGCTTCGACAACTCCGTGCTCTGCACGAACGAGTCCGTCCTCCTCGTCGAGGACGCCGTCGCCGACGCCTTCGTCAAGGCCCTCGGCCGCGCCGGCGCGCACCTGCTCACCGATGACGAGCGCGACCGGGTGCGCGACCTGCTCTTCCCGGGCGGGGTCTTCGACACCTCCTGCGTCGGCCGGGACGCCGTGACCCTCGCCGGCCGGGCCGGCGTCCGGGTGCCGGCCGGGACCCGGGTGCTGCTGGCCCCGTTCGACCTCGTCGTCCCGGAGGAGCCGCTCGCCCACGAGAAGCTCTGCCCGGTGCTGGGGCTCGTCCGGGTGCCGACCGCCCGCAGCGGGATCGACGCCGCCCGCGCCGTGCTCCGGATCAGCGGGGCCGGCCACTCGGCCGCCGTGCACTCGACCGACCCGGCGACGATCCTCGCGTTCGGGGCCGCCGTCCGCGTCCTGCGGGTCAGCGTCAACACCGGGGCCAGCCTCGGCGGCTCCGGCCTCGAGACGAACCTCGCGCCGACGATGACGATCGGCACCGGCTTCTTCGGCCGGTCGAGCGTCGGCGAGAACCTCGAGCCGCGGCACCTCGTGAACCACACGAGGCTCGCGTGGAACGCCGACCCCGCCGTGACGATGCCGGACGTCACCGCCGCGACCGGATCGGTCTGGGCGCCGCCGACGGGCCCGGTCCCGGCCTACCCGCACGCGTCGAACACCTCGGAGGCCGCGGACGTGCTGCGGGCCGCCGGCGCGGGCGTCCCGGCCGTGCCCCGCGAGCCGCTCAGCGCCGAGTCCGCGGACCTGCGCGAGGAGGTCCGGCGGATGGTCGTCGCGGAGCTCCGCCGGATCGTCGAGGGCTGAGGGCGACGACATGGCCGACCTGAGGTCCTTCATCTTCATCGACCAGCTGCAGCCGCAGACGATGTGCTACCTCGGCACCTGGGTCCGCGGCTCGCTGCCCCGGCGCGGGATGGCCGCGCAGGTCGTCGAGGTGGCCCCAGGGCTCGACATCGAGCCGCTCACCGACGTCGCCCTCAAGCACGCCCGCGTCCAGGCCGGGATCCTCATGGTGGAGCGGCAGTTCGGCTACCTCGAGGTGCACGGGTCGACCGACGAGGTGCAGGCGGCGGCGTCCGCCGTCCTCGACTCCCTCGGCGCGCTCGCGTCCGACGCCGCGGCCCCGCAGGTGCTCGCGTCCCGGATCGTCACGTCGCTCGATCACCAGCACGCGTTCCTCGTGAACCGCAACAAGATCGGCTCGATGGCGCTCGCCGGCGAGAGCCTCTTCGTGCTGGAGATGCAGCCCGCCTCCTACGCGATCCTCGCGGTCAACGAGGCCGAGAAGGCCGCCGACATCAAGGTCGTCGACTACCGGATGTTCGGCGCCACCGGCCGGGTCTACCTCTCCGGCCGCGAGGCCGACGTCCGGCAGGCCGCCGAGGCGGCCGAGGCCGCCCTCGCCGGTGCGCTCGCGGGGGGACGCCGGTGACGGACGCCGACGGCGACGACCTGCGCGCGCTGGTCCGCGACGCGCTGCGCGAGGTGCTGCCCGAGATGCTTGCCGGGGTCGTCCAGGCCCGGGCCGGGCGTGCCCGGGTGGAGGACGTCCGGGTCACGGACGACGCCGACCTCGCCGCCTTCGCCGCCCGGGTGCTCGACCTCGGGGACGACGTCCGCGCCGGCCGGGTCACGTTCCGGCTCGTCGCGGGCCCGGCGGGCCGGGCGGCCACGTCCGCCACCGTTGCTGCGGAGAACGGCACGCACCGGGTCGACCGCGGCGCCGTGACGGAGCGGCACGTGCGCGCCGCCGAGACCGCCGGCCGGCGGATCGTCGTCGGACCGCGCGCGGTCGTCACACCGCTGGCCCGTGACCGGGCCCGCACGGCCGGGGTCGAGATCGTCCGCGACCCCGCCACCAACACCGATGCAGGGAGGCACTGATGCTGCGTGCACGTGTGGTCGGCAACGTCTGGGCGACGCGCCGGCTGGCCGAGATCCCGAACGGCGCCTTCCTCGAGGTCGAGGCGGACGGCGGCGGCCGGCTCGTCGCCTTCGACGTCCTCGGCACCGGGATCGGCGAGCACGTGCTCGTCGCGACCGGCTCCGTCGCGGCGTCGTGGTTCCAGACCTCCGGCGGCCCGTCGTCCGCGAACCGCCCCGCACCCCCCATCGACGCGCTCGTCATCGGCTCCATCGACGAGCCGCCGGCCGACGACCTGCCCTGACCCGTACGACCCGCCGTCCGGACCCGGCCGGCACGCCCTGCACCGACACCCGAGGAGAAACCATGTCCAGCACCGCGATCGGCCTGCTCGAGACCAAGGGCTACGTCGCCGCGCTCGCCGCGGCCGACGCGATGGTCAAGGCCGCGAACGTCGTCATCGTCAGCCGCGACACCGTCGGGGACGGCCTCGTGGCGATCACGGTCGTCGGTGACGTCGGCGCCGTGAAGGCCGCGACCGAGGCCGGCGCCGAGACCGCCGCCCAGGTCGGCGAGCTCGTCTCCGTGCACGTCATCCCGCGCCCGCACGCCGAGCTCGGCAAGCACTTCACGGTGACCGGCGCCGACGACTGACGCGTCCGGCCCGCACGACCGCTCCCGACACCACCGACGATCCCGTGAGGCCATGAGCACACCGACCGGACGGCGTCCCACCCAGCTGCGGGTGCACCTGCTGCTGCAGGACCTGCAGCCGCAGTTCGCCGCGTGGCTGGGCACCCCGACGCGGGCGCGTGGCTACCCGCCCTACGCCGGGCAGCACGCGCTCTTCGTCGAGGTGGCACCGGGGCTGGCGATCCACCGGATCGCCGACCTCGCGCTGAGGGCGGCCCCCGCCGTCGAGCCCGGCATCCTCTTCGTCGAGCGGCAGTTCGGCGTGCTCGAGGTGCACGGGGACCGGCTCGCCGACGTCGAGGCGGCGAGCCGGGCGATCCTCGACGGGATCGGCGCCGGGAGCCAGGACGGGCTGGCCCCCGACGTGCTCTACTCCGACGTCATCGACGACGTGAGCGACACCCACGCCGTCATCGTCAACCGCACCCGGGAGGCGTCGATGCTGCTGCCCGGCCAGTCGCTGCTCGTCCACGAGGTGACGCCGGCCCTGTTCGCCGCCCTCGCCGCGAACGAGGCCGAGCGGGCCGCTCCCGGGGTCACCCTCGTCGACGTGTCGATGATCGGCGCCGCCGGCCGGCTCTACCTCGGCGGCACCCCCCGGGACGTCGCGCGGGCCCGGGCCGCGATCGACGACGTGTTCTCCGCGCTCGACCACGGCAGGCCCGACCACGGAAGGACGGACGGATGAGCGGTGCAGGACCCGGCGGCACGGTCCCCGAGCCGGACGAGGAGACGGCCGGCGAGCTGGTGACGACCCGGACCCCGGACGGCGACCCGGCGCAGCGGGCGCGGCTCGAGGACATCGCGCGCAGCGCCCTCGCCCACCACGACGTCGACCCGGCCGCGACGCTCACGCTGCTCAACATCAGCGAGAACGCGACGTACGCGGTCGACGACCCGGCGACCGGCGTCCGCAGCGTCCTGCGGGTGCACCGGCCGGGCTACCACTCGCGCGCGGCGATCGAGAGCGAGCTCGGTTGGGTCGGTGCGCTGCGCGCGGACGACGTCGTCCGGACGCCGGAGGTGCTCCCCGCCCGGGACGGCTCGCTCGTCGTCGCGGGCCGGCACCCGGACGGCGAGGAGCGGCACGCCGTCCGGTTCGCCTGGTGCCCCGGTGCCGAGCCGGCGGGGGAGCGGCTCGTCGACGACTTCCGCGATCTCGGCGCCGTGACGGCCCGGCTCCACCTGCACGCCCGCAGCTGGGCGCGGCCCGCGTCGTTCACGCGCTTCCGCTGGGACTACGAGACCTCGATCGGCCCGCGCGGCCACTGGGGCCGCTGGCAGGACGGCATGGCGGTCGGCGCCGCCGAGCTCGAGGTCCTCGGTCGGCTCGACCTCGCGCTGCGCGACCGGCTGGCCGCCTTCGGCGACGGGCCGGACCGGTTCGGCCTCGTCCACGCGGACATGCGCCTGGCGAACCTGCTCGTCGACCCGGACGACGTCTCCTCCGGGGTGACGGTCATCGACTTCGACGACTGCGGCCTCGGCTGGTTCATGTACGACCTGGGGTCCTCGCTGTCGTTCATCGAGCACGACCCGCGGGTCCCCGAGCTCATCGACGCGTGGGCCGGCGGCTACCGGACCGTGGCGCCGCTGTCCGCCGCCGAGGAGGCGGAGCTGCCGACGTTCGTGCTCCTGCGCCGGCTGCTGCTCGTCGCCTGGATCGGCTCGCACTCCGACACCGACCTCGCCCAGGAGATGGGGGAGGAGTACACCGCCGTCTCGTGCGACCTCGCCGAGGCGTACCTGTCCCGGCCGCCCGTCGTCCGCACCGTGCCCTGAACCGCACCACCACCCGCCTCCGACCCGTCATCGACCGCACCGCGAAGGGACCGCACATGTTCAGCTCCGTCGAGGGCCGCACCGTCGTCGTCACCGGCGGCACGAAGGGCATCGGGAAGGGCATCGCCCGGGTCTTCGCCCGCTCGGGCGCGAACGTCGTCGTCGTCGGGCGGGACGAGGCCACGGCCCGCGCCTGCGCCGACGAGCTCACCGCCCTCGGCGGGGGCACCGTCTCCTACGTCCTGGCGGACGTCGCGACCCTGGACGGGAACCGCGCCGCCGCGGACGCCGCGGTGAGCCGGCACGGCGGCATCGACGTCCTCTGCGCGAACGCCGGGATCTTCCCGGACGCCAAGCTCGCCGACATGACGGAGGCGGACATGGACTCGGTCTTCGGCACGAACGTCAAGGGCACGATGTTCGCCGTCCAGGCCTGCCTGCCGTACCTCACGGCGTCCGGGCACGGCCGGGTCATCCTCACGTCGTCCATCACGGGGCCGGTCACCGGCTTCCCCGGGTGGTCGCACTACGGGGCGAGCAAGGCCGCCCAGCTCGGCTTCATGCGGACGGCGGCCATCGAGCTCGCGCCGCGCCGGATCACCGTGAACGCCGTCCTCCCCGGGAACATCGCGACGGAGGGGCTCGCCGACCTCGGAGCCTCGTACCGGGCGACGATGGAGGCCTCGATCCCGATGAAGCGGCTCGGCGAGGTCGACGACATCGGCTACGCGGCGCTCTTCTTCGCCAGCGACGAGGCGGCGTACGTGACGGGGCAGGCCCTCGTCGTCGACGGCGGACAGGTGCTCCCCGAGTCCCTGGAGGCACTCCAGGGTGCGTGACGACGGGCCCGCGGTCGGGCTGCCGCCGGAACCGCTCGGCCCCGCCGCGGACGACGTCCGCCGCCGGCTCCTCGAGCGGATCCGGTCCGGTGACCTGCGCGGGGGAGAGCGGCTCGGCGCGGAGCGTGACCTCGCCGTGGAGTACGGCGTGAGCCGGTCGACGCTGCGGCAGGCCCTCTCCGCGCTCGAGGGGCAGGGCTTCCTGCGGCGCACCCCGGGCCGGGGCGGCGGCACGTTCGTCACCGCGGCCAAGGTGTCGCGCGACCTCTCGCGGATCGTCGGCCTGCCCGCGCTGCTGCGCGACCAGGGCTTCTTCGCCGGGACCCGGGTGCTCTCCGCGGCCGTGGTCGCCGCCGACGCGGTGACGGCCCGCGCCCTCGGGGTCGCCCCGGGCGCGTACGTGCACGACGTCGTCCGGATCCGGCTCGCGGACGGCGCCCCGATCTCGCTCGAGCACGCCCGGTTCCCGGCGGCCCGGTTCCCCGACCTGCTCGAGCAGAGCCTGGGCGGCTCGATCTACGAGCTGCTCGCCGCCCGCTACGGCGTCGAGCCGGCAGAGGCCGAGGAGCAGATCGAGGTCGTCGAGGCCGCGGGCGACGAGGCGGCCGTGCTCGGGACGGCCCAGGGCGCGGCGCTGCTCGCGATCACCCGCACGACGCGGGACGAGGACGGGGTCCCTCTGGAGTTCTCGTACGACCTGTTCCGCGCGGACCGGACGGCGATCACGGTGCGGACGCGCGGACCGCGCGGGACGGCGCTGTCCGCCGGGGCCCGTGAGCAGGCCTCCGGACGGGTCCGCAGGCCCCGGTAGGCAGACGTCCGGCCCGTGCGCAAGAGGTCGCGGCCGGCGGTGCAAAAAATCTTGGAAAACTGCTCGGCCCCGAGAAGCGTTGTGCCGCAACGACTTTCGGGCACGTCCCGCGCGTGGTGACCCGCTGTGACGGCCTCACGGAGGCCCATGTTGCCGGGACGTGTCAAGAGCACCCCCCGGGAGCGGGTAATGTTCTGCATGCCGGAGCGAGCGGGACGGCGAGGACGGGTCGGGAAGCCGATTTGACCGAGCAAAACCCCGCGGCTAAGGTAGGAGAGTTGCCCCGATGGAACCGCCCCCGCTGGGGGTGGATTCGTGGTGCGTCTGTTCCTTGAGAACTCAACAGCGTGCTTTGTAGTCGATGCCAAGAA
>NZ_MWLL01000148.1 GCF_002198675.1 Kineosporia sp. R_H_3 | reverse complement strand
GGGCACGCAGGGCGCCCCGCCCGGTGCCCCGTCGCGGCGCCCTGCGTGCCCTCCCGCGCGTCCTCGCGCTCGTCGCCGTCGTCGGCCTGGGCGCCGCCGCGCTCGAGGCCGTCCAGCGCTGGGAACCGGCGACCACGCCCGCCCCCGCGGCGCAGGTCCTGCCCGTCACCGCGTCCGCCGCCGTCCCGGTCTGCCCCGGGCCGGAGCCGCTGCAGGCCCCCGAGGGCGGCCGCGCCGTCGCCGCGCCGGGGCCGACCGTCGTCGGCGCGCTCGTCGTCCCGGCCGGCCTCGTCGGCGCCGACGGCACGGTGTCCGTGGGCGGTACGGCCTCGGCCCGGCTCTCGACGATGACCCGGGCGTCGGACGACGCGGAGGCCGACGGGCCCGCGACTGGCACCCGGTTCACGGCGGCCGAGGGCGCGGGCGTCGTCCGCCGCACCGTCGCCCTCGCGACGACGAAGGCCGCCGCCGCCCTCCCGCTGCGGGTGGACGCCGACCGTGCCGCCGGCTCGGCCCCCGTCGTCGCCGCGACCCAGGTGACGCTCGCCTCGACCGGTGACCTGCGCGGCCTGTCCGCGGTGTCCTGCGGGGTCGCCTCGACGTCGTCCTGGCTCGTCGGCGGCGGCACCCAGGACGGCCGCCGCGCCCGGCTGCTGCTCGCCAACCCCGCCCCCGCGCCAGCCGTCGTCGGGATCGCCGTCCTCGGCCCCGACGGCCGCGTCCCGACCCCGTCGACCCAGGAGCTCGTCGTCCCTGCGGGCGGCCAGGTGAGCGTGCTCCTCGACGCCGTCGCCCCCGGCCTGGACGCGATCGCCGTCCACGTGACGACCCGCAGCGGCCGGGTCGCGGCGACGCTCCACGACGAGGTCGTCCGCGGGCTGTCCCCGGGCGGCACGGACGGCGTCACCGGCTCCCGGGCGCCCTCGAAGCGCCAGGTCGTGCCGGGCATCGACGTCGCCGCGGACCAGGCGGAGGACCTCCGCGAGGACCCGACGGCACCCGGCGCGGTCGCCGTCCGGGTCGCCGTCCCCGGCACGTCGGACGCCATCGTCCGGGTCCGGCTGCTCGGCCCCGACGGACCCGTCGACCTGCCGCGCGCCGTCCGGACGGTGCCCGCCGGCACCGTGGCCGACCTGCCCGTCACCGGCGTGAAGGCCGGGCTCTACACGGCCGTCGTCGAGGCCGACGTGCCCGTCGTCGCCGCCGGCCTGCTCGGCCGGGCCTCGGCGGAGGGCAGCACCTCGGGCGGTGCGGACGGCGTCCCCGACGTCCTGCCCGGCGACGTCGCCACCGGGGACCTCGCCTGGGTGGCGTCGGCGTCCGCCGTCGACGGGACCTCGGCGGTCTCCACGCCGGAGGGCGCGGGCGTGACGACCCGGCTCGCCCTCGGCGCGGTCGACGCCGCCCGCGTCGTCGTCGTCCCGGTCGCCCGCGACGGGTCCCCGCTCAAGGCGCGCACGGTCGACCTCGCGGCCGGCACCACGGCCACGGTGGAGATCCCGGCGGAGGTCGGCGGCGCCGTCCTGCGCACCCTGAGCGGGGCCGTCTACCCGGCGATCGTGCTCACCGCGTCGGACCGCACCGGCCCGCTCGTGGCCGCGGCCGCCGTCCGCACCGGGGGGATCGTCGCCCCGGAGGACGCCCGCACCGTCGTCGAGGACGACCGGACCGGGCTGCGGTAGCGCCGGTCCGGGGCCGGGCGGTTCAGTCGCCGAGGTCCTCGCCGTACCGCGGGTCGACCTGCTCGGGCGTGAGGTCGAGCAGGTGCGCGACCTGCTCGACGACGACCTCGTGGACGAGCGCGGCGACGTCGCGGCCGTCCGGGGCCCGGGTCTCGACCGGGCGCCGGTAGACGACGACGCGCGGCGCCAGCGCCCCCTGGGACGGGAAGAACCGCCCGAGCGGGACCTCGCCGTGCTCCCACGGGGCCGGGTCGCTCGGCGGGACGTCCTCGACGGCGAACTCGACGCCCTCGAGCTCGGTGGCCCAGCGCCGTTCGAGGCGTTCCACGGAGTCCAGGACGTGGTCGTCGAAGATCTCCGCGCGGGTCCGCCACGCGGGCAGGTCCGGGGGCACGAGCGGCCCGCGGACGCCGCGGCCGTGCCGGTCCCGGCGGCGGCCCCGCGGGGCCGGCCACGCCGACGGGAGGGTCGCCCGGGGGGCGAGCGGTCCCGTCGGGGGAGTGGGCCTGCGCGGCATGCCGCCAGCGTACGCAGCCGCCGGCCCGGCACCGCACGGGACGCCGGCCGACCCACCGGACGGCCAACCGGACAGCGTCCGCACGGCGACCCGGACGGCGTCCCGACGACCGGGGACGGCGTTTCGTGGACGGCGCCGGTGCGCAGCGGGGTAACCTCACGCCGTGGCTGGAGTGCGGCGCTGTTCGAAGACGGCTTGCGGCCGTCCGGCTGTGGCGACGCTGACGTACGTCTACTCCGACTCCACGGCCGTCCTCGGCCCGCTCGCGACCTACGCCGAGCCGCACTGCTACGACCTGTGCGCCGACCACGCGGACCGGCTCACGGCCCCGCGCGGCTGGGAGGTCGTCCGGCTCGCGCCCGAGCACGAGACTGCCGGCCCGTCGCACGACGACCTCGTCGCCCTGGCGGACGCCGTCCGCGAGGCCGCCCGGCCGCGCCCCGAGGCCGACCCGGCCGTCGGCCGCGGTGAGTCGGCGGCCCTCGAGGTCGGCCGCCGCGGGCACCTGCGCGTGCTCCGCGACCCCGCGCGCTGACGCCGTCCGCAGCACGTCACCCCGCCCCGTCCCGCAGCGTGACCGGGGGACCGCCGCGTCACCCGGGCGCACGCGTGCCGTCCGGGTCACGCCGCCGGACGGGTGGCTCCGTCGCGTGACGTCACAGCGGCCCGCCCGTCAGCCACCCGGCCGAACGCCGTCACCCGACACGCCCGGCGCCGGGCGACACGCGGCCCGCTAAACCTCCGGACGGGTGATGCCGAGAAGAACTCGTCGGACGACGAGAGCCGCCCCGGGCGGGCGGCCTCGCGCAACGTGCACCATCCGTGACCGGAGGACATCCCCGTGGCCGCAACCCCTCGGATCCCCAGCCCGCGCACCGCTCTCGACACCGCCCCGCGGATCCGCCGCCGCGGTCGCACGCAGGTCATCGAGGCGCCCCTGGGCAGCCTGACGCAGCGCGACCACCGGGTCACCGCAGCCTGCCGCGGCTGCGGCAGCCCGCACGTGACGCGGCTGTCGATGAGCCTCACCGACGGCACGCCGGTCGAGTTCACCTCCTGCCACCGCTGCGAGCACCGCACGTGGGAGAACGGCGGCGGCGAGCTCTCCGTCGACACCGTCATCGAGCGCACGCGGAAGAGCTGACCTCGTCGCAGGGTCGTCACAGGCGTCACAGTCCGCGCCTTCCGGACGGCGTGACCGCGCCGCGTCGATAGGCTCGGGGCGTGCGCAGCCTGGAGAACGTCGTCAAGGCCTATGACGTCAGGGGCCTCGTCGGCCCGGATCTGGACGCCGAGGTGACCCGGGCCCTGGGGGTCGCGTTCGCCGAGGTCGTCGTCCTCGCCGAGACCGCCGGGGGGAGCCCGAAGGCCGTCGTCGGGCACGACATGCGGCCCTCCTCTCCGGAGCTGTCGAGGGCCTTCGCCGACGGCCTCGCGAGCTGTGGCGTCGACGTGACGCTCATCGGGCTCGCGAGCACCGACGGCCTGTACTACGCGAGCGGGGCCCTCGGCGCCCCCGGCGCGATGTTCACCGCGAGCCACAACCCGGCCGCCTACAACGGCATCAAGCTGTGCCGGGCGGGCGCCCGGCCGGTCAGCCAGGACACCGGCCTGCGCGCGGTCCGGGAGCGGGCCGAGGCCCTGCTCAACGACGCGGACGCCGCCCGCGCCGCCGCCGACGAGGCCGCGGCCCGCACGCCGGGCGCGGTCCACGAGGCGGACATGCTCCGCGGCTACGCCGAGCACCTGCGCGGCCTCGTCGACCTGTCGGGCAGCCGCCCGCTCAAGGTCGTCGTCGACGCCGGCAACGGGATGGGCGGGCTGACGACGCCCGCCGTCCTCGGCGACGCCGCCGGGCTGCCGGCGCTGCCGCTGGAGATCGTCCCGCTGTACTTCGAGCTCGACGGCACCTTCCCCAACCACGAGGCGAACCCGCTCGAGCCGGCGAACCTGCGCGACCTGCAGGCCAAGGTCGTCGAGGTCGGGGCGGACGTCGGCCTCGCCTTCGACGGGGACGCCGACCGCTGCTTCGTCATCGACGAGAAGGGCGACCCGGTCAGCCCGAGCGCCGTCACCGCGCTCGTCGCCCGCCGCGAGATCGGCAAGGAGCGCGCCGCCGGCCGCGAGGCCACGGTCATCTACAACCTCATCACGTCGCACGCGGTGCCGGAGATCATCGCCGAGTCCGGCGGCAAGGGGATCCGGACCAGGGTCGGCCACTCGTTCATCAAGGCCGAGATGGCCGCGGCCGACGCCGTCTTCGGCGGCGAGCACTCGGCGCACTACTACTTCCGCGACTTCTGGTTCGCCGACACCGGGATGCTCGCGGCCATGCACGTGCTCGCCGCGCTCGGCGAGCAGGACGGGCCGCTGTCGGTCCTCGGCGCCGACTACGAGCGCTACGTCGCCAGCGGCGAGATCAACTCCCGGGTGGACGACGTGGTCGCCGCGGCGGCCCGGGTCGAGGCGGCCTTCGGCGGCCGGGACGGCGTCGAGGTCGACCGGCTCGACGGCCTCACGGTGACGCACGCGGGGGCACCGATGTGGTGGTTCAACCTGCGCCCGAGCAACACCGAGCCCCTGCTGCGGCTCAACGCGGAGGCCGTCGACACCCCGACGATGGCCGGGCTGCGCGACGAGGTGCTCGGCATCGTCCGGCAGGGCTGACACCCGCCGGGCCCGCTCCGGGCCCGGCGTGGCCGACGGCACGCCGCCGCGTGCGGCCCCTGGGCGCGGCGCGCGGCCGCATACGACAGGATGTCCCCGTGAGCACGATCGAACCCTGGCTGCGCGAGATCCTGCGCTGCCCCGCCTGCAGCGGGGTCCTGCGCGACGGCTCCGGCCCGGAGGGCACGCCCGAGCTGCAGTGCACGGCGTGCTCCCTGGCCTACCGCGTCGACGACGGCATCCCGGTGCTGCTCGTCGACGAGGCCCGCTCCTTCTCCTGAGGTGGCACCCGTGGCACTGGACGAGCAGCTCCTCGACGACCCCGACGCCCTGGCCCAGGCCGACCCGTCCGGGTCGCTGCGCGCGCTCGCGAGCGCCGGCGCCCAGGTGCGCGCGGCGGTCCGTGCCGCGGAGGAGGCCGGCGTCGACCGGTTGACGCGGGACGGCCGGCCGCGCGCGGTCGTCGTCGCGAGCCTCGGCGGCTCCGCCGTCGTCGGCGACGTGCTGACGATGCTCGCGGGCAGCGGCTCGCCGGTGCAGGTCTCGGTGCGGCGCGGCATGCCGCTGCCGGGCTGGGTCGGCCCGCTCGACCTCGTCGTCGCGGTGTCGATGTCCGGCCGGGCCCCCGGCCCGCTGGGGCTGGCCGCCGAGGCCGCCCGCCGCGGCGCCCGGCTGCTCACGGTCGGCACCGCGGGCTCGCCGCTCGCCGAGGTCGCGATCCGCACGAACGGCGTCCACGTGCCGGTGGCACCGGCTGCGACGACCGCCGGCCGGGCGTCCCGGATGGCGCTGTGGGCGCTGCTGACCCCCGTGCTGACGGCCGGGCACGCGATCGGGCTGACCGACGTCTCGCCGACGCTGCTCGCCCGGGTCGCCGACCGGCTCGACGAGCACGCGACGACGTTCCGGCCGTCGTCCGACGCCTTCGTCAACCCCGCGAAGAGCCTCGCCCTGGACCTCGCGGACTGCGTGCCCGTCGTCCTCGGCGACGGCGACGTCACCGGCGTCGCCGCGAGCCGCGCGGTCGCGATGCTCGCCCGGACGGCGCGGGTGCCGGCGATGCGCGGCGCGCTCCCGGACGACGCCGGCGACGTCGTCGCGACCTTCGGCGGCCCGTTCGCCGCCCGGCCGGGCGACCTGTTCGCCGACCCGTTCGACGCCCCGACCGGCCCGCGGCTGCGCCTGCTGTTCCTGCGCGACGCGGAGCCGAGCGTCGAGCGGCCGGACGGCGCGTGGCTGGAGACCAGCCGCACCGCGGACGCCGTCCGGATCACCGCCGAGGAGGCGGGCGTCAAGGTCAGCGAGGCGACCGCGAACCCGGGGCACCCGATCGAGCGGTTCGCCGACCTCGTCGCGCTCACCGACTTCGCGTCGGTCTACCTCGCGCTCGCGTCCGGTCTGGACCCGTTGACGTCCCCGCACGTCGCGGACCTGCGCGACCGCACCCGCTGACGGCCGTCACCCGCACCTGCCACGTCTGAGGAGAAGCACGCATGTCCACCGAGGGCGGAACGAGGGCGATCATCGCCGCGCTGCTGGCGAACCTGGGGATCGCCGTCTCGAAGTTCGTCGCGTTCCTCATCACCCGGTCCAGCTCGATGCTCGCGGAGTCGATCCACTCGCTCGCGGACTCCGGCAACCAGGTGCTGCTGCTCGTCGGCGGCAAGCGCGCCTCCCGGGAGGCGACCCCCGAGCACCCGTTCGGCTACGGCCGGCAGCGGTACGTCTACGCGTTCATCGTCTCCATCGTGCTCTTCTCCGTCGGCGGTCTCTTCGCGCTCTACGAGGCGTGGCACAAGTGGGAGGACCCGCACGGCTTCGACGGCAACGAGGGCTGGGTCGCCATCGGCGTCCTCGTCGTCGCGATCGGCCTGGAGTCCTACTCGTTCCGGACGGCGATCAAGGAGTCGAACCACACCCGCGGCAAGCGGACCTGGGTCGAGTTCGTCCGGACGTCCAAGTCGCCCGAGCTGCCCGTCGTCCTCCTGGAGGACCTCGCCGCGCTCCTCGGCCTCGTGTTCGCGCTGGTCGGCGTCGGCCTGACGATCGCGACGGACGACGGCCACTGGGACGCCGTCGGCACCGCGCTCATCGGGTTCCTCCTGGTCTCGGTCGCCGCCGTCCTCGCCGTCGAGATGAACTCGCTGCTCATCGGTGAGTCGGCGACCAGGGACGACGTCGCCGCCATCGAGAAGGCCCTCGTCGGCCCCGGAGTCGGCCGCGTCATCCACATGAAGACCCTGCACCTCGGCCCCGAGGAGCTCCTCGTCGCCGCGAAGATCGCCGTCGGCGCGACCGACAGCGCCCAGGACGTCGCCGAGGCCATCGACGCCGCCGAGAAGCGGGTCCGGGCGGCGGTCCCGATCGCCCGCGTCATCTACCTCGAGCCGGACATCGACCGGAGCCCGGGCGCGACGACCTCCTCGTCGGAAGCGGTCGTCGCCGGCTGAGAGGTCTCAGGCGGCTCAGCCCGGCAGCCGCTCCTCGAGGATGCGCAGGATGGCCGCCTGACCGCTCTTGAGGTCGCTCACGTCCGTCTTGAGGCCCGCCACGTCCGTCTTGAGGCCCGCCACGTCCGTCTTGAGTTCTGCGACGTCTGTCTTGAGGCCCGCGACGTCTGTCTTGAGTTCTGCGACGTCGCCCCTGAGCTCTTCCTGGCCGACGACCAGAGCGCCGACGGTGCCCGCCAGCGACAGGAGCGTGGCGCCCTGCGCGTCCAACCGGAGGCCGTGCTCGATCTGGGTCTCGCGCAGGGCGTTGAGGGCCTTCGTGTACCCACGACGTGCGGCGTCCTCGTCCTCCTTGATGGAGGCCAGGACCCGCAGCGACTCCCGGGTCTCGGCACGAAAGGCCTCGAACTCCTCCCGCAGGTTGTCCGGCTGGCTCATGGGCCCAGCGTGCCACGAACCGGCCCGACGGTGCGTGAGTCGTCCACAGGCTCCGCCCGACGCCCGGCGAACCTGTCGGGTGACAGGTCGGCACCTGTCGCCCGACAGATTCGGCCTGCCAGGCCAGTGACGCGGACGCCCGATGCATGGTTTTTTTGTATCTATGTACCTGCGGACGACGACGAGGCGCGCCGGCGACGGCACCGTCGTCCGCTACGTCCAGCTCGCGCACAACCGGCGCGTGAACGGCGTGACCCAGGCGCAGGTCCTCGTCAACCTCGGCCGCGAGGAGCACCTCGACCTCGACGGCCTACGCCGGCTCGTCGCGTCGATCCGCCGGTGGACCGGCGACGACGAGCCGACCGGCTCGCCGTCCCCGCAGGGAGCGGCGGACAGGCCGCAGGCCGACGGCGCGTTCGGGGCGCTGCGGGTCGTCGACGTCCGGCCGCTCGGCGCGGTCTGGCTCCTCGACGGGCTCTGGAAGGCGCTCGGGGTCGACGTCGCACTGGCCGCCGGGGCCGACGCCCGCCGCTGGACCTCGGACGCCGAGCGCGTCGCCTTCGCCTGCGCCGCCGTCCGGGCCGTCGAGCCGGACGCCGCGACGTCGCTCCACGAGTGGGTCCGCCGGTGCGTGCTCGTCCCCGGGCTGGAGTCGGTGACGCCCGGCGAGATCCCCGCCGTCGCCGCCCTCGTCGCCGCGACCGACCTCGACCTGCGCCTCGGCGCCATATGCCCCGGCCGCCCGCGCCCGCCCGCGGCCCTCGAGGCGTTCCGCTCCACCGCCGACCGGGTCGCGTTCGGCACCCGGGTCGTCGCCTGGCTCGCGGCGTCCCTCGTCGCGACCGTCGAGCACCGCACCGGCCTGCCCTGGGTCGTCGTCCGCGGCGACCTCGCCCGGATCGCGGCCGTCGCGCTCACCGGACCGCACGGCTCCATGACCGCCGTGTCCGAACCGACCCCCGCCCAGCGCGACCTCTTCGAGGCCTGCGGCGTCGGCGCCCCGCCCCGCGTCCTCGACGTGACCCTCATCTGAGGCACCGGCCCCCGAGGCACCGGAACCCTGAGGCGTTGCCCCCGGGTCACCGCTTGCTCTGCCATCACCAGCGAGCCAGTGGCCCGGTGCCGCCGACCACAACGCAACCGCAACCAGCCTTCCGGCGGCACAAGGGCCCGGGAACGGCGGTTCTGGTTGCGTTGTGGTGATCCCGAGCCACAGGGTGGCCGATGCCTGCTCAGTGGGCGGTCCGGCGCCACAGGTTCGTGGTTGCTCTGCGACGCCCCGGACGGCGACCGGGGTGTCGGCCGGCAACGACGAACCTGTGGCGCGTCCGGTGCCGGCTCGTGTCCCCGGCCGTGAACGTCCCGCCCGTCGCCCCGACGCACCTCGGGCCCGGCGCCGGTGGACGGCGTCGGGCCCGGGTGCGCCGGGCGGTACGGCCTCGGACCGCCCGGCCGGCGGGACGTCAGAAGCTCGACATCGGCACGCCCATGCCGGGGTCGATCTTCACCGGCCCTGCCGACGACGGCGCGACCGGGAAGTCGAAGATCGCCGTCGGGATGTACACCGTCGAGCACGAGTTCGGGATGTCGACGACACCCGACAGCCGGCCCTCGATCGGCGCGGCGCCGAGGATCATGTACGCCTGGATCGCGCTGTACCCGAACGTCGTCAGGTAGTCGATCGCGTGCAGGCAGGCCCGCTGGTACGACAGGTGCGAGTCGAGGTAGCGCTGCTCGCCGTCCAGCGTCACGGACGTCCCGGAGAACGCGAGCCACTGGCTGTACTGCGGGTCGACGTTGCCCGGCATGAAGATCGCGTTCTCGCTCACGCCGTAGGTCGCCATGCCGCCCTTGATGACCTCGACGCGCAGGTCCATGAACCCGCCCATCTCGATGGCGCCGCAGAAGGTGATCTCGCCGTCGCCCTGCGAGAAGTGCAGGTCGCCCATCGACAGGTTCGCCCCGGAGACGAAGACCGGGTAGAAGACCCGCGTCCCCTTCGTGAGGTTCTTGATGTCCTGGTTGCCGCCGTTCTCGCGCGGCGGCGCCGTCCGCGCGGCCTCGGCGGCGGCGCGGGTGAAGTCGTCGCCGGACAGGCTCCCGAGGATCGCGCTGTCGGGCAGCGGCGGCAGCGCGAGCGGCGGCACCCGGGTCGGGTTCGTGTCGATGAGCGCCTGCTCGCGGGCGTTCCACTTCGCGAGCAGGGCGGCGGACGGCGCCGTGCCCATGAGCCCCGGGTGGACGATGCCGGTGAAGGCGACGTGCGGCACGTGCCGGGACGTCGCGACGCCGCCGGTGAAGTCCCAGATCACCTTGTAGGCGTCGGGGAACTGCTCGGTGAGGAAGCCGCCGCCGTTCTGGGTCGCGAAGACGCCGGTATAGCCCCAGCCCTGGCCGGCGAGCGGGCCGGAGTCCTCCTGCGGGATCGGGCCCACGTCGAGGATGTCGACGACGAGCAGGTCGCCCGGCTCGGCGCCCTCGACGGCGATCGGCCCGGAGAGCACGTGGACGCCCGCGAGCGGGGCGTCGCGGATGTCGTCCGCGTTGTCGTCGTTGTGGATCGCGCCGTCGAACCACTCCCGGCAGTGCACCCGGAAGCTGTCGCCGGGCCGCACGTGCACCTGGGCCGGGATGTCCGGGTGCCAGCGGTTGTGGCCGACGATCTGCTGGTCGGTGAAGCTCTTCGTGGAGTCGAGCGGGAAGACGACCTCGGGCATGACGAACTCCTTCGTTCATCGCAGGGGGCGGTGGTGCGGCGGGTGGTGCCGGCGGACGACGGACAGCGGGACGACGGCGCGGGGGCCCCGCGCAGCCGGGCGTACAGCAGGCCGAAGACGACGACCCCGAAGACGGCGAGCCCGACGGCCCACGCGGAGCCGTTCGTGCCCCAGTTGCCGGTGAGCAGCAGGAACGCCGGCAGCGCCCCGGTGACCCAGCCCTGGACGGCGGCGACCCCGCCGGTGAAGCGCGCGAGGTCGTCCCGCCCCCGGCCCAGCAGGAGGAAGAACAGCGCCCAGAGGAAGGCCCAGTAGAGCCAGATGACCCCGAACGCCGGGTCGTCGGACCGGGTGAACGACAGGTACGAGTAGACGACCGCGCACACCGCGACGAACGCGGAGAACCAGCCGAGCCCGGTGCCGTCCAGCCCCATGAGCAGATTGAACGCGACGTACAGGTACGTGAACCCGAAGAGATAGAGCCCGGAGGCCCCGAGAATGACGTCCGGGTCGCCACCGGACTGCAGGATGAGAACGGTCGGCGTCACGACCTGGAGAATCCCGACGAAGATGTTCATCGGGGCTGCCGAGCGGGATTCCACCCAGCCCAGGAGCATCGCTCCGTTGATGAAGAGCACCGCTCCGACGTACAGGAGCCCGACACTGCCCACGGGCCTTGCACCTCCTTCACTGACCTGGTTCGCGGACCGCGCGCCGGCGGCGTGCGGCGGCACCGGCGGTGCCGCCGCACGGGGGTGCGGCGGGCGCCGGGCATGACGGATCGGGCGGGCGCCGGACGGCGTCGCGCGGGGGAGAGGGGGCGTGCGGCTACGGGCGGGGCAGCTTGGCCAGGGCCGGGTTCCGTTGGATCGCAACGGATCCCCGGCGGTCGACCCTGCCGGGCGGCAGTGCCGTGACGACCTCGGGCCGTTCCGCCGTCGCCTTCGTCGAGTCGATGAGGGCCATCCGCCGCGGGTCGGCGGTGGACAGCCTGGGTGGCGTCCACACCCGTCGTGCCGGCGCCGCGCAGCGCGGGCAGGTGCCGGTCTGCGGCGCCGTCCCCATCGCCGCGACGAGGTCGAACGGGCCGTCCGTCGTGCAGCGGTACGCGTAGGTCGCCATCGCTCACCTGCCTCGTCGTCGGGGGGTGCTGACGCAAATCTTGGTCACGTCTCAAAGGGTGCGTCAATACCGGTCACAGGCCCGCGTAAAATGCGTACGGGTCGTCCTCGGAATGCATTCCGGGAAATGTGGGCACACAATTCTCCGGGCCATTGCCGGTTCTTTTCTCGCGTCGGTCCGGGCGAATTCACGAGCCGGCGGCGGGCACGGGGCGTGGGCACCACCGGCCCGCACGGCCCGACCGTGGGCCGTGGGCACGGGCGGTAGGTCCACGGCCGCCGCGCGACGGCGGAGGTCGCGAGGGGCCGGGCCCGGGGCGGGCCGGGTGCCCGCGGTGTGGGCACACGGCGGCGCGTCAGAGCGGCGCGACGGTCACCCTGACCCCTGCGGCCCGCAGGGCGTCGAGTTCCGCGGCGTCGGCCGCGCCGTCCGTCACGAGCTCGTCGACCCGGTCCAGATCGGCCATCCGGGCCAGGGTGACCCGCCCGACCTTGGTGCCGTCGGCGACGACGACGACCCGCTGGGCGCGGGCGATCATCGCCCGGTTCGTCCGGGCCTCGGTCTCGTCGTGGGTCGTGAGCCCGCCGGCGACGCTCACCCCGTCGACGCCGACGAACGCCGTCCCGATGTTGATCCCGGACAGCACCTCCTCTGCCCACGGCCCGACGAGCTCGTAGGACTGCGGCCGGGAGACGCCGCCGACGACGATGAGCTTGACCCGGGGCCGCAGCACGAGGTCCATCGCGATGTTCAGCGCGTTCGTGACGATCGTCAGGTCCGTGCGGTCGGACAGCCTCCGGGCCACCTCGCTCGTCGTCGTCCCGCCGGTGAGGCTCACGACGTGCGGGCCCGACGGCAGCCCCCGGACGGCGGCCCGCGCGATCGCACGCTTGGCGTCCCGGTGCCGGCCGTCCCGGTAGCGGACGGGCAGCTCGTACGCGACGTCCTGCGCGAGCGCACCGCCGTGGGTGCGGGTCAGCAGGCGCTGCTCCTCGAGCAGCGCGAGGTCACGGCGCAGCGTCGCCTCGGAGACGCCGAGCGACCGGGCGAGCTCGCCGACGTGCACGGACCCCGAGTCCGTGAGCCGCCCGAGGATCGCCGACATCCGCTCGCTGCGCCGGGTCGACCGGGTCGTCATGGTCGAATCCTGACACGGCCGAACTGCGCGCTGCGCCCCGATCGTGCCGAGGTCCGGACGCAAACGCGCACGAACGGTGCGCACTTGGTCGCCATCTCTTGCTCGCCCGGCGCCCGCAGGCGTTGACTGCCGCGCATGCCGACCCCTGCCGCGCGCCCCCGTGTCGCCTTCGTCGGCGCGGGGAGCGTCGTCTTCACCAAGGACCTCCTCGCCGACCTCCTGCGCTTCCCCGAGCTCGCGGGCCTCACCGTCGCGCTCCACGACATCGACCCCGAACGGCTCGCGACCGCCGAGGCCATGGCGCACCGGGTCGCCGCCCAGGTCGGCGCGAAGCCCACGGTGACGACGCACCTCGACCGGGCCGCCGCCCTCGACGGCGCCGACTTCGTCGTCAACATGGCCCAGGTCGGCGGCATCGACGCGACCCGCACCGACTTCGACGTCCCCGCCCGCCACGGCCTGCGCCAGACCATCGCCGACACCATCGGGATCGGTGGCGTCTTCCGGCACCTGCGCACCGCCGTCCTGCTCGACGGCCTCGCCGCCGACATGGAGCGGGTCTGCCCCGACGCCTGGCTCCTCAACTACACGAACCCGATGGCCATGAACGTCACCTACCTCGCCGAGCGCGCGCCGAGGCTCAAGTTCGTGGGCCTGTGCCACTCCGTGTACTGGACCGTCGTGGGCCTCTGCGAGATCCTCGGCGTTCCCCACGAGGAGGTCACCTACACCTCGGCCGGCGTCAACCACCAGGCCTGGCTCCTGCGCTGGGAGCACGAGGGCGAGAGCCTCTACCCCCGCCTCGACGCCGCCATCGCCGCCGACCCCGAGCTGCGCCGCCGGGTCCGCGTCGACATGTACCGCCGCCTCGGCTACTACCCGACCGAGACGAGCGAGCACTCCAGCGAGTACGTCCCCTGGTACCTGCGCCACGACTCCGAGGTCGAGCGCCTGCGCCTCGACGTCGGCGCCTACGTGCGGATCAGCGAGGAGAACCTCGACGAGTACGCCGCGACCCGCGCCGCCCTCGCCGCCGGCACCGACCTCGAGCTCTCCGACACCACCGAGTACGCCCCGCAGGTCATCCACTCCATGGTCACCGGCACCCCGCGCACCATCGTCGGCAACGTCGCGAACACCGGCCTGATCCCGAACCTCCCCGCGAACCTCGGCGTCGAGGTCCCGTGCCTCGTCGACTCCGCCGGCGTCCGCCCCGTCCAGGTCGCACCCCTGCCCGCCCAGTGCGCCGCCCTGAACCGCACCTTCCTCGGCCCCGTCGAGCTCGCCGCCCGCGCCGCCCTCGACGGCGACCCGCGCGCGGTCCGGCACGCCGCCATGCTCGACCCCAACGCAGCGGCGTCCCTCACCGTGGACCAGCTCTGGTCCCTGTGCGACGACCTCGTCGCGGCCCACGGCGCGCTGCAGCCACAAGGGCCCGCGTGGCCGGCGAGCCATCC
>NZ_MWLL01000147.1 GCF_002198675.1 Kineosporia sp. R_H_3 | reverse complement strand
CAGGCGGTCATCGACGACCGCCCCGACGTCGTCCTGCTCGACCTCGGCCTGCCCGACGTCGACGGCCTCCAGGTCCTGCCCATGCTCCGCTCCGTCAGCGACGTCCCCGTCATCATCGTCACCGCCCGCGAGGACGACGCCGACGTCGTCAAGGCCCTCGACGCCGGCGCCGACGACTTCGTCGTCAAACCCTTCGGCGCCGACCACCTCGACGCCCGCATCCGCGCCGTCCTGCGCCGCAGCGGCAACGCCCGCACCGACGCCCCCATCACCGTCGGCGGCCTCGTCGTCGACGCCCGCACCCGCACCGCCACCCTCGACACCCGCACCCTCGAGCTCTCCCGCAAGGAGTTCGACCTCCTGCTCGCCCTCGCCCAACGCGCCGGCGAGGTCGTCACCAAACGCGACCTGCTCGCCGAGGTCTGGCGCCAGCCCTACGGCGGCGGCGACCGCACCGTCGACGTCCACCTCTCCTGGCTGCGCCGCAAGCTCGGCGAGACCGCCGCCGAACCCCGCTACCTCCACAGCGCCCGCGGCGTCGGCGTCCGCCTGGTCGACCCGGCCGACCTCGCCGGCCGCTGACCGGTCAGCCCGCGGGCTCGTCCCGCGTGCTCACCACGGCGTTGCCGCACGTGGCGCACCCGAGGAGCCGGGGACCGGCCTCCTCGTCGACGAACCCGAGATCGGTCAGGGTCGCGCCGCACTCCGGACACGTCCCGCCTGCGCCGACGGCGCTCATGCCGGCTTCTCCCACCGCTCGTCGGCGACCGATGTCTGCGGTCGCCCGGAGCAGGTAGTACCCCGACCGGACGGATCCAAACGTCCCGTCGCCGGGTGTACGGGAGGCGGTCGACGGCGGTGATCCGGGCGTGGTTAGGTGTGCACGGACGTGTCCTGTCGAGCAGCGGCGGCCGCGGTGCGCCACTTCGTGTCCTGGTGGGCCTGACTGCTGGAGTTCGCTGAGGATGTCGAGCGACGTGCGCGACGAGAGCTCCCCCGCGGGGGAACCCGTCGCCCCCCTGACCGATGCCGAGGCCCGTCGGGTGCTCTCGGAGCTGGCCGTCGAGGCCGGCGGGATCGGCACGTTCGACTGGGACCTCACGACGGGCCGGCTGCTCTGGGACGAGCGCCTCCTGACGATGTTCGGCTACGAGGCCGGCGCGTTCGACGAGACGATCGCGGGGTTCACGGCCCGGCTGCACCCGGAGGACGTCGACCGGGTCTCCGCGGAGATCGCCGCCGCCGTCGACGCCGTCGGGATCCTCGACACCGAGTACCGCATCGTGCTCCCGGACGGGCAGGTGCGCTATCTCGGCGCCCGCGGCCGGGCGCTCGCCGGCGTGGACGGCCGCGCCGCCCGCCTGCTCGGCGCCGCGTACGACATGACGGCGCGGCGCGAGGGCCAGGTCCAGCTCGAACGCGTCCTGGAGTCGATGTCGACGGCGTTCTTCACCCTCGACCCCGACTGGCGGTTCACGTACGTCAACAGCGAGGCCGAGCACCTGCTGGGGCTGGCCCGGGAGCGGCTCGTCGGCGCGGTCGTGTGGGCCCTGTTCCCGGCCGCCGTCGGCTCGGTCTTCGAGTCGAGCTACCGGCGCACCATGTCGACGGGCGAGCCCACGTCGTTCGACGCCCACTACCCGGCCCCGCTCGACGCCTGGTACGAGGTCCGGGCCTGGCGCAACCTCGACGGCGTCGCGGTCTCCTTCCTCGACATCACCGCGCGCCGGCGGCTGCAGGAGCAGGCCGACCAGGAGGCCCGCCGCGGCCGGCTCCTCGGTCACGTCATGGAGCAGCTGCTCGGCACGGTGGACCCCGGCGAGGCGGCCCGCCGGCTGGCCCGGCTGCTCGTCGCCGACCTCGCGGACTGGGCGGTCGTCACCCTGACGGGCGACGAGGGCATCGCCGGGTCCCGGCGCGGGCTCGTCGAGGTCGCCTCGGCGCACCGCGACCCGGCGCTGTCCGCGCTGGTCCAGGAGTACGCCGTCTCCCGGCTCCCCCACCTGCCCGACCTGACCGTCGTCGCCGGCGCCATGGAGGGCGGCGAGCCGCAGGTCATCCAGCACGACGCGGGAGCCGAGGTCATGCGGATGCTCGGCCCCGGACGCTCCCGGGACCTCATGGCGCAGCTGGCGCCGGACGCCGTCGTCGTCCTGCCCCTCATCGGCTCGAGCGGCGCGGTCGGCATCCTCAGCCTCTGCCGGGACGCCGGGCACGGCCCCTTCCCGGACGACGCCCTCGTCACCGCCGCGCACGTCGCCGGCCGTGCCGGGCTGGCGCTGGACAACACGCGGCTGTACCGCCGGCAGCGCCGGCTCGCCGAGGGCCTGCAGCGCTCGCTCCTCACCGAGCCCGCCCAGCCGGAGCACCTGCAGGTCGCCGTCCGGTACGTCGCGGCCGCCGAGTCCGCCCAGGTGGGCGGCGACTGGTACGACTTCTTCCTCCAGTCCGACGGCTCGAGCGTCATCGCGATCGGCGACGTCCTGGGCCACGACACCGAGGCCGCCGCCGCGATGGGCCAGGTCCGGTCGATGCTGCGCGGGATCGCCCTCACCGGCGCCGCCGGGAGCACCGGGCCGGCCGACGTCCTGCGCGGCCTCGACCGGGCCATGACGAGCCTGGACCTGTCGACGACGGCGACCGCGGTCGTCGCGCGGCTCTCCCCGCCGGCCGGCCCGCAGCCGTCCGCCACGGTCCTCACCTGGGCGAACGCCGGCCACCCGCCGCCGCTCGTCGTCGGCGCGGACGGCACGGTCGCCCAGCTGGCCACCCCCGCGAACGACCTCCTGCTCGGTGTCCTGCCGGACGCACCGCGGACCGAGCACGGCCGGGTCCTCGACCCCGGCGCGACCGTGCTGCTCTACACCGACGGGCTCGTGGAGCGCCGGGGGCAGTCGATCGACGACGGGCTCGCCCGCCTCGGCGACCTGCTCGCCGTCCCGGGCACGCACCTGCTGGGCCTCGAGGACCTCTGCGACCGGATCATGTCCCGGCTCGTCGACCCCACCCCGCAGGACGACGTCGCGCTCGTCGCCGTCCGGCTGGCTGCCCGCGGCACCTGAGGACCACCCGTCCGCCGACCCCGCACCACCCGGACGGCGCATGGCCGGCAACGCTGCGCGGCCCCATGCTCGACACAGAGCATCCGTCGGCGCGGCAGGGTCGCCGGCACGAGCAGAACGAGGTGCACGGTGTCCGGCGGCTGGGCGTGGCAGGAACGCAACGGGGTCCGGTACCTGGTCCTGGACTACCGCGGGTTGGACGACGCCCAGGCGCAGGCGCTGCTCCTCGAGAGCGTCGAGGTGATCCGGGCCGAGCCGCCGGGGGTGCGGGTGCTCGTCCACAACGACTCCCGGCTGCCCAGCGTCGAGCACGCCCGGCTCGCCATGGACCTCGGGCGGACGGTCTACCGCCCGCTGCGGACGAAGATGGCGATCCTCGGCCTGCCCCCGGTCGCGGTCATGGGCCTGCGGACCTTCAACGCCGTCGCCGGCGGCAACCGGGCCGCACCCTTCCGGGACGAGGAGCAGGCGATGCGGTTCCTCCTGGCGGGTGCGGAGACCGCCTCGGCGGCCTGACGAGGACACGAACCCCCAGAAGTGTGACTCTTCGAAAGCGGACAGTTACGGTGAGCGAACGTCCACCGGAACTGTCGAGAAGAGGATCATCGTGGAGGTTCACGAGCTGACCGTGGTCGACGACATGACACGGGAGGAGTGCTGGGCGGTCTACGAGCGGGCCTTCGGGCCGCTGCGGGCGCGGGCGGTCCAGCGGCACCTCATGCACCGTCACGAGTTCGACGAGGTGATGTCCGACCCGCGGGTGGACAAGTACGTGGCCGTCGACGGCTCCCGGGTGGTCGCCATGGCGACCCTGACGAACGACCTCTCGGCCGTGCCGCTCATCTCGCCCGAGTACTTCCAGACCCGCTGGCCGGAGCACTACGCAGCGGGTCATGTCTGGTACGTGGGCTTCCTGGGCATCGACCCGGACTACCGGCGCACGTCCGTCTCGGCGCTGCTCATCAGGGCCCTGGGCGCCCGGGCCGCGGTCACCGGCGGCGTCGTCGGCGTCGACATCTGCGACTTCAACGAGGAGACCCTGCGCCTGGCCCGGTCCATCCGCACCCTCGGGCGGGTGGTCTCGGCCGAGTCGGTGCTCCACCGGCTCGACGCCCAGACGTTCTGGGCCTACGAGGTGCCCCAGCCGTCCGGCCAGGGCCTCACCGTCCCGGTCGAGCCCGCCGCCGCGCGCGCCGTGATGGTGTTGCCGGCCGAGACGCTCCACCTCGACGCGAAGTCCGAGGCGCTCACGGCGGGCCCCCAGAGCCAGCCCTGACCCAGCCCGATGCGCAGGGCACGCAGCGTCGAGTGCTGGGCCGGCGTCTCGACGCCCTCGGCGACCACGCTGAGCCCGAGCGCCTCGGCGATGCCCTGGACGGCGCGCACGATCGCGGCGTTGCCGTTCGGGGCGTCGAGCGCGGCGACGAAGCTGCGGTCGAGCTTCACCGTGTGCACGGGGAGCCGGTCGAGGTGGGACAGCGACGAGTACCCGGTGCCGAAGTCGTCGAGCGAGAGCCGGACGCCGCCGCGGCGCAGCTCCTCGAGCAGCGCGATGGACGTGTCGGGGTCGGTCAGCATGACCGACTCGGTGATCTCGAGGACGAGGCACCGGGCCGGCAGCCCGGTCCGCTCGAGGACGTCGCGCACGGTGGCGACGAAGTCGCCCTCGACGAGCTGGCGGGCCGAGACGTTGACCGAGACGCTGAAGTCGTTGTCGACGACGCCGGAGCGCCGCCACTGCATCGTCGTCGCCGCGGCCTGCTCGAGCACCCAGGCGCCGAGCTCGACGACGAGCCCGCTCTCCTCGGCCACCGGGATGAACTCGGCCGGGGACACCGGCCCCTCCCCCTTGAGCGTCCAGCGCAGCAGCGCCTCGCAGCCCTGCACCCGGCCGCCGTCGATCCGGACGATCGGCTGGTAGAAGACCTCCAGCTCCTCGAGCTCGATGGCCCGGCGCAGCGCCGTCCCCAGCCGCAGCCGCTTGGCGACGACGGCGCTCATCGCCTCGTCGTAGAGCACGCAGCGGTCCCGGCCCTCGAACTTCGCCCGCCCCAGGGCGGTGTCGGCGTTGCGGAGCAGGCCGACCGCGGACGTCTGCCCGGGCCCGACCGCGGCGCCGATCGACACGCTGACCACGAACTCGAGCTCGTCGACGAGGACGGGCTGTGCGGCCGTCTCGCGGAGCGCAGCGGCGAGCCGCAGGACGCTGCGCGTCGCGGCACCGGGTGAGGGCGCGGCACCGGCGAAGACGAACTCGTCGCCGCCCTGCCGGGCCACCAGCGGGCACGCGTGCTCCGTGGCGACGGTGGCGAGCCTGGCGGCCATCGCCGAGAGCAGCCGGTCGCCGACCGCCGAGCCCCACGTGTCGTTGACGAGCCGGAAGTGGTCCAGGTCGAGCACCGCGGCCCAGACCGCGCCCCCGCCGGCCGAGGCACCCCCCGCGATCCGGTCCAGCTCGTCCGTCGCGGCCACCCGGTTCAACATGCCGGTGAGGCCGTCGTGGGTGCTCTGGTGGAGCAGCGTCTGCTGGGCCGCGACGTGCCGCTCGACGGCGGACAGCGCACGGCGGACGACGAGCACGGCGACGACGAGCCCGGCAGCCGCCTCGACGGCACGGGCCGTCAGCGTCTGCGCGGGTGACAGCAGCACCGTGATCGACGGCAGGCACAGGGCCGGGACGAGCAGCGCGAGCCGGCGCCGGGACCAGGCCTGGGCCGGGCGCGGCACCGCGGAGGTCAGCTGGGTCATCGTCGGGTGCAGCGCCGCCACGGCGAAGAGCGTGTAGGCGCCGAAGTACGGCAGGTCGAGCAGGGGCGAGCCGACGAGCTGCCCCCGGACGCCGATCCAGGCGTACCCGACGTCCCCGACGAGGAAGAACAGCAGGCTCCCGGTGAGCGCGCGGAAGCTCACGGTGCCACCGGCGGACGTGAACCCGAGCTGGAGGATGACGAAGACGACGGCGATGTCGAGCATCGGGTAGAGCCCCGCCAGCACGGACACCCACAGCGGCCGGCCGTCGACGCCGGCGGCGGGGAGGCCGAGGAAGATCACGACGACGCAGGCGCACCCGACGACCGCGACGAGACCGTCGAGCATGGCGAAGGTGTTCGAGCGGGCGTGCGGTCCGGCGATCCCCAGGAGGCCGCCGACGCACGCGAGGTAGCCGGCGAGCGTGAACAGGTCGGCGGCGGCCGCCAGCACCCCCGGCTGCGTGACCGCCCACGGCCGGACGAGCGCACCGATGACGAACAGCCCCGACCCGAGGGCCATGAGCCGCCAGAACAGCCGCTGGGCCGGGGCGTGCAACGACGCCCCGGCGAGGATGGAGGCGACGGCGACGACCGCGACGAGGAGGATGGACATCGACCTCAGGGCCGCGGAGCCGGTCGTGACGTAGACGGCCGCGCAGACGAGGCCGAGCACGACGGGACCGGCCCACAGCGGGGCGGCCGCGAGCGCGGCCCGGACGCCGGCCGGGGACGACGGCCGCGCCCTGCTCCCGGCCATGGCCGGGACGGTCGTTCTGCTGAGGTGCACGAGGTTCCCATCGGCGGACCGGACCCGGACGTCAGACTTCCGGCGACGGCGCGGAGACCGCGCGACGCAGGAGCCCCACTGGTCATCGACGTCCCGGGCCATCCCGGGCGGCAGGAGCGTCCGGGCGGAGCGTGCGAGCTGACCGTACCCGGGCTTTCGGCACATCTGAGCCGGTTCTGGACCCCTGTCATGCGATCAGCCGATCGGTGACGCACCCGTCCGCTCGCCCGCGACGCGCCCGCCGGTCGCGCCGAGCCCCGGCGGCAGGTCGCCGCCGAACAGCGCGTGCAGCCGCCGGTACGACGCGAGCCGCTCCGCCGGGTCGTGGACGATCGTCGTCACCATGAGCTCGTCGGCGGCGCTCGCGGCGAGCAGGTCGGCGAGCACCCGGCCGACCGTCCCGGGCCCGCCGACGGCCTGCCCGTCCAGCCGGTCGGCGACGATCGCGAGCTCGGACGGCGTCCACGGGTACGCCGCGGCCTCCTCCGGGGTGGGCACCGGGCCCGGGCGGCCCTGGGCGAGCCGGACGAACGACAGCGCCCCGGAGCCGGCGAGGAACCGGGCCCGCTCGTCGTCCTCGGCGAGGACCACCTGCACGGCGACGACCGCGTACGGCCGGTCCAGCACGGCCGACGGGGTGAAGGCGCTGCGGTAGAGGTCGAGCGCCGGCAGGGTGTTCCGGGCGCTGAAGTGGTGGGCGAAGGCGAAGGGCAGGCCGAGCGCACCGGCGACCTGGGCGCTGTAGCCGCTCGAGCCGAGCAGCCAGACCGGCACCCGGCCGCCCGGCGCGGGCACCGCGCGGATGGCCGCGTACGGGTGGCCGGGCGGGAACCCGCCGTCGAGGAACGCCACGAGGTCGGCGAGCTGCTCGGGGAAGTCGTCGGCCGACAGCGGGTCGACGCTGCGCCGCAGCGCCCGGGCGGTCGCGCCGTCCGTGCCGGGTGCGCGGCCCAGGCCCAGGTCGATCCGCCCCGGGTGCAGCGCGTCGAGGGTGCCGAACTGCTCGGCGACGACGAGCGGCGGGTGGTTCGGCAGCATGACGCCGCCCGAGCCGACCCGGATCCGCCGGGTGGCCGCCGCGACCGCCCCGATGAGGACCGCCGGCGCCGAGCTCGCGATGCCCGGCATGTTGTGGTGCTCGGCGAGCCAGTACCGGGTGAACCCGAGGTCCTCGACGGCCCGGGCGAGCTCGAGGGTCGCCGTGACGGCGTCGTGCGGGGTACGGCCGGCACCGACGGGCGCCAGGTCGAGGACGGACAGCGGGACGCGCGGCAGGTCGGTCACCTCCGGGCCAACACCGGGGCCCGCCCGTCCCTTCCGCGCGGCCCGCGGATAGCCTGGCCGTGACGGCCCGGGCACCCGCCCGGCGGGCAGGAGGCGGTCATGGCCGGCGACGGACGCCTCGCGCGACGCCTCGCCCGCTGGGCCGCCTCGCTCGACCGGATCGGCGCGAGCTTCTACGGCGGCGCCCAGGTCGGCGACGCGCGCGGCACCGGTGCGGCACCGCCGCCGGCCGCGCCGTGCACCCTGTGCGGCAAGCCGCTGGACGACCACACCTTCGGCCGCGTCGGCGGCGCGGGCCGGATGTACTGCCCCTGAGGTCCCGCCCGCTCCGGCCCGCTCCCGCCCGACGGGTCAGGCCGGTGCGCCCGGCGGCACGAAGGGCAGCCCCGCCGGCGCTCCCCTGTCGACGAGCCGCTCGAGGGCGGCGGTGTCGAGGTGGTCGGCGACGAGGTCGCCGAGGACGTCGAGCCGGGCGCCCCGGACGGCGGCCAGGCTCGTGCCGGGCGCCGGGACGAAGTCCCGGCCGGCCCGGTCCGCGACGTCGGCGAGGAACGCCCGGCGGAAGCCGTCGCTCTCCCACGCGCCGTGCCACGTCGTCCCCCACACCGCGCCGGACCGGCAGCCGTCGAGGAACGGTGCCGTGCCCTGCCGCAGCGCCGCCGGGTCGACGTTGCCGATGCCGTGATGGATCTCGTACGCCGTCGTCACGGGCTCGCCGTACGCCTCGCCCACCGGGCGGCCCACGACCTTCTCGGCGGCGAACCGGACGTCGACGGGCAGCAGCCCGAGGCCGGCGACGGTGCCCGTGCGGGACTCGACGTCGTCGGTGATGCTCCGCGCGAGCATCTGGTAGCCGCCGCAGACGCCGAGCACGGGGCGGCCCAGGGCGGCCCGGTCGGTGACCGCGGCCGCGACCCCGCTCGAGCGCAGCCACGCCAGGTCCGCCACGGTGGCCCGGCTGCCCGGCAGGACGACGAGGTCGGCGTCCCGGACGTCGTCCGGGGAGGTCGTCCAGCGGACGACGACGCCCGGCTCGACGGCGAGCGCCTCGACGTCGGTGGAGTTGCTCGTCCGCGGCAGCCGGACGGCGGCCACCCGCAGCGTCTGCGCGCCCACGGCCGGCCCGGCCGCCGCGGGGTCGGCGGCCGAGGTGTCGAGCGAGAGGCTGTCCTCGAGGTCGAAGGCGAGGCCCGGCGTCCACGGCAGGACGCCGAGCGTCGGGCGGCCGGTGAGCCGGTCGAGCATCCGCAGCCCGGGCTCGAGCAGTGCCGGGTCGCCGCGGAACTTGTTGACGACGAAGCCCGCGACGAGGGACTGGTCGCGCGGCGAGAGCAGGGCGAGGGTGCCGAACATCGCGGCGAAGACGCCGCCGCGGTCGATGTCCCCGACGACGACCGTCGGGACGTCCCGTGCGTCCGCAAGGCCCATGTTCGCGATGTCGCCGTCCCGCAGGTTGATCTCGGCGGGGCTGCCCGCCCCCTCGCAGACGACGACGTCGAACCGCGAGCGCAGGTCGTCGAAGGCGTCGAGCGCCGTCCGGCGCAGCACCTCCCGCAGGCCGCGGTAGGACGCCGCGCCCGCCGTCCCGTAGGGGCGGCCCATGAGGACGACGTGGCTCTCCCGGTCGCTGCCCGGCTTGAGGAGCACCGGGTTCATCGCGGCCTCGGGCGGCAGCCCGCACGCCGCGGCCTGGGCGGCCTGGGCGCGGCCGATCTCGGCGCCGTCCGCGGTGACCGCGGAGTTGTTGCTCATGTTCTGGGCCTTGAACGGTGCCACCCGCACCCCGCGCCGGTGCAGCCAGCGGCAGATCCCCGCCGTGAGGACCGACTTGCCGGCGTCGCTCGTCGTGCCCGCGACGAGCAGCGTGCCGTTCATGGCCCTCCCGGTCCGGCGCCGCCGGCCGGCGGCGCCGACCATGCTCCCAGACCCCGCCGCCTACTCCGGCCCGCTCTGCTCCAGCTCGCGCCGGAGCTGCTCGTGGGTGCGGGTGAGGAGCCGGGAGACCTGCATCTGGGTCACGCCGACCTCCTGCGCGATCTGCTGCTGGGTGAAGTCGTGGAAGTAGCGCAGCGCGAGGATGCGGCGCTCCCGCGGGGCGACGGTCTCCAGCGCGTCGCGCAGGCTGACGATGTCCTCGACGAGGTCGTACTGCGGCTCCGCCGCCCCGACGGAGTCGGCGATGCTGACCTCCCCGTCCCCCGCGGTGACGGGGGCGTCGATCGACCGCAGGTGGTAGCTCTCGCCGCTCGCGAGGCACTCGGCGACCTCGTCGACGTCGACCTCGAGCCGGGCGGCGATCTCCGACATCCGGGGCGAGCGGCCGAGCTCCTGGGTCAGCTCCTCGCCGGTCCGGACGACGTCCGAGCGCAGCTCCTGGACCCGTCGCGGCGGGCGGATCTGCCAGCCGTGGTCGCGGAAGTGCCGCTTGACCTCGCCGGTGATCGTCGGCATCGCGTAGCCGACGAAGTCCTTGCCGCGGCGCGCGTCGAAGCCCTGGGTGGCCTTGACGAGCCCGAGGCACGCGACCTGGACGAGCTCGTCGAACGCCTCGCCGCGGTTGCGGAACCGGCGCGCGACGCTCGTCGCCATCGGCATGCACCGCTCGGCGAGCTCGCGCCGCAGCGCGACGTCCTGCGCCGGGTCGTCGTTCTCGGCGATCCGCGCCACGAGGGCGCGGACCGCAGGGTCGTCCCCGGTGTCAGCCACGCGGTCATGAGAGCAAGCATCGCCAAGATCGCATCTTCCGTCGGCCCGCGCCGGCCCACCGTCGGCCTGCGGCGGCCCGTGCCATCCTCGGTCCATGGTGGAGCCGACGTGCGCGTGACGGTCCTGGACGACCTCGAGCAGGTCGCGCTCGACGCGGCCGACTGGTCCCGGCTCGGGCCGGACGTCGAGGTGGTGGCCCTGGCCGAGCACCTCGGCCCGGACGACCTCGTCGCCGCGCTCGCGGGCAGCGAGGTCGTCGTGTGCATGCGGGAGCGGACGCCGTTCCCGCGCGACCTCGTCGAGCGGCTGCCGGACCTGCGGCTGCTCGTGACGACCGGGGCCCGCAACGCGGCGCTCGACCTCGCGGCCTGCGCGGACGCGGGCGTGACGGTCTGCGGCACCGCCGGCGGGTCGCCGTCCGTCGTCGAGCACGCGTGGGCGCTCATCCTCGCCGTCGCGCGGGACGTGGTCGGGCGGGCCGTCTCGATGCGCGCGGGTGGCTGGGCGCCGGTCCCCGGCACCGACCTCGCCGGCCGGACGCTCGGCCTGGTCGGGCTGGGCCGTACCGGCACCCGGATGGCGGCGATCGGCCGGGCCTTCGGGATGGACGTCGTCGCCTGGAGCAAGAACCTCACCCCGGAGCGGGCCGAGGCGGCGGGTGCCCGGCTCGTCGGCAGGGCGGACCTGTTCGGCGGCAGCGACGTCGTCTCGCTGCACGTCGTCCTCTCGGAGCGCACGCGCAGGCTCGTCGGAGCGCCCGAGCTGGCGCTCATGCGGCCGACGGCGTTCCTCGTCAACACCAGCCGCGGTCCCGTCGTCGACGAGGAGGCGCTCGTCCGGGCCTGCCGCGAGCGCCGGATCGCCGGGGCCGCGCTCGACGTGTTCGACGTGGAGCCGCTGCCCGCGGGGCACCCGCTGCGCACACTGGACAACGTCGTGCTGTCCCCGCACCAGGGCTACGTCACCCGGGACACCTTCCGCACCTGGTACGCCGACGTCGTCGAGGACGTCGCGGCCTGGCGGGCCGGCGCACCCGTCCGGGTGCTCGGCGGCTGACGCGGGGAGGCTACGGGCGGTCCCGGACCGTGCTCGGGAACACCGGGCGGCGCTTCTCGACGAACGCGGCCAGCCCCTCGGCGGCGTCCGGCTCACCGGCCCGGGCGGCGATCGACAGCGACTCGCGGCGCATCGCCGTCTCCGGCGACCCGGCCACGGCGTCGCGGACGAGCCGCTTGGCGGCGGCCTGGGCGGCCGCGGGCCCGGCGAGCAGCTGGGCGACGACCGCCTCGGCGCCGGCGGCCAGCTCGTCGTCCGGGAACACCTTCGCGACGAGCCCGGCGGCGTGCGCCTCCGCAGCGCTCCAGCGCGGGTTGAGCAGCGCGAGGTGCAGCGCCCGGTGCAGCCCGACGGTGGCCGGCAGCAGCGTGCTCCCGCCGTCGGGGCTGAACCCGATCCGGGTGTAGGCGAGCGTGAAGGCCGCCGACTCCCCCGCGAGCACCAGGTCGGCCGCCGCCGCGAGCGGCACCCCGGCCCCGGCCGCGATGCCCTGGACGACGCTGACGACGATCGCGTCGCTGCGCTGCAGGTCGGTCACCGCCCGGTGCAGGTCCTCGGCGAGGTCCTCGACGAGCGGCGGCAGGTCGGCGGCCGCCGCGAACGCCTTGACGTCGCCGCCGACGCTGAAGGCCGTGCCGCGGGCCGAGAGCAGCACGACGCGGGCGCCGTCCTGCCGGGCCCGGCGGACCGCCGCGAGCAGCTCGGCGCCGAGCGCCGCGGACAGGGCGTTGCCGTGCTCCGGGTCGGCGAGCGTGATGCGCGCGAGCCCGTCCGCGAACGCGTAGTCGACGAGGGTCACCGGGCCACCCTAGGGCGCCCCGTATGGTGGTGCCGGTCGAGCAGAGGCGGGCAGGTGGGTCGGACGGACGCGGTGCGCGGGCGCCTGAGCATCCATGACGTCGCCGCCGAGGCCGGGGTCTCCGTCGCCACCGTCTCCCGGGTGCTCAGCGGCGCGCGGTCGGTCCGGGAGGACTCCGCGGCGGCCGTGCTCGCGGCGGTGGAGAAGCTCGGCTACCGGCCCAACCAGGTCGGCCGGGCGCTGCGCCGGCAGCAGACCCAGGTCGTCGGGATGGTCGTGCCCCGGGTCAACAACCCCTTCTTCCCGAGCATCGTCCAGGCCTGCGAGGAGGACCTGCGGGCGCGCGGCTACGCGTTGCTGCTCAGCACCTCGGACGACGACCCCGAGGTCGAGCGGCAGCGCCTCGAGATGCTCGTCGACCGGCAGGTCGACGGCCTGCTCGTGAGCCCGTGCCGCTGGGCCGACAGCGGCCCCGCGGTCGCCGCGGCGCAGCGGCTCGTCCCGCTCGTCGAGCTCGACCGGGGCACCGACGGCTTCGGCGGCGACTTCGTCGCCGTCGACGACGACGGCGGCATCGGCCAGGTCGTCGACCACCTGCGCGCGGGCGGCCGGGACCGGCTCGCGTTCGTCGGCAGCGACGAGGACAACTTCTCCGGCAAGGCCCGGCACGAGGCGTTCGTCCGGCGGGCCGGGCGGGTGCCCCGCGGGCACGTGCTGCTCGGGACGTTCTCCGAGGCCTGGGGCTACGAGGCGGGTCTTCGCGTGCTGCGCGGCGCGCCCCGCCCCGACGCGGTCGTCTGCGCCAACGACCTCATCGCCATCGGCGTCCTGCGGGCGGCCGAGGAGCTCGGGCTGTCGGTGCCCGGCGACGTCGCGGTGAGCGGCTACGACGACATCGACATGGCCCGGGTCTGCAAGCCGTCGCTGACGACGGTCCGGCAGCCCGTCGCCGAGCTCACGAGGACGGCGATCGACCTGCTGCTCGCACGGATGGCGGACCGCGGCCGGCCCGCGACGCGCCGGCTGCTCGGGACGGCGCTCGTCGTCCGGGAGTCGACGGCCGGCTGACCCGCCGGCCCCGGGTCAGCCGCCGAGCCGGTCGACCGCGTCGAGCACGAGGTCCCAGAAACCCTCGGCGTCGAGCGTCATCGCGACCCGGGCGTTGGGCGCGTCCGGGTAGCGGTGGTGCAGGTCGACGACGGTCGTGCCGCGGGTCCACCGGCCCTCGAGCTCGACGGCGACGAAGGCGTCGCGCCACGTGAGCAGCCCGGGCCGCACGAGCGCGGCGATCGTGCACGGGTCGTGCACCGGCGGCGCCTCGAACTCCCACAGCGCGCGGTACGAGGAGCCGAAGAACCCCATCCACTCCGCGCAGGTCCGCCCCACCGCGGTGTCGAGCGCGAGCATGCGCGCGACGACCTCCGGGGTGGCGAGCGCCTGGTGCGTGAGGTTGAGCCCGACCATCCGGACCGGCAGCCCGCTGCGCAGGACGACGTCGAGCGCCTCGGGGTCGGCGAACGTGTTGAACTCGGCGGTCGGGGTGTGGTTGCCGCGCTCCGTCGAACCGCCCATGAAGATCACCTCGGCGATCGAGGAGGCGATCTCCGGGTGCTCCGTGAGCAGCGTCGCGACGTTCGTGATCGGGCCGGTCGCGACGACGGTGACGGGCCGGTCCGCCGACGAGACGGCCTCGGCGAGAACGGCGACCGCGCCCTCGGGCCGGGCCGCGAAGGCGGGCTCGGGCATCGCCGGGCCGTCGAGGCCGCTCACGCCGTGGACGTAGTTGCCGAGCGCAGCCTCGCCGCGCAGCGGCCCGGCCGCCCCGGCGCCGACCGGCACGTCGTGGGCCCCGACGAGCGTGAGCACCCGCAGTGCGTTGCGGGTGGCGTCCTCGACCGAGCAGTTCCCGAAGGTCGTCGTCACGGCCCGCAGGTCGACCGCCGGCGACGCGACGGCGAGCAGGATCGCGACGGCGTCGTCGTGCCCGGGGTCGCAGTCGAGCACCACCGGGACCGGCGCCGCGTCGTCCGGCGGCACGCCGTCCGGCGCCGTCACGACGCCACCGGGGCCGCACCGAGCCAGCGGAGCATCGCGCCGACGACGGGCGCGAAGCCCGGCCAGCCGAGGAACTCCGTCGGGCACCAGTGCGGCCCGATGTCCGAGGTCCACACGAGGCTGCGACCGGCACCGACCTCGCGGGTCGCGACGAGGACGTCGCCGCCGACCGTGGCCACGACCCGGGCGTCGGGGGTCGCGGTGACGTGGTTGTAGCCGAGCAGCTCCGGGGCGCCGTCCGGCCAGACCGCGCCGATCTCGTGGCCGGCGTCGACGAGGGCGACCGGGGCGCCCTGCGGGGACTCGACCCGGTCGTCGCAGTCGAGCATCGTCACGGGCAGCACGTCGGCGAGCGGGCTGCGTGCGAAGTTCGCGCGCGCCTGGAAGCCCTGGAAGCTCAGGTAGCCGCCGGCCATCATGAGCCCACCGCCCGCGCGCACCCAGTCGGCGAGCGCCACGAGGGCGTTGCCGGACCGTTGCCCGCCCACCCAGGTCTGCGGCGGCAGCAGGAAGCTGTTGGCGCCGATGTCGGACAGGATCACGACGTCGTAGCCGGCCAGCGCCTCGACGGTCCGGGGGAACTTCGCCGGGACGTCGTGGCCGTACATCTGCTCGACCTCGACGCCCTGGGCCGCCGCGGCCGCGATGAACGCGTCGGCGCCGGTCTCGAAGGTCACGCTGCTGAAGCTGTCGAACCCCTTGTAGTGCGTGGCGTGCGAGATCCAGGACTCCCCGGCCAGCAGGACGCGTGCCATGTGTGTGACTCCTTCTGTCGTGCGGCTGGTTCTGTCGTGCGGCTGGTTCCGTCGTGCGGGCGGTTCCGTCGTGCAGCCCGGTCAGGCTCTCGTGAGCAGGGTGCGGGGGTTCGTGACGAGCAGCCGGTCGACGGCGTCGTCGTCCCAGCCGTGCCGCCGCAGGCGGGGCACGAAGTACTGCAGCACGTGCGCGTACCCCGGGCCGCCGTGCCGACGCAGGAGCGACTTGAGGAAGACGTCCTGCGAGACGAGCAGCCCGTCGAGGTGGCCCCGGTCGGCGAGCCGGGTCAGCCACCGGGCGTTCTCCTCGTCGCTCGGGCACTGCACGCCCTGGTCGGCGTAGAAGACCTCCATGCCGATCATGTCGTACTGCACCCGGGCCCCGCGGGCGAGGAGCCGCTCCTGGTAGGCGAGGTCGTCGCCGGAGGGGCCGAGGTGGCACAGGACGACGCGGGCCGGGTCGACGCCCGCGGCCTCGACGACGTCGAGGACGTCCTCCCCCAGCCGGAACCAGGCGGGCAGGTGGACCTCGAGCGCGAGCCCGGTCGAGCGCACGACGGCGCACGCGGCCTGCAGGCTCGCCCGCTCCGCGGGCGTGAAGTCGGCGCCGACGCCGATCTCGCCGACGATCCCGGGCCGGATCCCGCCGACGCCGGACTCGACGTCGGCCAGGACGATCTCGGCGAGGGCCTGCGGCGGCAGGCCCCGGACGTCGTCCGGCTGGGCGCCGTCGAGGTAGAACCCCGTCCCCGCGACCACGTGCACGCCGGTGCGCCGGCTCACCTCGCGCAGCCCCTCGAGGTCGCGACCGATGCCGAGCCCGGTCGCCTCGACGATCGTGCCGCCGCCGAGGTCGGCGAACCGCTGCACCTCGGCGACCGCGACCTCGACGTCGTCGAGGCGGCAGTTGTCGAGGTTCGCGAAGGGGTCCTGGCGCAGGTCCCAGAGGATGTCCTCGCTGACGGGCCGGTGCGCGAGGTCCTCGGGGTCCCAGCCGGGCGAGGAGGTCCGGTGCGCCCACGACGTGACGTCGTTGAGGATGTGCTCGTGGGTCAGCGTCACCCCGAGCGCGTCGACGGGGACCGGCCCGAGCACGGTCTCCACCGTCGGCACCGACGCCGCACCAGGCGCCGTCACGACCTGCTCCGGCGCAGGATCCGGCCGAACAGCCGGCTGTTGGCGAAGATCGCGCCGACGAGGATGACGCCCTGCACGATCGGCACCCAGTAGACGTCGACCCGCAGCAGCACCAGCCCGTTGCTGATGACGCCGAGCGTCACGGCCCCGAGGGCCGACCCGACGACGGACCCGCGACCCCCCATGAGGCTCGTGCCGCCGAGGACGACCGCGGTGATGACCTCGAGCTCGAACGCGGTGCCGGAGTTCGACGACCCGCTCGCGAGCCGGGTCGCCGTGACGACCCCGGCGAGCGCCGCGAACACCCCGGTGAGGACGAGCACCATGAGCTGCATCCGGCGGATGTCGACGCCGGAGCGGCGCAGCGACTCGGCGTTCGACCCGACGGCGACGACGTAGCGGCCGAACCGGGTCTGGGTGAACACGTACCAGCCGGCGACGACCGTGCCGAGCGCGATCCACGTCGGCGTGTAGATGCCGAGGAGCTGCCCCTGCCCGAGCGGCAGCAGCACCGGGGACGTGATCGGGGTGCTGTAGCCCTGGGTGACGAGCAGCGCGACACCGCGGACGGCGGTCAGCGCGGCGAGGGTGATGATGAACGACTGGAGCCGGCCGTAGGCGGCGAACAGGCCGTTGACGACGCCGACGAGGGCACCGATCGCGAGCGCGGACAGCAGCGCCACCAACGGGTTGCCGTCCTTGGCGAGCAGCGCGAGCACCGCCGCCGTGAGCCCGACGACGGAGCCGACCGACAGGTCGATCTGGCCGGTCGTGATGACGAACGTCATCGCCGTGGCGACGATGACCGTCGGCGCGACCTGGCGCAGGACGTTGACGAGGTTCTCGGTCGTCATGAAGGCGTCGGTCCGCACCGAGAAGAAGAGGACGAGGACGGCGAGCACGACCCCGATGGACAGCACCGGGAAGTTCTTCGCGACGAACGTCGCACGGGTCGCGCGCCGGTCGGCGGCGGGGGCGGTCGTGGCGGACATCTAGCGTCCCATCATCGCGGTGACGAGGCCGGACAGGTCGATCGCGCCGGGGGCGACGTCGCGGTGGACGACCCCCTCGTAGAGCACGACGAACCGGTCGGCGACCTCGAAGAGGTCCTGGAGGCGGTGAGTGATGAGGACGACGCTCACGCCGCGGGCGGACACCTCGCGGATGAGCCCGAGCACGGTCTCGACCTCGCGGGCGGCGAGCGCCGCCGTCGGCTCGTCGAGCACGAGGACCTTGGGGTCGAACGTCACGGCCCGGGCGATCGCCACCGCCTGGCGCTGGCCGCCGGACATCGTCGCGACCTCCTGCCGGGTGTCGGGGACCCGGATGTGGAGCCGCTCGAGGTGCTCGGCCGCCTCGGTGTGCATCCGGCGGTGGTCCAGGCGGCGGTTCCAGCGGTGGTAGCTCTCGCGGCCGAGGAAGAGGTTCGCGGCGACGTCGAGGTCGTTGCACAGCGCGAGGTCCTGGTAGACCATCTCGATCCCGTGCGCGCGGGCGGCCCGCGGCCCGGCGCCGGTGACCTGCTCGCCGTCGATCGCGATCCGCCCGGAGTCGGGGGTGTCGGCCCCGCTGAGCATCTTCATGAGCGTCGACTTGCCGGCCCCGTTGTCCCCGACGAGCCCGACGACCTGCCCGGCGGGGACGCTGAGCGTCACCCCGCGCAGCACGTCGAGCGCGCCGAAGCGCTTGCGGATGTCGGTCATCTCGATGCGGGGCGGCGGCTCGGTGCGGGGCGGCGCGGTCACGCTTCAGCCTTCCATGAGGACCGGGCGGTGACCGGGTCCCGGCCGCGGGGCGTGCGGCCGGGACCCGGGGCTCACCGGTGGGGCTGGTCGTGCGGACGGCCCGTGGGGCCGTCGGTCAGGCGGTCGATCAGGTCCGTCAGGGGAAGATCGCCCGGTACGGCTCGACGTTCTCCTTGGTGACGATCGTGATCGGGACGTCGATGAAGCCCTTGGGCGCGGCACCGCCGAGGATCGCCTTGAGCTCCTTGACGGCCTCCTCGCCCTCCTTCTTCGGGTCCTGCTGGACGACCGCCGTCACGAGGCCGGAGTCGACGGCGGCGATGACCTCCTTGGTGAGGTCCCAGCCGACGATCTTCGTCTTGCCGGTCGGCTTGAGCGCCGCTGCGGCACCGACGGTCGCCGGCTCGCCGGTCGTGTAGACGACGTCGAGGTCCTTCTGCGCCGTCACGAGGTTCTGGGCCGCGGCCGCGGCCTTCTCCTGGACGTTGTCGCCGCTGACGCTCTGGGTGTACTTCGCGCCCGCGGCGTCCATGACCTTGCGGAAGGCGTCCTCGCGCTGGTTCTGGATGAAGGAGTTCTTCGCGTCGACGACGCCGTACGTCTTGTCCTTGGCCAGGCCCTTGTCGACCATCCACTGGCCGATCTGCTCGCCCGCCTTGGAGTTGTCGACGCCGACGAAGGTCTCGACGCTGCCGTCCTCGAGCTTGGCGTCGATGGCGACGACCTTGATGCCCTTGTCGCGCGCGGCCTTCACCGCGGGCAGCACCCCGTTGACGTCGATCGCGACGACGACGATCGCCGTGAGGTTCTGCGTCACGAAGCTCTCGATGTCGCTGTTCTGCTTGGCCGAGTCGTTGTTGGCGTTGGCGATCGTCAGCTCGCAGCCGACCTCCTTCGCCGCGGCCGTCGCGCCCTCGTTCATCTGCGTGAAGAAGACGGCCGTCTGGTTGATCTGGGACATCCCGATCGTGCACGGAGCGGCCGCCGCGGACGACGAGGCGCTGCCCGCGGCCGTCGTCGAGCTCGTCGAGGCCGTGCTGTTACCGGTGCTGCAGCCGGTGAGGGCCAGTGCCGTGGTGACCCCCAGGAGCACCGCCGTCCGGGTCGTGGTCGCGACGTTCATCGTGACTCCCTCTCGCTTGGTAAACGATTACCATTGCTGCAGGAAGGTAGCGAACGCCGCACCTCCGGCGCGATGCGCACCGGGTCACGAGTGCGTAACTGTTCGTCCGGCGAACCCAACACCTGAACTGCATGATCGGAATGCCAGGTGTGACGTCCTCCTTCAGGCCCGCCCGGACCGGGCCGATACGTCACGAAGTCCGCGGCCAGGGTCGGTGCGTCGACGTCCGTCACCCGTGCGTCTCCCGAGGCATCTGCGAGGACCCATGTCGCACCCACCGGCCCCTGCCCCGTCCACGACCGGGCCCGGCACGCCGCCCCGCCGCGCGGCCACCGTGCTCACGCGCTTCGCGGACCTGCGCGTCGGCGCGAAGATCGGCCTGCTCGTCGGCGTCTGCCTGACCTTCATGCTCGGGCAGGGCGTCGAGGACCTCTACCGCCTCGACCGGCTCGCGGCGGACAGCGAGGCGCTCTACGCCACGCAGGCGCAGGGTCTCGCCGACCTCGGCACCGCCCGGTCGTCGGTCAACCGGATGCGGCAGCGGGTCCTGCTGCACGTCCTCGCGGCTCCCGCGGACAAGCCGCGCCGGCAGGCACAGATCGCGGAGCTCGACGCGGGCTACGACGCGGCCGTCGCATCGTTGCGACCGCGGGACGCCGTCCCCGACGCCGAGCTCGACGCGTGGGTCCGCGCGGTCGCCGACTACCGGGCCTACCGCGACCGGACCATCCTGCCCGCGAGCCGGGACCAGGTCTCCGGTGCGGAGCTCGCGACCGTCCTCGCGAACTGCGACCGGCTCTTCGCACCCGTCGAGCAGGGCGGTCTCACGCTCAACGCGAGCCTCGTCGCGAGCGCCGCGGCCGAGGCCGGCCGCGCCCGGGACGACGCCCGCACGACCCGCGCGCTGACGGTCGGCCTGCTCCTGCTCGGGCTGCTCCTCGGCGGCGGGCTCGCGGTCGTCGTGAGCCGGCTCGTCGTCCGTCCGCTCGCCGAGGTGCGCCGCGTCCTCGACCGGGTCGCCGACGGCGACCTCACGCAGGAGGCGCGGGTGTGGAGCCGCGACGAGCCCGGACGGATGGCCGAGGCGCTCCGCCGCGCGCTGGGGGCGATCCGGCACACGGTCGGCGCGACCGCGGCGAGCGCGCAGACCCTCGCCGCCGCGAGCGAGCAGCTGTCCGCGAGCAGCGCGGACATCGCCTCGGCCGCGCAGCGCACGGCGACCTCGTCGCAGGCCGCCCGCGAGGAGGTCGACGGGATCGCCGGCAACGTCCGCTCCGTGGCGGCGGCCGCCGAGCAGATGAGCGTGAGCATCCAGGAGATCGCTCGCAACGCCGGTGACGCCACCGGGGTCGCGGCACGTGCGGTCGCGGACGCCGCCCGCTCCAACGAGGCGATCGCGCGGCTGGGGACGTCGAGCCGCGCGATCGGCGACGTCGTCAAGGTCATCAACTCGATCGCCGAGCAGACGAACCTGCTCGCGCTCAACGCGACCATCGAGGCCGCCCGCGCGGGCGAGGCGGGCAAGGGCTTCGCCGTCGTCGCCGACGAGGTCAAGCAGCTCGCCCGGGAGACCGCGCGCGCGACCGGCGGGATCGTCGGGCAGGTGCAGGCGATCCAGGAGGACGTCGCGACCGCCGTCACCGCGATCGGCGGGATCACGAGCGTCATCGACGAGATCAGCAGCTACCAGTCCATCATCGCCGCGGCTGTCGAGGAGCAGACGGCGACGACGCAGCAGATGACCGGTGACGTGACCGCCGCCGCGGACCGCTCCGACACCGTGCGCGCCGGCATCGGCGAGGTCACCCTGGCCGCCGATCGGACGACGGCCGGTGTGGCGCAGACCCGGCAGGCGGCCGACGAGCTCGCCCGGATGAGCGCCGAGCTGCAGGAGCTCGTGGAGCGGTTCACGACGTGACCGCGCTCAGCTGCCGACCTTCTCCCAGCCCCGGCGCTCCTCGCGGGACGACCGCTGCGAGACGTCCCGCGAGCGGTACACGATGTACGGCCGGCCGAGGTAGCCCAGCGGCACCGAGAGCACGTGGACGAGCCGGGTGAAGGGCCACAGCGCGAACAGGAGCATCGCGACGACGGCGTGCGCCTGGAAGGTGAACGGGGCCTCGGCCATGAGCTCGCCCCGCGGGTGCAGCCAGAACACCCCGCGGAACCACACGGCGACGCTCTCCCGGTAGTCGTACGGGCCGCCGAGCAGGTTGCCGTGGACCGTGTTCGCCACCCCGAGGACGACGACGGCGCCGAGCACGACGTAGAGCAGCTTGTCGGTGCGGGTCGTGGCCCGGAAGACCCGCCGCACGCTGCGCCGGCGGACCACGAGGAGCACGAGGCCGACGAGGGTCATGAGGCCCGCGACGGTCCCGGCGCTCACCGCGGTCACGTGGTAGACGTGCTCGCTGATCCCGACGGCCGCCGTCCACGACGCCGGGACGACGAGCCCGATGACGTGGCCGCCGAGCGCCATGAGGATCCCGAGGTGGAACAGCGGCGACCCGAGCCGGAGCAGCCTGCTCTCGTAGATCTGCGACGAGCGCGTCGTCCAGCCGAACTGGTCGTAGCGGTAGCGCCACACGTGCCCGACGACGAAGACGGCGAGCGCCACGTACGGCAGGACGACCCACAGCAGGGTCTCGGTGCTGGTCACCGGTGGTCTCCTCGGTGGCTCGTCGGGGTGCTGCGGAACGGGGCGGTCCACGACGGGAGGCCGACGGTCTCGGTCGGCGGCCCGGCCGCCGCGAGGTCGGCGGCGGCCTCCGCCTCGGCGCGGGCCTGCGCCGGGGTGAGCGGCGGCAGCAGCGCGAGGACGGCCGCGACGCCGTCCGCGTACGGCGACCGCCGCGCGAGCAGCGCCTCCCGCAGGAGCACGAGGCCCTTGCGGTGCTCGACGAGCAGCCGGACGGCGACGTCCTCGTCACCGACGGCCGCGAGCTCGAGGACGACGGGCAGGTGGTCGGGCAGCTCGCCGCCCGCCGGCTCGGCGCCGCACGCCGCCAGCGATGCCTTGATCCGCCAGAGCGCGGCGCCGCGGCGCCGGGTGTCGCCGTGCAGGTAGTACGTCAGGTGCAGCGAGCAGCGCCGCCGGGTGTCGATCGTCGCGACGTAGTGCTCCTGCGCCGCCAGGGGTTCCGTGGCCCGCAGCGCGGTGACGAGCCGGCCCAGCGGTGCGCCGACCGCGGGGTCGAGCCGCGGCCCGACGGCGGCCACCGCGTCGCCGACGGACGCCAGCGCGCCGTGCACGGCGTCGTCCGGGTACCCGAGCAGGACGGCGAGCGCGGCCCAGGCGACCGCCCGCGGGCCGGTCGCCGGGCGCAGCCCGGCGGGGTCGGGCAGCACGGGCGGCTCGTGGCCGTCCATCGGGTGCGCGGGCGGCCCGTCGGTGCGCAGCAGCGGCAGCAGCGGGTGGCTCACGGCTCCACCGCCGGGTCGATGTCGGTGTACCGCTCGGCGGTCGCCCGCGCCTTCGTCAGGTGGAACGACTCGATGGACACCGGCACCGGCTCCCCCGGCCTGCGCTGCGGCGCGGCCCCGTTGCCGCCCGGGTCGCCGATCGAGCAGCCGGGCAGCTCCTCGAGGCCGAGGTGCGCCGCCGCGTCCACCGCACCGCCGCCCTCGACGTGCGCGAGCGGGATGACGTAGCGCTCGTCGTACTTGGCGATCGCGAGCAGCCGGTACATCCGGCGGATCGCGTCCTGCGTCATCCCGACCCGCTCGGCGATCGCGGCACGCTTGTGCTCCAGCGCCTCCCGCGCCCCGGGGGCGGTCTCGACGAAGTCGCCCCGCATGTACGCCCGCATCGCGGCGAGCTTGGCGAGCACGCCCTGGACGAGCTCGACGTCACCGGCGGCGAGCACCTCGGCCAGGTACTCCGCGGGGATCCGCATCTCCCCCACCGCGGCGAACAGGACGTCCGGGTGCTCGGCGTCCAGGCCGGCGTCGGCGAGCGCGTCGACCATCGGCGACAGCGGCGGGACGTACCAGACCATGGGCAGCGTCCGGTACTCCGGGTGCAGCGGCAGCGCGACCCGGAAGTCCTTGACGAGCGCGTGGACCGGCGACCGCTGCGCGGCCTCGACCCAGTCGCGCGGGATGCCGTCCCGGGCCGCGGCGGCGACGACCTCCGGGTCGTGCGGGTCGAGGAGCAGGTCCATCTGGGCCTCGTATAGGTCCTGCGGGTCCGGGGTCGCCGCGGCCGCGGCGACCTTGTCGGCGTCGTAGAGCAGCACCCCGAGGTAGCGCAGCCGGCCGACGCACGTCTCCGAGCACACCGTCGGCAGCCCGACCTCCAGCCGCGGGTAGCACAGCGTGCACTTCTCCGCCTTGCCGGTGCGGTGGTTGAAGTACACCTTCTTGTAGGGGCAGTTCGACACGCACATCCGCCAGCCGCGGCAGCGGTCCTGGTCGACGAGGACGATGCCGTCCTCGGAGCGCTTGTACATCGCCCCGCTCGGGCACGCCGCGACGCAGGACGGGTTGAGGCAGTGCTCGCAGATCCGCGGCAGGTAGAACATGAAGGTCTTCTCGAACTCCATGCGGATCCGCTTCTCCAGCGGCTGGGTCTCCTCGAGCTTCTGGACGACCGGGTCGGACGGCCCGTGCTCCGGCGCGCCGCCGAGGTCGTCGTCCCAGTTCGAGCCCCACTCGATCTTCATCGGACGGCCGGTGACGAGCGACTGCGGGCGGGCGACCGGGGTGTGCTCCTGCGCCGGGGCGGACAGGAGCATGTCGTAGTCGTACGTCCAGGGCTCGTAGTAGTCGTCGAGGGTCGGCATCTGCGGGTTGCCGAAGATCGAGAGCAGCCGCTTGAGCCGGCCGCCGCTCTTCAGCTGCAGGCGGCCGCGCCGGTCGAGGGTCCAGCCGCCCTTCCAGCGCTCCTGGTCCTGCCAGCGCCGCGGGTAGCCCTGGCCGGGCCGGGTCTCGACGTTGTTGAACCACACGTACTCGACGCCGGCGCGGTTGGTCCACGCCTGCTTGCAGGTCACCGAGCACGTGTGGCACCCGATGCACTTGTCGAGGTTCATGACCATCGCGGTCTGGGCCATGACCCGCATGTCAGTACTCCACGTCCTGGGAGCGGCGGCGGACGACGGTGATCTCGTCACGCTGGTTGCCGGTGGGCCCGTAGTAGTTGAAGCCGTAGGACAGCTGCGCGTACCCGCCGATGAGGTGGGTCGGCTTGATGAGCAGCCGGGTCAGCGAGTTGTGGATGCCGCCGCGCTTGCCGGAGACCTCGCTGCGCGGGACGTCCACGGTGCGATCCTTGGCGTGGTACATGTACACGGTGCCCTCGGGCATCCGGTGCGAGACGCAGGCGCGGGCGACGACGACGCCGTTGCGGTTGACCGCCTCGACCCACTCGTTGTCCTTGACGCCGATCGTCGCGGCGTCCTGCGCGCTCATCCAGATCTCCGGGCCGCCCCGGGACAGGCTGAGCATGAAGAGGTTGTCCTGGTACTCGGAGTGGATCGACCACTTCGAGTGCGGCGTGAGGTACCGGACCGTCACCTGGGCGTGGCCGTTCGCGTCGGCCGCGTCGAGCGCCGGGTCGCCGAAGAGCCGGTGCATGTTGAGCGGCGGCCGGTACGTCGGCAGCTGCTCGCCGAGCTCGGCCATCCACGCGTGGTCGAGGAAGAAGTGCTGCCGCCCGGTGAGGGTGTGCCAGGGCTTCTTCCGCTCGACGTTGACGGTGAACGGCGAGTACCGGCGGCCGCCGTGCTCGGAGCCGGACCACTCGTGCGAGGTGATGACCGGCACCGGGCGGGACTGGGTGTCCGCGAACGTGACCCGCTTGCCCTCGTGGTCCTCGGCGAGGTCCGCGAGCCGGCGGCCGGTGCGGGCCTCGAGCCAGCGGAAGCCCTCGGTCGCGATCCGGCCGTTCGTCGTGCCGGACAGCGCGAGGATCGCCTCGCAGGCCATCGCGGCGGTCGCGAGCGACGGCCGGTCGGCGAACCGCTCCGGGGCCCGGACGCCGTCCGGCACCCGGGCCGGGCCGTTGACCCGGCGCAGCAGCCCGACCTCCTCGACCGGCCTGACCGGGATGCCCTTGACGACGGTGCCGAGGGTCTCGACGTTCGGGCCGAGCGCGGTCATCATCGCGCCGACGGCGCCGTAGTCGCGCTCCACGGCGACGATCGACGGCATCGTCACGCCGGGGACCGGCTCGCACTCGCCGCGGGACCAGTCGCGGACCAGGCCGTGCGGCTGCGCGGTCTCCCCCGGCGAGTCGTGCTGGAGCGGGACGGCGACGACGTCCGTCCGGACGCCGAGCCGCGGCCCGGCGAGCCGCGAGAACTCGTGCGCGAGCGAGGTGAACGTGTCGTAGTCGCTGCGGGTCTCCCAGGGCGGCGCGATCGCCGGGGTGAACGCGTGGACGAACGGGTGCATGTCCGTGCTCGACAGGTCGTGCTTCTCGTACCAGGTCGCGGCCGGGAGCAGGACGTCGCTGAACAGGCCGGTGCTCGTCATCCGGAAGTCCAGGCTCACGAGCAGGTCGAGCTTGCCCTCGGCCGCCTCGTCGCGCCACGTCACCTCGACCGGACGACGCTCCGGCGGTGACTCCTGCGCGCGCAGGGACGCGTCGGTGCCGAGCAGGTGCTTGAGGAAGTACTCGTTGCCCTTGGACGACGAGCCGAGCAGGTTGGCCCGCCACACGGTGAGCACCCGGGGGAAGTTCTCCGGGGCGCCCGGGTCCTCGCAGGCGAACCGCAGCCGGCGCTCGCGCAGCTCGCGGACGACGTAGTCCGCGGCCGGGACCCCTTCCGCCGCAGCGGCGTCCGCGATCCCGAGCGGGTTGCGGTCGAAGGTCGGGTAGCTCGGCAGCCAGCCCATCCGGGTCGCCTGGACGAGGGTGTCGGCGAGCGCCCGGCCCTCGAACAGACCCGTCCCGAGCGGGGACGCGAGCTCGTCGGCGCCGAAGCCGTCGTAGCGCCACTGCTCGGTCGCGAGGTACCAGAACGCCGTCCCGGCCATCTGCCGGGGCGGGCGCACCCAGTCGAGCGCGAACGCGAGCTGGGCCCAGCCGGTGTACGGCCGGCACTTCTCCTGCCCGACGTAGTGCGCCCAGCCGCCGCCGTTGACGCCCTGGCAGCCGGTGAGGCTCGTCAGGGTGAGGATCGCCCGGTAGATCGTGTCGGAGTGGAACCAGTGGTTCGTGCCCGCGCCGAGCAGGATCATCGAGCGGCCGTTCGTCTCCTCGGCGTTCGCCGCGAACTCGCGGCCGATCCGGGCGACGGTCGCCGCCGGGACGCCGGTGACCTCCTCCTGCCACGCCGGGGTGTACGGCTGCGGGTCGTCGTAGCCGGTGGGCCACTCCCCCGGCAGGTCACCGCGGCGGACGCCGAACTGTGCGAAGAGCAGGTCCAAGACGGTCGTCACGAGGCGACCCGCGACCCGGGTCGCGGGCACCCCGCGGCGCAGCACGGCGCCGCCCTCGCGGGGCTGCTCGCTGTGCCCGCCGCGGCTGGGGTCGAGGTCGAAGCGCGGCAGGTCGACGGCGACGTGCTCGACGCCCGCGCGGTCGAGCAGCGAGAGCACCGGGTCGACCCCCTCGAGGTCGAGGTTCCAGCGGCCTCTGCCCGACTCGGTGTGCCGGAAGCCCAGCGACCCGTTGGGCACGAACGGCTCCCCGGTCGCGGCGTCGAGACCGACGGTCTTCCAGTCCCCGCCCTCCGCCTGCCCGGAGCCTGCGCCCCCGCCGTCGAGGTCGGACGCCGTGAGGAACCGGCCCGGCACGTACGCGCCGTCCCGCTCCTCGAGCGTGAGGAGGAAGGGCAGGTCGGTGTACTGCTTGACGTAGTCGACGAAGTACGGCACCTGCCGCTGCACGAAGAACTCGGTGAGGACGACGTGCGCCATCGCCATCGCGAGCGCGCCGTCGGTGCCGGGGTGCGCGGGCAGCCACTCGTCGGCGAACTTCGTGTTGTCCGCGTAGTCCGGGCTGACCGTGACGATCTTCGTGCCCTTGTAGCGCACCTCGGCCATGAAGTGCGCGTCCGGGGTGCGGGTCACGGGCACGTTGGAGCCCCACATGACGAGGTAGCCGGCGTTCCACCAGTCGGCCGACTCGGGGACGTCGGTCTGGTCACCGAAGACCTGCGGGCTCGCGATCGGCAGGTCGGCGTACCAGTCGTAGAAGGAGAGCATCGTGCCGCCGAGCAGGCTCGTGTAGCGCGCCCCGGACGCGTGGCTCGCCATGCTCATCGCGGGGATCGGCGAGAAGCCGGCGACCCGGTCCGGGCCCCACCGCTCGATCGTGTGCACCTGCGCGGCGGCGACGATCTCGAGCGCCTCGGCCCACGTCGCGCGGACGAGACCGCCCTTGCCGCGGGCCTTCTTGTACCGCGCGGCGACCTGCGGGTCGTCGACGAGCGACGCCCAGGCGGCGACCGGGTCCCCGCCGTGCGCGGCCTTCGCGGCCCGGTACAACTCGAGGAGCACGCCCCGGACGTACGGGTAGCGGACCCGGGTCGGCGAGTACGTGTACCAGGAGAAGGCGGCACCGCGCGGGCAGCCGCGGGGCTCGTACTCCGGGGAGTCCGCGCCGACCGACGGGTAGTCGGTCTGCTGGGTCTCCCACGTGATGATGCCGTCCTTGACGTACACCTTCCACGAGCAGGAGCCCGTGCAGTTCACCCCGTGCGTGGACCGGACGACCTTGTCGTGGCTCCAGCGGTCCCGGTAGAAGGTGTCGCCGGACCGGCCGCCGACGAGGTGCAGGCTGCGCAGGTCGTCGGAGACCGTCGTGGGCTTGAGGCTGCGCCGGGCCCGCAGGACACCGGCGACGAGCTGGTCCTCCAGCCCGGCGGCGGGCGCGGCGGGGCGGACGTCATGAGGGGGCACGGTCCCCAGCCAACGGCCGACCGCCGTCCGGGCACGAGGGACCTTCTCCCCCACCTGCCGGGACCATCGACGCGGGGACCTTGTGCTCCCCGGGACAGGGCGATGGCCGCTGATCTTCCGGGCCGCGGACGGCGAGAGTCGGTGCCGTGACCACTCTCGACGTCGCCGACCGGCCCGCGCCGCCGCACGGCCCGGCCGCCGCCGGCCCGGGCCGGGCCCGGGTCCTCACCCTGTCCACCGCGGGCTTCACGCTCATGTTCGCGGTCTGGCTCATGTTCGGGATCCTCGGCATCCCGATCCGCACCGAGTTCGGGCTCACCGACGTGCAGCTGTCGTGGGTCACGAGCGTCGCGATCCTCAACGGCTCGATCTGGCGGCTGCTCACCGGCATCGCCGCCGACCGCTGGGGCGGACGGCGGGTGCTCACCGTGATGCTCGCGTCGACCGCGGTGCCCTGCGTGCTCGTCGCGAACGCCCGCAGCTACGGCGCGCTGCTCGTGGCCGCCTTCCTCGTCGGGTTCGCCGGCAACGCGTTCTCGGTCGGCATCTCCTGGAACAGCGCCTGGTGGCCGCGCGAGCGGCAGGGCCTCGCGCTCGGGGTGTTCGGCGCGGGCAACGTCGGCGCCTCCGTCACGAAGTTCATCGGCCCGGCGCTCATCGCGGCGGTCCCGGCGGCGGGCTACGCGGGCGGGCTGGTCCCGGGCGGCTGGCGCTTCGTGCCGATGCTCTACGCGGCCCTGCTCGTCGTCGCGGCCGCCGCGACCTGGTGGCTCGCGCCGCGTCCCGACCGCCGCCCCGGCCACGGCCGCGCCCTGCGCGAGCAGCTGCGGCCGCTGCGCTCGGTGCGGGTCTGGCGGTTCAGCCTCTACTACGTCGTCGTCTTCGGCGCCTACGTCGCGCTGTCGGCCTGGCTGCCGAAGTACTACGTCGACGTGTACGACGTCCCGCTCTACGAGGCCGCGCTGCTCACGGCCCTGTTCATCTTCCCCGCGTCGCTGCTGCGCCCGGTCGGCGGGCACCTGTCGGACCGGTTCGGCGCGCGGCGGGTCATGTACGCGACGTTCGTGGTCATGCTCGCCGCCAGCGGGACGCTCATGATGCCGTACGGGCACGTCACCGTCGTGCTCGCGAACGGCGCGCAGCGCGACGTCCTGCCGTGGTACCCCGGCGTCGTCGGCTTCACGGTGCTCGTCGTCGTCCTCGGGGTCGCGATGGGCGTCGGCAAGGCCGCCGTCTACAAGCACATCCCCGAGTACTTCCCGGACGACGTCGGCGCCGTCGGCGGCCTCGTCGGGATGCTCGGCGGCCTCGGCGGGTTCTTCCTCCCGCCGGTCTTCGCCTACGCCCAGCGCTGGTCCGGCGCGCCGCAGAGCACGTTCGGCGTCCTCTTCCTCGTGACCGCCGCCGCGGCGCTGTGGATGCACGTCACCGTGCACCGGATGCTCCACGCGGGCAGCCCGCACCTCGCCGACTCCTTCGAGCACGCCAGCGACACCCCTGGCGTCCGCACCCCCCGAGAGGCCCTCACATGACAGCGCCCACCGCGGACCGGTCGACCACCGCCCGCTTCACGACCCGCCCCCGCCTGGCCGGCGACGACTGGATCACCGACTGGGACCCCGAGGACCCGCAGCGGTGGAGCCCGCGCCTGGCCTGGACGACGCTCGCCGTCTCGACCTACTGCCTCAACCTCGCGTTCGTCGCGTGGTTCCTCGTGAGTGCGATCGCCCCGCGGCTCAATGCCATCGGCTTCGACCTCGACAAGGGCCAGCTCTACTGGCTCACGGCGATGCCGGGCCTGGCGGGCGGTCTGCTCCGCATCGGCTGGATGTTCCTGCCGCCGCTGCTCGGCACCCGCAAGCTCGTCACGCTGTCGACGGCGCTGCTCGCGATCCCGCTCGCCGGGTGGGGCTGGGCGGTCCGGGACCCCGGGACGCCCTACGCGATGCTCCTGCTGCTCTCCTTCGCCTGCGGGGTCGGCGGCGGCGTCTTCTCCGGCTTCATGCCGAGCACGTCGTACTTCTTCCCGCGGGCCAAGCAGGGCACGGCGCTGGGCATCCAGGCCGGCGTCGGCAACTTCGGCGTGAGCGTCGTGCAGTTCCTCGTGCCGTGGGTGGTCGGCTTCTCGCTCTTCGGCACCTCCGCGCTCGCGCCCGAGGTGAGCCGCGACCTCAAGACCGGCGAGACCGGCACGATGTGGCTGCACAACGCCGGCATCGTCTTCCTGCCGTGGGTCGCGCTCGGCGTCGTGCTCGCCTGGACCGTGCTGCGCAGCGTGCCGGTGCAGGCGAACCTGCGCCAGCAGCTCGACATCTTCACCGAGAAGCACACCTGGCTCATGACGGCGCTCTACATCATGACCTTCGGGGTGTTCTCCGGCTTCGCGGCGCAGTTCGGCCTGCTCATCAAGAACCTCTACGGCGGCTTCCCGGACGCGCCGGACCCGCTCGCCTTCGCCTTCCTCGGCCCGCTCGTCGGCTCCGCGGCACGGGTCGCCTGGGGCCCGCTCTGCGACCGGTTCGGCGGCGCCCGGTGGACCGTCGTCTCCGGCGTCGGGATGGCCGCGAGCACCGCGTTCACCACGCTGTGGCTCACGCCGTCCGGCCGCGGGGAGTTCACCTGGTTCCTCACCGGCATGCTCCTGCTCTTCTTCTTCGCCGGCGTCGGCAACGCCTCGACCTTCAAGCAGATGCCGATGATCTTCGAGCGGCGGCAGGCCGGCGGCGTCATCGGCTGGACCGGGGCCGTCGCCGCCTTCGGGCCGTTCATCGTCGGGGTCGCCCTGTCGGTCATCAGCCCGACGACCTTCTTCGTCGCCTGCACCGTCTACTTCGTCGCCTGCGTCGCGATCGCCTGGCACTACTACGCCCGGCCCGGCGCCGAGCGGCCGAGCTGACGCGTCCTCCCGACCCGCACCGCCCGCGCGCACCAGCACCCAACCCGTACCCGCACGACCACCACGACCCGAGAGGCCCGTCATGAGCGACGCCACCCCGATCCCCCTGTCCGAGTCGCGCGGCTGCGGGTGCAGCACCCCCGCGACCGGTGTCCCGGAGCTCGACGCCCGGCTGCTGCCGCGCGCCGTCCGGCACGCCGCCGTGCTCGGCGCGTTCGACGCCGTGCCGGCGGGCGGGGCCCTCGACCTCGTGACGCCGCACCGGCCGACCCCGCTGCTCCGGCAGATCGCGGCGAAGCTCGACGGGCAGGTCAGCGTCGTCGAGCTCGAGCACGGCGCCGACGAGTGGCGGGGGCGGATCACCCGCGAGGCGGTCGCCGGCTGACCCGTCGGACCGCGGGCCCGGTGATCTCACCGCAACCCTGCGTAGCATCGCCCCGTGGCCAGTGACGACCCCCGGCGGGTCCGCGCCCTGCTCGACGCCGTCATCGCGGTCGGTGAGGGCCTGGACCTCGACGAGGTGCTCGACCGGATCGCCTCGACGGCCTGCGAGCTGACCGGCGCCCGGTACGGCGCGCTCGGCGTCCAGGACGACGAGGGGCGCGTCGTCGGGTTCCACAGCCACGGGATGGACCACGCGCTCGACGCGGAGCAGCGGGCGGCGCTGGGCGGGCGGCCCAGCGGGAGCGGCCTGCCGGGGCTGCTCCTGCGCGACGACGCCGAGCCGCTGCGGCTGAGCAACCTCGCCGAGCACCCGCGGTTCGTCGGGTTCCCGGACCCGCACCCCCGGATGACGGCGTTCCTCGGCGTCCCGCTGCGGGTCGCGGGGTCGACCTTCGGCAACCTCTACGTCGCCGACCCGCCGACCGGCGACTTCACCGCGGACGACGAGGAGGCGCTCCAGGCGCTGGCCTCGGCGGCCGGTGTGGCCGTCGGCAACGCCCGGCTCTACCGGGCCGCCCGCCGCCGGCAGACGTGGTGGGAGGCGGCGAGCCAGGCCGTCCAGGCGGTCGTCGACGCCGGGCCGGCCGGCCTGCCCGCCGCCCTCGACGCGGTCGCCGGGATCGCCGCGGCCGCGGCGGAGGCGGACGAGGCGGTGGTCCGGCTCGGCACCGACACGGAGCGCGCCCCCGACGCCGCCCCCGCCGAGGCCGGTGCTCCCGGTGGTGCCGCTCCCGGCGACGCCGTCCGGCTCGAGCTCCCGCTCGCCGTCGGCGCCCAGCCGATCGGCACGATGACCCTCACCTGGCACGAGGGCCCCGGCCCGGACCACGAGGACACGCTCCTCGCCCGTACGTTCGGCGAGCGGGTCGCCCTCGCCGTCGAGGCCTCCCGGGCGGCGTCGGACCGCGAGGCGCTCGCCGTCCTGCAGGACCGCGACCGGATCGCCCAGGACCTGCACGACCTCGTCATCCAGCGACTGTTCGCCGTGGGCCTGTCGCTGCAGGCCGCGGGCAACGTCGCCCGGGTCCCCGAGGTGGCCCGGCGGCTCGCGCGCGCCGTCGACGACCTCGACGACACGATCAAGGACGTCCGGCGGACGATCTTCCAGCTCCACGGCACGGCCGTCCGCTCCCCGCTGCGCGACGAGCTCGAGGAGCTCGTCGCGACGGCCCGCGCCGACCTCGGGGTCGCCGTCCGGCTCGTCGTCGAGGGCCCGATCCTCGCCGTCCCCGACGACCTCGCACCCGAGGTGCTCGCGGTCGCGCGCGAGGCGCTGTCGAACGTCGCCAAGCACGCGCACGCCCATCGGGTCGAGGTGTCGCTGCGGATCGGCCGCTCCCTGGAGCTCACTGTCACCGACGACGGCGACGGGACGCCGCCCGGCGGGCGGCGCAGCGGCCTGGCGAACCTCGAGGAGCGCGCGACCCGGCACGGCGGGACGTTCCGGCTGCGGTCGGAACCGGGCACCGGGACGACGCTGCTGTGGAGCGTTCCGCGACGCTGACCCCGTGCCGGCCGGCGGGTCAGCCGCCCCGGCGCTCGACCTCGAAGACGGCCGCCTGCGTGCGGCGCTCGAGCCCCAGCTTGCCGAGGATGCTCGACACGTAGTTCTTCACGGTCTTCTCGGCGAGGAACAGGCTCTCGGCGATCTCGCGGTTGCTCCGGCCGTCCCCGATGAGCGCGAGGATGCGGCGCTCCTGGTCGCTGAGCCCGGCGAGCCGGGGGTCGGCCGCGGTGCCGCCGGTGCGCAGCCGTTCCAGGACTGTGGCCGTGACGGCCGGGTCGAGCAGCGACTGGCCGGCCGCGACCCGGCGGACGGCGTCCACGAGCCCGGACGCGCGGACCTCCTTGAGCAGGTAGCCGGCCGCCCCGGCCATGATCGCGGCGAAGAGCGCGTCGTCGTCCTCGTAGCTCGTGAGGATCAGGGCCTTGATCGACGGGTCGACGCTGCGGACGTCCCGGCACACGTCGACGCCGGAGCCGTCCTCGAGCCGGGCGTCGAGGATCGCGACGTCGGGCCGCAGGGCCGGGATCCGCCGGGTCGCCTGCGCCGCCGAGCCGGACTCGCCGACGACCTCGATGTCGGGCTCGCCGGACAGCAGCTCGCTGATCCCGCGCCGGACGATCTCGTGGTCGTCGAGGACGAACACCCGGATCACGGCGCCCCCCGGAGCCGGGCCGTCCGTCGCTGCGCCGTCCATGGCCGCGATGCTACGCAGCCCCGCCCCGGGCGCCGACCCGGGACCTCGGTCCGTCCGGGCAGGACATTGCTCCCTGTCCGCCCGAGCGGCGCCCCCGAGATGCTCGACAGGTGACAGCACGCCCCCTGAGCGCCGAGGACTGCCGGCGCCTGCTCGGCGAGGCGGTCGTGGGCCGGGTCGCGTTCACCGACCGGGCCCTGCCGGCCATCGCCGCCGTGCCGTGCCGGCTCACCCCGGCCGGGGACCTGCTCCTCACCGTGCCGGGCGGCTCCCGGCTCGCGGGCGCGATGCACGACGCCGTCGTCGCGTTCCAGGTCGACGACCTCGACCAGGGCTGGACGGTCACCGTCGTCGGCGAGGTCCACGACGTCGAGCCGGCACCGGCCGACCGCACCGACCGCACCGACCGCACCGACCGCAGCACCGGCCCGCAGGCCGGTCCGGACGACGACACCGTGGTCGTCGCGCTGAGCATCGACGTCCTCCACGGCCAGGCCACCGGGCCGCTGCGGCAGGCCCTGCGATGACCACGGCCCTGATCCGCCCGGGCCGCGGCGTCCCCGACCCGCGGCCCCGGCGGGCACCGGCCGGCGGCCGCCGGACCGGCCGCTGGGTGCCGCCCCAGCACGGCGCCTGGGCGATGCTCCTGCTGCCCTTCGCCGCGGGCCTGCTGCCGGCCTGGGGCGGTCGCCCGGTCTGCTGGCACGTGCCTCTGCTCGTCGCCTGGCTCGCGGCGTACCTGTTCTCCTACTTCGCCTTCCTCGCCGTGAAGACCGGCCGCACCGGCCGGGTCCGCCCGCAGCTGCTGGTCTACGGCACGGCGGCCGCCGCCACCGGTCTGCCCGTCGTCGTCGCCCGGCCCGCGGTCCTGGTCGTCGCCCCGGCGTTCGTCGCGCTGCTGGCGGTCAACGTCGTCGCCGCGCGCCGCCGCCGCGACCGGGCGCTCACCGCGGGCCTGGCGTCCGCCGTCCAGGCCTGCCTCGTCACCCCCGTCGTCGTCCTCGTCGCGGAGCGGCCGGTGACGCCGGTGCTCGGCGCCGCGACCGCCGTCCTGCTCTACCTCGCCGGCACCGTCGTCCACGTCAAGGCGATGATCCGCGAACGGCGCAGCAGCGCGTACGCCCGCGCGGACGTCGGGTACCACGTGGCCGCGCTCGTGCCGGCGGCGCTGCTGTCCGTGTGGCTCGCCGTCCCGTTCGCGGTCTTCGCGCTGCGGGCCCGGCTGCTCACCCGGCGCCGCACCTCGGTGGCGCTCGTCGGTGCCGTCGAGCTCGGCTGCTCGGTGCTGCTGCTCGCCGCGCTCGCGCTGCCGCACTGACCGGGGCGGGACCGTCGACCCGGTCCGGGGTGCGGCCGTCCGCGCAGACTGAGGACGTGACCGCCGAGCCGGACGACGTCCCCCGCGTGCACCGCCTCACCGGCGCCGACCTCATGCAGTGGCAGTCCGACGTCGGCCCCGTCCCGCAGCACGTCGCCGCCGTCCTCCTGCTCGACGGGCCGCGGCCGCCCGCCGGAGCGCTCGTCGCGGTGCTGCGGGACCGGCTCGGTGCGGTCCCCGCGCTCGGCCGGCGGCCGGTCCGGGCGCCCCTCGGCTGCGGCGGCTGGTACTGGGCGGACGACGACCGCGACCCGGCGGCGCACGTCGGGGTCGAGCGGGTGCCCGGCGACGACGTCCACGACGTCCTCGACGCCGCGACCCGCTGCCTGCTGGAGCGGCTGCCCGCCGGCCGTTCGCCGTGGCGGGCCCGGGTCCTCGTCGGCCCGGACGGCGCCCCCGTGGCGCTCGTCGTCGTCCTCCACCACGTGCTCGCCGACGGGGTGACCGGGCTCGCGCTCCTCGGGACGCTCGTCGACGGGCCGCACCCGACGACCGCGCCCGCGCGGCCGGTGCCCGTCCCGCCGGGCCGGGCCGCGCTCGTCCGCGAGGCCTGGGCCCGGCGGCTGCGCGCGCCGGGCCGGCTCCCGTCGCTGCTGCGCGC
>NZ_MWLL01000146.1 GCF_002198675.1 Kineosporia sp. R_H_3 | reverse complement strand
CACCACCACTGCTGATGCTCGCGCCGGGTACCGGATCCCGGCCCCGGAGCGGCCCGGATCGGTACCCGGCGCGAGCATCAGCAGTGGTGGTGGTGGGGCGGGGTCAGCGGATGGCGGCCGGTTCGGGCGTGGGGACGACGTCCGCGCCCGGGGCGTGCGCGTCGTGGTCGTCGTGCGTGTCGTGCGTGTCGTGGTCGTCGAGCATCGACGCCTCGTCGAACGGGAGCGCGCCGGAGAAGACCTGCTCGGCGCGGCCGCGGTCGAACTCGCCGGTCCACGTGCCGACGAGGACGGTCGCGACCGCGTTGCCCGCGAAGTTCGTCAGGGCGCGGGCCTCGGACATGAACCGGTCGATGCCGACGATGAGGCCGACGCCGTCCACGAGGTCGGGCCGGTGGGACTGCAGACCGCCGGCGAGGGTCGCGAGCCCGGCACCGGTGACGCCCGCGGCGCCCTTCGAGGCGATGACCATGAAGACGAGCAGCGAGACCTGCTCGCCGATCGACATCGGCTTGCCCATGGCGTCGGCGACGAACAGGCTCGCCATCGTCAGGTAGATCGCGGTGCCGTCGAGGTTGAACGAGTACCCGGTCGGCACGGTGATGCCGACGACCGGGCGGGAGACACCGAGGTGCTCCATCTTCGCGATGAGCCGCGGCAGCGCCGACTCCGACGACGACGTCGACACGATGAGCAGGAACTCGCGGCCCAGGTAGCGCAGCAGCGAGAACAGGTTCAGGCCGGCGACGACCCGCAGCAGGGTGCCGAGGACGACGACGACGAAGAGCAGGCACGTGGCGTAGAAGCCGAGCATGATCTGCGCGAGGCTCTTCAGGGCGTCGACGCCGGTCGCGCCGACGACGGCGGCCATCGCGCCGAACGCGCCGACCGGCGCCGCCCACATGATCATCGCGAGGACCCGGAACACGAGCCGCTCCAGGTGCTTCACGCCGCGCAGCACGGGCTCGCCGGTGCGGCCCATCGCCTGCAGCGCGAACCCGACGAGCAGGGCGACGAGCAGGGTCTGGAGCACCTCGCCCTCGGTGAGCGCGGAGACGAGCGTCGTCGGGACGATCCCGAGGAGGAAGTCCACGGTCGAGCCGTGCCCGTCACCGGCCGCCGCCGCGCCGGAGCCGGCGAGGTCCTGGCCGAGCGCGAGCCCGGCCCCGGGCTGGACGATGTTGCCGACGACGAGGCCGATCGCCAGCGCCACCGTCGACATCGTGAGGAAGTACCCGAGGGCCAGCCCGCCGACCTTGCCGACCTGGGCGGCCTTGCGGACCGACCCGACGCCGAGCACGATCGTGCAGAAGATGACCGGCGAGATCATCATCTTGATGAGCGCGACGAATCCGGTGCCGAGCGGCTTGAGCGCCTTGCCGACCTCGGGGGCGGCGAAGCCGACGGCGATGCCGGCGAGCACCGCGACGATGACCGCGACGTACAGGTAGTGGGTGCGGTCCTTGCGGCCGGTCGTGCCGGCGGGGGACGTGCTCTGGGTCGGCGAGTCTGCCGGGTGCGCCATGGCGGAACCTCCTCGTTCGGGGCGTGGGTCGAGGATGTGCGCGGGTCCCGCCCGGGGTCTGCCTTGAGTTCATTGCGTACGTGGCGCCGACCACTGGTCGGCGGGCGCCGTCGCGGCACACTGGGGCCGTGGACCCGAGGCGCTGGAGCCTGGCCCGCCAGCTGTTCGCCCTCATGGCGCTCGGTCTGGCGGTCGTCGTCGCGGTCGGGGTCGCCGCCGCCTACGTGCAGGCCCGCGAGACCGCCCTCGACGCGGCCCGGGCCCGGGCGCTCGCCGTCGCCTTCGCCGTCGCCCAGGCGCCCGAGGTCCGCGAGGGCGTCACGGCGGCCGACCCGTCGGTGACGCTGCAGCCCTACGCGGAGGCGGTCCGGGCCGGCTCCGGCACCGACTTCGTCGTCGTCATGAGCCCGGCCGGACGGCGCTTCACGCACCCCGACCCGGCGCGGATCGGCCAGCAGTTCATCGGGCACATCGAGCCCGCGGCGCAGGGCCGGGCGTTCACCGAGACGTTCACCGGCTCCCTCGGCCCGTCGGTGCGGGCCGTCGTCCCCGTCCTCGCACCGGACGGCGGCCCGCCGGGGCGCGTCGTCGGCCTCGTCTCCGTGGGCATCACCCTGGAGAGCGTCGGCCGCGCCCTGGCCGGTCAGGTCCGCGGCCTGCTCGCCGCCGGTGCGGTCGTGCTCGCAGCGTGCGCCGTCGCGGCGTGGCTGCTGAGCCGGCGGCTGCGGCGGCAGACCCACGGCCTGGGCGCGGCGGAGCTCAAGGCCATGTACGAGTACCACGACGCCGTGCTGCACGCCGTCCGCGAGGGGCTGCTCATCGTCGGCCGCGACGGCCGGCTCGAGCTCGCGAACGACGAGGCGCTGCGCCTGCTGGGCCTGGGCACCGACGCCGTCGGCCGCCCGACGTCGGAGCTCGGGCTGCCCGCGGCGCTCGGGGCCGCGCTCGGCGAAGGGGCCGAGCGGTCCGACGAGGTGCACCTCGCGGGCGACCGGGTGCTCGTCGTCAACGCCGCCCCGGCGGTCTGGGAGGGCCGCCGGCTCGGCACCGTCGTCACCCTGCGGGACCGCACCGACCTGCTCGCGCTCACCGGCGAGCTCGACTCGGTGCGGGGCCTCGCGGAGTCGCTGCGCTCGCAGGCCCACGAGGCCGCGAACCGGCTCCACAGCGTCGTCTCGCTCATCGAGCTCGGGCGGCCCGGGCAGGCCCTCGAGTTCGCGACCGCCGAGCTCGCCGGCGTCCAGGAGCTCACCGACCGGGTCGTCGGTTCGGTGGGCGAGCCGGTGCTCGCGGCGCTCCTGCTCGGCAAGGCCGCCCAGGCGGCCGAGCGCGGCGTCGACCTCGTGCCCGGCGACCTCGACGTGCCGCCGGACGCCGCGGACCCGCGCGACCTCGTGACGATCGTCGGCAACCTCCTCGACAACGCGCTCGACGCTGCGCTGTCCGCACCGCCGCCGCGCCGGGTCGTCGTCAGCGCGGTCCGGGCGCCGGCCGCGGACGGCGGCGGGGAGCTCGTCGTCACCGTCGCCGACAGCGGGCCCGGCCTCGACCCGGCGGACGCCGACCGGGCCTTCACCCGGGGCTGGTCGACGAAGCCGGACGGCGGCCTCGTCGGCCGCGGGATCGGGCTGGCGCTCGTCGGGCAGGCGGTGCACCGCAACGGCGGCACCGTCACAGTCTCCTCGCCCGGGCCCGCGGACGACGGCACGCCCGGTGCCGTGTTCACCGTGCGGCTGCCGCTGTGAGCGAGGAAGGCGGCGTCGAGGAGCGCCCCCGTCCTCGCTCACAGTCCAGAGGAGTGAGCGAGGACGGGGGCGCGGCGGTGCCTGGACCGACGAGTGAGTACGGGCCGTTCTTGCCCGTGCGAGCGAGGAGGGAAGGCGGCGCCAGTGAGCGCCCCGGTCCTCGCGAACGATCCATCACAGTGCTCGTGGTGGAGGACGACCCCGTCGCCCTCGATGCGCACTGCTCCTACGTGGAGCGGGTGCCCGGGTTCGTCGTCGCCGGCCGGGCCCGGTTCGGCCAGGACGCGTTGCGGCTGCTCGGGCTCGGCGACGTCGACCTCGTCCTGCTCGACATGAACCTGCCCGACATGCACGGCCTCGACGTGTGCCGTGCCATGCGGGCCGCCGGCCGCGCCGCCGACGTCATCGCGGTGACGAGCGCCCGCGAGCTGTCCGTCGTCCGGGCCGCGGTGTCCGCCGGGATCGTCCAGTACCTGCTCAAGCCGTTCGTGTTCGCGGCGCTGCGGGAGCGGCTCGAGCGGTACGCCGCGTACCGCGGCGAGGTCGCCGCCGAGGGCACGGTCGCGGGCCAGGACGACGTCGACCGGATGCTCGGCAGCCTGCGGGTCGCGGCCGCCAACCGGCTGCCCAAGGGGCTGTCCCGCGAGTCGCTCGAGGCCGTCGTCCGGCTCCTCGAACCGGACCCCGCGGGCCCGCCGGAGGAACGGCCCGCGCTCTCGGCCGGCGAGGTGGGCGAGCGGTTGGGCATGTCCCGCGTGAGCGCCCGCCGCTACCTGGAGCACCTCACCGGGGCCGGCCTCGTCGACCGGGCGACCCGGTACGGCGGGGCCGGCCGCCCCGAGGTGGAGTACCGCCGCCGCCCGTGAACGTCACACCACCCCGATACCGGGCTACGCCCGGGTAACCGTGAGGATGTCGTCCCATGTCCACCGCACCGACCAGCCCCTCAGGCGCGCCCGCGGCGGCGCACACCCCGGCCGCCAGCGTCTCGTACTCGATCACCATCCGCCTCGAGCTGCCGGCCCGGCCGACCGCCGTCAGCGAGCTGACGCACGCGATCGAGGTGACCGGCGGCGTCGTCACCGCGCTCGACGTCACGGCGTCCGGCGCCGACCGGGTCCGCGTCGACGTCACGTGCGCGACCCGCGGCGGCGACCACGCGACGTCCGTCGTCGACGCGCTGCGCGCCCTCGAGGGCGTCGACATCGAGCGGGTCTCGGACCGCACGTTCCTCGTGCACCTCGGCGGCAAGCTGAGCATCGAGAGCAAGGTGCCGATCCGCAACCGCGACGACCTGTCGCTCATCTACACCCCCGGCGTCGGCCGGGTCTGCGAGGCCATCGCCGAGAACCCCGAGGACGCCCGCCGGCTCACCATCAAGCGCAACACCGTCGCGGTCGTCACCGACGGGTCGGCGGTGCTCGGCCTGGGCAACCTCGGCCCGCTCGCCGCGCTGCCCGTCATGGAGGGCAAGGCCGCGCTCTTCAAGCGGTTCGCCGACATCGACGCGTTCCCGATCTGCCTCGACACCCAGGACACCGACGAGATCGTCAAGACCGTCATCCACCTCGCGCCGGTGTTCGCCGGCATCAACCTCGAGGACATCTCCGCGCCGCGCTGCTTCGAGATCGAGGCCCGGCTGCGCGAGGCCCTCGACATCCCGGTCTTCCACGACGACCAGCACGGCACGGCGATCGTCACCCTCGCGGCGCTGACGAACGCGCTCAAGGTCGTCGGCAAGCGGCTCGAGGACGTCCGGCTCGTCATGTCCGGCGCGGGTGCGGCCGGGACTGCGGTGCTCAAGCTGCTCCTCGCGGCGGGCGCGCAGGACGTCGTCGTGTCGGACGTCGAGGGCGTCGTCCACGCGGACCGTCCGGGGCTGGCCGAGTCGCTGCGCTGGACGGCGGAGAACACGAACCCGCGCGGCGTCACCGGCACGCTGCGCGACGCGCTCAAGGGCGCCGAGGTGTTCGTGGGCCTGTCCGCGCCGAACATCCTCGACGGCGACGACATCGCGACGATGGCCGAGGAGGCCGTCGTCTTCGCGCTCGCGAACCCGGTGCCCGAGGTCGACCCGGTCGCGGCGTCCCGGCACGCCGCCGTCGTCGCGACCGGCCGCTCGGACTTCGCCAACCAGATCAACAACGTGCTCGCGTTCCCCGGGGTGTTCCGCGGGCTGCTCGACGCGCAGTCCCGCACGGTGACGACCGACCTGCTGCTCGCCGCCGCGACCGCGCTCGCCGACGTCGTCGCGGACGACGAGCGCAACGCCGCGTACATCGTCCCGAGCGTCTTCCACCCCGACGTCACGAAGGTCGTCGCCGCGGCCGTCGAGCGGGCCGCCCGCAGCGCCGGGACCGCCCGGCACGTCCACCCGCACCACGCGGGCGGGCCGACGCACGACATCGGCGGGCACGGGTGAGCGCTGGCTCCCGGTGGGCGACGAGCCGGACGCCGCTGTTCGTGCTGACGGTCGCCGTCCAGCTCGTCGTCCTCTACTGGCCGCGGCCGGTGTCGACGGGGACGAGCCTGCCGGTCGACAAGCTGGTGCACGCGGCGGTCTTCGGTGCGGTGCTGTGGGCGGGGGCCCGGGCCGGCGTCGCGGTGCGGCCGCTCGCCGCGGTGCTCGCCGTCCACGCCGGGCTCAGCGAGGTCGTGCAGGGCACGCTGCTCGACCGGGACGGCAACGTCCCGGACGCGCTCGCGGACCTCACCGGGCTGCTGCTCGCCGGGCTCGCGCTGCGCCGGTGGCCGGCCGCCGGCGACGGACCGGCCACCCCGGCTGACCGCGGGGCCGCGGACCGGGAATGATGGGGCGCATGGGGACGAGGGCATGGCGCTGACGGAGCGCCTGACGGGTCGGCTGCTCGTCGCCACCCCGCTGCTCACGGACCCGAACTTCGACCGGACCGTCGTCCTCATGCTCGACCACAACGACGAGGGCGCCCTCGGCATCGTCGTCAACCGGCCGCTCGACGTCGACGTCGACAAGGTGCTCCCCGTGTGGCAGCCGCACGTCACCGCACCCGGCCGGCTCTTCAAGGGCGGCCCGGTCCAGCTCGACTCGGCGCTCGGGGTGGTCGCCGTGCCCGGGGACGCCACCGAGCCGGTCGGCGTGAAGCGGATCATCGGTGCCCTCGGCCTCGTCGACCTCGACACCCCGCCCGAGGTCGTCGTCGGCGGCATCGCGGGCCTGCGGATCTTCGCCGGCTACGCCGGGTGGGGCGCCGGCCAGCTCGAGGCGGAGATCGACGAGGGCGCCTGGTTCGTCGTCGACGCCGAGTCCCGGGACCCGTTCACCGACGAGCCGCAGCGGCTGTGGGCCGACGTGCTGCGTCGCCAGCGCGGCGACCTCGCGTTCATGGCGACCTACCCGGCGGACCCGGTCGACAACTGAGCCCGGGCCCGGCGGCCGCGTCCGGCCTGCGGACGATCTTGCGGAACGGATCACACGGGGCTTCCCGTCCGACGTACGGTGACGGTGATCACATCGTCCGTTCGGTGGATGCCGCGGCGCCGGCCGCGGGGCGGGAGGCACGGGTGGATCTCTTCGTCGCAGCGGGACGGCGCGTCCCCAGGCGCACGTTCTCCGTCGTCGTGGCCCTCGCCGGCCTCCTCGTCGCGGCGGTCGTGCCGGCCGCCGGCCCGGCGCAGGCCGCGGTCGTCCCCGGCACGGTCTCGGCGGTCGTGACCGACGCCGGGACCGGTTCCCCCGCCGTCGGGACGTGCCTGCTGGTCCAGGACGCCAACCTCGACGACGCGGGCAGCGACTGCCTCGACGCGGCGACCGACGTGCTCGCCGTGCCCGGTCTCGTGGACGGCGCCGACTACACCGTGACGCTCACCGTCCCGGCGTCGACGGGGCTGCTGCCGCCCGCGGAGACGACCCGCACCGTCACGGCCCCCGCCGAGATCGTCGAGGCGCTGGAGCCCGGTGCCACCTTCCGCGGGACCGTGCTTCTGTCCGACGGCACGGCGCAGCCGTCGACGAGCGTCTACGTCACCCCGGTCGACGACCCGCTGGGCACGGCCAACGAGACCTTCCTCGACGCCGCAGGGCGCTGGTCGGTGCTCGTCCCGCCGGGCAGCTACGTCGTCCGCGTCGTCGACCCGTTCTCCGGGCTCTCGCAGTGGGTCCCCGGCGCGGCGGACCCCGCGGGGGCGACGGTGTTCACCGCCGCCGCGCGCGAGACCGTCACCGTGGACGACACCCTGCCCGGCTGCTGCGGCCTGCCGGTCCCGGCCACCGCCACCGGGCGCGTGACCGATGCGCGGGACGGCAGCCCGCTCGCCGGCATCTGCGTCGGCGTCCTCTTCGACCCGCCGCCCTCGAACGTCGACAGCTGCCAGGCGTTCGGTCTCGGCGAGACGGCCGCGGACGGCACCTACGAGCGTGAGGTGCCGTCCGGCCCCGGCACGTTCTGGGTCGTCGACCCGACCAAGGCCTTCGCCCGCACGAGCCGGCAGATCGCCCCGGAGCCCGGGTCCCGCATCGTCGTGGACGTCGCGCTGGCACCGGCGGGCTCGCTCTCCGGCCGGGCCGTCGACGCCCGCTCCGGAGCCCCGCTCGGCGGCCTGAGCGTCGACGTCTTCGCCGGCCCGGTCGACGAGACCTCGCCGGTCGCGTCCGGCGTCACCGAGGCCGACGGCACGTGGACCGTCGCCGGGATCGACCCCGGCGCGTACACGGTCCTCGTCGGGGGCGACGACACGCACCTCGACCAGTGGCACCCCGGCGTCGACACGCAGGCCGCCGCCCGCACCGTGACCGTCGTCGCCGGGAGCACCCTCGACGTCGGCACCACCCGGGTGCCGCAGGGCGCCGTCCTCACCGGCCGGATCACCGACCGCCGCGGCCGTCCGGTCGCGGGCGCCTGGGTCGTCGTCGGAGGCTTCTCGTCGCGTCTGGGTGCCGGCGAGGGGCGCTGGACCGCACGCACCGGTGCGGACGGCCGGTATCGCATCGGCAACATCGCCCGGCAGCGCCAGTTCGTCACCGTCTACACCGAGGCCGACCAGCCGTACGCGTGGCAGTGGAGCGGGCGGGCGAGCGACCCGGCCGACGCCGAGCTCCTGCTCTTCGCCCACTACCGCACGCTCCGCTTCGACGCGGCGCTCGCCCCGGAGGCCACGCTCACCGTCACCGCGCGCGGCGCCGACCCGGAGTTCTTCAAGAGCTACGACGTGTTCACCCGCAGCGGTGCCCCGGTCGGGTGGGGGATCGACCTCCTCGGTGACGACACCGGTGTCGTCCACGGGCTGCCGACGTCGCAGGTCCTCCTCAGGACGACGGACCCGTCGTCCGAGGAGCTCTGGCTCGGCAGGGACGGCGCCCTCGTCGCGGACCGCGCGCTGGCACGGAGGATCTCCGTCGCCGCGAACAAGCAGACCCGGGTCGTCGTACGGTTCCCGTCCCCGTGACCAGGGTGCGGTGACGCGCAGGGGTTGCCCGGCCCCGTAAAGTGGCGGCGTGAGCACGATGCCCCCTGAGCCGCTGCCGATGCCGTCGTCCCCGGACGGCGGGACCACCGCGACCCTCGAGCGCGAGCTCCTGGAGCAGGAGGTCGAACCGGGCGACCACGAGCGCTTCGCGCACTACGTCAAGAAGGAGAAGATCCTCGAGTCGGCGCTCACCGGCGAGCCCGTCATCGCCCTCTGCGGGAAGGTCTGGGTGCCGGGTCGCGACCCGAACAAGTTCCCGGTCTGCCCGGCGTGCAAGGCGATCATCGACGGTCTGAAGCGCCGCGAGGGGAACGACGACGGGTCCAAGGGCTGAGGGCTGAGGTCTGACCGTCCAGGACGCAGGTCCGCACTCGCCCTGGGCACCGCGGTACCGCACCGCGACGACGGGCATCGTCACGCTCGTCACCCTCGTCGCCTTCGAGGCGATGGCCGTCTCGACCGCGATGCCCGTCGCCGCCCAGGCGCTCGGCGGGCTGCGCGAGTACGGCCTGGCGTTCTCCCTGTTCCTCACGACGTCCCTGCTCGGGGTCGTCGCGGCCGGCGGCTGGAACGACGCCCGCGGCCCGCGTGAGCCGCTCGCGGTCGGCCTGCTCCTGTTCTCCGGCGGGCTCGTCGTCGCCGGGACGGCGTCGAGCTTCGGCGTGCTGCTCGTCGGCCGCGCCGTCTCCGGGCTCGGCGGCGGTCTGCAGGTCGTCACGCTCTACGTCGTCGTGGCGGCCGTCTACCCGCAACGCCTGCAGCCCCAGGCGTTCGGCGTCATCTCCGCGGCGTGGGTGCTGCCGAGCGTGCTCGGCCCGCCCGTCGCCGGGTTCCTCGCGACCCAGCTGTCGTGGCGACTGGTGTTCCTCGCGGTGCCGCCGCTCGCGCTCCTGCCGCTGCCCGTGCTCTGGGCCCGGACCCGCGCGCTCCACGACGACGAGCCGGACGAAGAACCGGACGACGGGCGGGGAGACGGGCCGGACGACGCGACGGCCCCCGGCGGGGNGCCGCGCCCGGTCCCGGCCGCCCGGACGCCGTCGTCCCGCAGCCGGGCGCGGTGTCCGAGCTCGGCGGGCTGCGCCGGCTCGCGCACGGCTGCGGCCTCGCCGCCGGGGCCGGGCTGCTCCAGTGGGGCCTGCAGGGCGGGGGCGGGCTGCCCGCCGCCCCGGTCGTCCTCGCCGGGCTGCTCCTCGGCGCGGCGAGCACCCCGGGGCTGCTGCCGCGGCGGACCCTGCGCCTGGCGCGCGGCCTGGCCAGCCTCGTGGTCTGCCGGGCGATCTTCACCGGCACCTTCTTCGGGGCCGAGACCTTCGTGCCGCTCATGCTCGTCACCGAGCGGGGCCTGAGCCCGACGCTGGCCGGGGTCGCGCTCACCACGGGCGCCGTGGGCTGGTCCGTGGGGTCGTTCATCCAGGGCCGCAGCTCGCTGCCGCTGAGCCGCACCCAGCTGCTGTCGGTCGGCGGCGCCGTCGTCGGGGCCTGCACGCTGGCCCTCGTGCCGACACCCTTCGCGGCGGTGCCCGTCTGGGTGCTCCCGCTCGTGTGGGCGTTCGCCGGCACCGGGATGGGGCTGGCCATGTCGAGCACGAGCGTGCTCACCCTGCGGCTGTCGGTGCCGGGGGAGGAGGGCCGCAACAGTGCGGCCCTGCAGATCGGCGACGCGCTCGGCAGCGTCCTCGGCATCGGCGTGGCCGGTGCGATCTTCGCGGCCCGGCACACGTCGGACGGCGCGGACGCCGCCGTCTTCGCGCTCCTGTGGGCGGTGCTCGGCGGTACGGGGGTCGTCAGCGCCCTCGTGGCGCGCCGGGTCGCGAACGCGCCGCGCCCGTCCCTCGGCTGAGACGCCGAAAACCGTTGGCGCAGCGGGGGTCCCGCGCGGCACAGTGATCACGCCACCGCGGCATCCGGCAGCTGCTCGAGTTCGCGCAGCCTGTCCCGGGCGGGGGCACTGCCTGTGGAGCAGCGACCCAGGTCGCCCGAGGTTCGACTCCTCATCACCCGCGGCGCGGCACGTGCGCGCGGTCCGGCGCCCGCGCCGGACCGTGGCCGGGACGGCTCTGCGGAGCGGCACACCCGTGCCGCTCCCCGCCCGATCGGTCGCACGTGCCGCGCCGTCCCACGCACCACCCCGACCGCTCACGAACGCACCCGAGGAGGGCAGCCATGACCCACGTCACCGTTCCCGACACCGTCCGCACCGTCGTCCGGGTGGACGGCCACGTCGTCGCCGTCCTCGGGGCCGGCCGGCACCGGCTGCCCCGCGTCGGGTGGCCGCGGGCGGCCCGGACCCGGGACGTCCGGCACGTCGACGTCCGGCAGCGCGTCCTGCTCCTCGCGGGGCAGGAGCTCGCCACGGTGGACGTCCCCGGCGTCCGGGTCACCGCGGCCTTCCGGGTCCGTGTCCAGGACCCGGTCGCGTTCCTCGACGTCGCGACGGACCCGTTCGACGACGTCCGGCTCGCGGCCCAGGTGGCGCTGCGGGACGCCGTCGCCCGCCGGACGCTCGAGGAGCTGACGACCCGGCGTCCGGACCTCGCGGCCGACCTCGTCGCGGCCGTGACCCGCCCCGCCGCGGCGGTGGGGGTCGAGGTCCTCGACGGCGACCTGCGGGACGTCAGCCCGCCGGGGGAGGTCCGGCGGGCGCTGCTCGGGCTCGTCACCGCCCGGACCGAGGGGCTCGCGGCGCTCGAGCGGGCCCGCGGTGAGACGGCGGCGCTGCGGGCCCTGGCGAACGGCGCCCGGGTGCTCGCGGACCACCCCGGCCTGCTCCAGCTCCGGACGGCGCAGGTCGTCGGTGCGGCCGGCGGGACGGTCGTCCTGCGGGGCGACCAGGGTGTGACGTCCGGCACCGACCCGGTCGGGTGAGCGTGCTGGGCGGGGTCTACCACGGCCCCGTCCGGCACGCCACGACCCCGGTCCCCGGTGAGTCGTCCCGACGCTTCGACTACGGTCTTGTCCTCGTGAGCGCAGGGGGAGCGGGGCCGGTGCAGAGCCCGTCGGACGGCGCGATCGGGTCGGTCTCGGGGCCCCGGCACGCCAGTGCCGCCGCTGCCTCGCACCTGCCCCCGGCCTTCCCGCAGCGGGCCCCCTGGGGCACCGCGGGCAAGCTGCGCGCCTGGCAGGCCGAGGCGCTCGCGGACTACCTGCGCTCCACCCCGCGCGACTACCTCGCGGTCGCGACGCCGGGCGCCGGCAAGACGACGTTCGCCCTGCGGGTCGCCACCGAGCTCCTCGAGCGCGGCACCGTCCAGCGGGTGACGGTGGTCTGCCCGACCGAGCACCTCAAGAAGCAGTGGGCCGACGCCGCGCACCGGGTCGGCATCCGCCTGGACCCGACGTTCAAGAACAACCAGGGCTCGCACGGCCGCTCGTACGACGGGGTCGCCGTGACGTACGCCCAGGTCGCGACCCGGCCGCTGCTGCACCGGGCCCGCACCGAGGCGGCCCGCACCCTCGTCATCCTCGACGAGATCCACCACGGGGGCGACGCGCTGAGCTGGGGCGACGCCGTCCGGGACGCCTTCGACCCGGCCGCCCGCCGGCTCGCCCTCACCGGCACGCCGTTCCGCTCCGACACGAGCCCGATCCCGTTCGTCGAGTACGAGGAGGACGAGAAGGGCATCCGCCGCAGCCGGGCCGACCACATCTACGGCTACGGCGAGGCGCTGCGCGACGGTGTCGTCCGGCCGGTGATCTTCCTGTCCTACTCGGGGCAGATGCGCTGGCGCACCAAGGCCGGGGACGAGATCGCCGCGAACCTCGGCGAGCCGCTCACGAAGGACGTCACCGCGCAGGCCTGGCGCACGGCCCTGGACCCGAAGGGGCAGTGGATCCCGTCGGTGCTCCACGCGGCCGACAAGCGGCTCACCGAGGTGCGCCGCGGCGTCCCGGACGCCGGCGGGCTCGTCATCGCGACCGACCAGACCGTGGCCCGGGCCTACGCGAAGATCCTCCACGGCATCACGGGGGAGAAGCCGGTCGTCGTGCTGTCCGACGACCCGACCGCCTCGGACGCCATCGAGTCCTACGCGGGCGGCGACCAGCGCTGGATGGTCGCCGTCCGGATGGTGTCGGAGGGCGTCGACGTCCCGCGGCTGGCCGTCGGGGTCTACGCGACGTCGACGTCCACACCGCTGTTCTTCGCGCAAGCCGTCGGGCGTTTCGTCCGGGCCCGCAAGCGCGGCGAGACGGCGTCGGTGTTCCTGCCGAGCGTGCCCGTGCTCCTCTCGCTCGCCGCCGAGCTCGAGGTCGCGCGCGACCACGCGCTCGACCGCCCGGCGAAGGCCGACGACGACTGGTCGCCCGAGGAGGACCTCCTCGAGAAGGCCAACCGCGAGGAGAAGGCCTCCGACGAGCTCAACGGGGCCTTCGAGGCCCTCGAGGCGCAGGCGACCTTCGACCGGGTGCTCTTCGACAAGCAGGAGTTCGGCACCCAGGCCGAGGTCGGCAGCGACGAGGAGCAGGACTTCCTCGGCATCCCGGGCCTCCTCGAGCCCGAGCAGGTCACGACGCTGCTCCGCCAGCGCCAGGCCGACCAGGTCGCGGCCCGCAGCCGCAAGGCCAAGGCCGCCGGCGGCGAGGGCGGCCGGGTCGTCGAGGTCTCCATGCACCGCGAGCTCACCGCGCTGCGCAAGGAGCTGCACAGCCTCGTCGGGGCCTGGGCCCGCCGGACCTCGCAGCCGCACGGGACCGTTCACGCCGCCCTGCGGTCCGAGTGCGGAGGACCCGAGGTGCCGAAGGCGAGCGCGGACGAGCTCCGTGCCCGAATCGACACTCTCCGTAGATGGTTCGTAGGCAAGAAGTGATCATCTCGCTGTGCGACGGCCTCGATCGGTGACATCCTGAGCGCTGTGAGCAGCCCGGACGTGTCGGTGGTCGTCGTCGCCCACGACGTCGCCGCCTACCTCGGGCCGTGCCTCGACTCGCTCGCCGACCAGACGCTCCGCGGGAGCATCGAGGTCGTCGTCGTCGTGGGCGACAGGGACGACGAGACCGGCAAGGTCGCGGCCGCCACGGTGGCCGGTCGGCACGGCTGGAAGGTCGTCGAGGGCGACCCGGCGGCCGGCCCCGGCGGCGCCCGCAACGTCGGCGTCCGGCACGCGACCGGCACCTGGCTGACCTTCCTCGACGGGGACGACCTGCTGCCCCGCCGGGCCTACGAGCGCCTGCTCCGCTCGGCCCGGGCGACCGGGTCCGACCTCGTCGCGGGCGCGGTGCGCCGGTGGGACGGCGAGTCCCTCACGACGTCCCAGCTGCACCGGCTCTCGTTGAGCGAGCCGCTCTCCCGGGGTCACATCACCCGGGACACCCGGCTCGTCTATGACAGCACCGTCTGGAACAAGGTCATCCGGCGCACGACGTGGGACGCCGCGGGGATCACCTTCCCCGAGGGGGTCGTCTACGAGGACATGCCCGTCGCCTTCGCCATGCACCTCGCCGCGACGAGCACGGACGTCGTCGCCGACCCGGTGTACGTGTGGCGCCGGCGGACCGGTCCCGACCGCTCGATCACGCAGCGGCTCGACGAGCACGACAGCCTCGAGCAGCGGATGGCGTCGCTGCGGACGATCGACGACCTCGCGGCGGCCAGCGGGTCGCAGACGCTGCGGGACGCGCACGACGCGAAGTTCGTCGACATCGACCTGCGGCGGATGGTCACCTTCCTGCCCGCGGCCGACGAGCGCTACGTGGTGCGGTTCCTCGAGCTGACCCGTTCGTTCCTCGAGCACGTGCCGGACCGGGTGCTGTCCGGCCGGGACCCGCTGCGCCGCCTCGTCGTCGACTCCGTCCTCAGCGGGGACACCGAGACGCTCCTCGACCTCGCGGTCGCCCGCAACGTCGAGGACCGCCCCGACGGGTTCGGCCGGCTCGCGCTGCTCGGCCCCGACATGCGGGTCCAGGCGAAGATGGCCAGCCACGGGCTGCTCACCGGGCTGCCCTGGGTCCGCAGCACCGCGAACCGGGTCGCGTACCACCTGCTGCCCGGCAAGGTCGGGGACCAGGCGGCCGCGCTGCGCTACGGGCACACCCGGGCGGACGCCGTCGACGTCCTGTCGATCTGAGCGCCCGGCGCGGTCCGGGGCCGGTCGCGGACGGGGCCGTAGCGGCCGGACGGCGGTCAGCCGCGGGCGTTCGCCCGCTCGAGGTCGTCCGGGAAGTCCACCTCGACCGCGAAGTGCGCGGTGATGTCCACCGGCGAGACCTCGAGCCCGTCGACCGCGATCGCCGTCTCGAGCCCGCGCTCGAAGTAGTCCTGCTCGTCGCAGGCGGCCAGGTGCCGCACGAGCGTCGCCTTGTCCCGGCCGGCGACGTAGTTGATCCCGATCGCCTCGCCGAGCGCCCGGCCGCGGATCGTCTTCGACAGCTCCGCGACGAGGCCTCGGTCGTCGACCGTGTACTTGACCTCCTCGTCGGCGGTGGTCGCGGTGTTGACGCAGACCGCCGTCCGGTCCGCCGCGACGGCCGGGCGCAGCGCGTCGAGGATCGCCGGGTCGAAGACGACGTCGCCGTTCATCCACAGCACGCCCTGGCCGGGCTGCGTGAGCCGCAGCGCCTTGAGCAGGCTGCGGTTGGTGTTCGTCTGGTCGTAGCTCTCGTTGTAGGCGAACGTCACGTCGGGGAAGGTCTCCATGACGACCTCGTACTTGAAGCCGACGACGACGAGCACCCGGTGGTCCTCGCCGAACGCGGTGCGCAGGTTGTCGAGCTGCTGCCCCATGATCGTGCGGCCGTCGACGAGCCGGGTGAGCGGTTTCGGGAGGGGGCGGCCGAGGCGCGTGCCGAGCCCTGCGGCGAGGATGACGGCCTGCAGTGCTGCTGCCACGGGACGGCTCCGATCCGGTCGCTCCGGGTGCCCGCGGGGCGCCCGGAAGGGGCTGCCGTCCCGGCCGTCGGACGGCCGCGGCACGCCGGGTGGGCGGGGCCGCGAGGAGCGCCGATGCTAGCATCGGGCCGTCCCGTGCCCTGCGTGGACGCCGCTCGGCCAGACAGATCAGGACGCTTCCTCGATGCTCATGCTTGACCGCGGCCGGGAGCTCGTGGAACGACGGTCCATCCTCCGGCTCCTCGTCGTCCGCGACCTCAAGGTCCGATACTCGTCCTCGGCGCTCGGGTACCTCTGGACGATCATCGACCCCCTCATGATGTCGGCGGTCTACTGGCTCGTCTTCGGCTTCGTGTTCAAGGCCAAGGACCGTGGCCTGGACCCCTACATCGTCTTCCTCGTCATCGGCGTGCTCGCCTGGCAGTGGTTCAACGCCGGTGTGGTCGACACGACGCGCGCGCTGCAGCAGGAGGCCAAGCTCGTCCGATCGACGAACCTGCCGCGGGAGATCTGGGTCCTCAAGATCGTCGGTGCCAAGGGCGTCGAGTTCGTGCTGTCCCTGCCCGTCGTCGGGCTCTTCATGGTCATCCAGGACCGCCCGCCGACGTGGAACGCCCTGTGGTGCGTCCCGCTGGCGATCGTCATGCAGACGGTGCTCATCTCCGGGATCGGCCTGGCCCTGGCCTCGATGGCCGTCCTCGTCACCGACCTGACGCGCGTCGTCCGGATCCTGCTGCGCGTGATGTTCTACCTGACGCCGGTGCTCTACAGCGTCCACATCCTCGAGAAGGCGTTCGACGTCGACGGCATCACCAAGATCGTCGCGCTGAACCCGATGGCGGGGATCATCGACCTCTACCGGCGCGCGGCCTTCCCCGACACCCAGACCCCGTGGCACGTCGTCGGGATCGGGTCCGTCGTCACGGTCGTGATCTTCTTCCTCGGTGCGTCGATCTTCCGCCGCCTCGAGCCCGCCGTCCTCAAGGAGCTCTGATGACCGTGCAGAGCAGCACCCAGGCGTCCGGGGGCGCGCAGGACGTCCGGCCGGTCATCGAGGCCCGCGACCTGGGGATCGAGTTCATCCGCAACCGCAAGCGGCGGCTGTCGCTGCGGGAGATGCTCTTCACCGGGCGGTCGTCCTCCCCGCAGGGCACCTTCTGGGCGCTCAAGGGCGTCAGCTTCGACGTCCGCCCGGGAGAGGCCGTCGGGCTCATCGGGGCCAACGGCTGCGGCAAGAGCACGCTGCTGCGGCTCATCGCCGGGGTCATGCTCCCCGACACCGGGTCGGTCGAGGTCCGGCAGGGCGTGGCCCCGCTCATCGAGCTCACCGGCGGCTTCCTCGGCGACCTCACGGCCCGCGACAACATCTACCTCACCGCCGGGCTGCACGGCCTCTCCCGGGAGCAGGTCGAGGAGCGCTTCGACGAGATCGTCGACTTCGCGGAGGTCCGCGACCGGCTCGACACCCCGTTCCGGCACTACTCCTCGGGCATGCAGGTGCGGCTCGGTTTCGCCGTCGTCACGACGCTCGACGAGCCGATCATCCTCGTCGACGAGGTGCTCGCGGTCGGCGACCGGGCGTTCCGGCAGAAGTGCTACAAGCGCATGGAGGAGCTCATCGGCCACGGCCGCACGCTCCTGTTCGTCTCCCACAGCGAGAACGACCTCAAGCGGTTCTGCAACCGCGGGATCTACCTGCGTCACGGTGAGGTCGTCGCGGACGGCGACCTCGAGGCGTCGTTCAAGGCCTACGTCAAGGACAGCGACAAGGGCTCGCAGAAGTGACCCGCCTCGTCGTCGTGGGCGGGGGCGACGGCGGGAGCGAGGCCCTGGCGGACCAGGCCCGCGGCGCGCGCGTCCCGGTCGGGACCGTCGAGTCCGCGACCGACCTCGCCGCGCTGCGCACGTCGCTGCGGGCGGCGTCCGCGTCGGGCGAGCCCGCGGCGCTCGTCGCCGCCGACCTCGTCGTGCACCCGAGCCTGCTCGGCGACACGCTCGACGACCCGCGGCGCGCCGTGGCGGCGCTCGTCCTGGACGACGGCCGGCTGGGTGCGCTGCGGCTCGACCCGGCCGCCGCGGTCGCGGCCGCCGAGCACCTGCCCGGTCCCGGCCCCGGCGGTGCCCCCGCGCCCGACGGCCTGGACGCCGTCCTCGGCGCGCTGACCGCCGCCGGCACACCCGTCGTCCGCGTGACCCCCGGGCTGCTCGTGGCCCGCCGGCCCGGCTGGGCGCCGGAGGAGCGGGACGCCGCGTTCGACGTGCTCGCCTCGACGAGCGAGCACACGGCCCGGCTCGACGGCGCGGCCCGCCCGGCCGACGGGCTGTACTCGACGTTCGTCGTCCGCAGGCTTTCCCGCCGGCTCACCCCGGTCGCGCTGCGGCTGGGCATGTCGCCGAACCTCGTCACCTTCGTCTCGCTCGTCGTCGGGCTGCTCGCCGCCGGCCTGCTCACCTCGCCCGCCGTGCTGCCCCGGGTGCTCGGCGCGGTGCTGCTCCAGCTCAGCCTCGTCATCGACTGCGTGGACGGCGAGATCGCGCGCTACACGCGGCGGTTCACCCCGCTCGGAGCCTGGCTCGACGGCGTGAGCGACCGGGTCAAGGAGTACGCGGTGCTCGCCGCGCTGGCCGTCGCCGCGGGCGGTCGCACGGGCTGGCTGCTCGCCCTCGGCGGCGTGCTCGTGCTCACCTACCGGCACGTCGCCGACCACCACTTCATGGAGCGCCTGCGTGCCGAGGCGCCGCCGCCGGCGCCCGGGCTCGCGCCGGCCGTGCACGTCGAGCGGGAGACGGCGGCGGTCTGGGTGCGCCGCGTCCTGCAGTACGGCGTCGGCGAGCGCTGGATCCTCCTCGGGGTCGTCGTCGCCGTGGCCGGCCAGACGGCGGCCCTGGCCGCCTACCTCGGGGCCGCGGTCGTCAGCGCCGTCTGGACGACGGGCGGCCGGGTGCTGCGCTCGCGGGCCTTCGGCGGGACGGCGCCCTCGCAGGTGACGTGGCTCGTCCCCGCTCTCGGCTGGGTGCTCGAGGCGCTCGTCGTCGCCGGTGCCTTCGCCTGGCGGGCCGACGACCGGCTCTGGCTCGGGTACTGCCTGCTCGCGGTCGTCGCGTACCACGGCTACGACGAGGTCTACCGGGAGAAGTACCGCGTGCCGGGTGCGCCGCGCGTCGTGCGCGTCGTCGCCCTCGGCCCCTACGGGCGCGCCGCCGTCGTCGCCCTCGCCGCGCTCGGCGGCGGGAGCGCGCTCACGGCCGGGGTCGCCGTCATGACCGTGGTCTTCGCGATGCTCTTCGGCGGCGAGAGCCTCGACGCGTGGATGCGCTGGCTGCGGGCCCGCCCGTCGATGGAGGAGGAGCAGTGACGACGCACGGGCTGGTCCACGACCCGACGGACAACCACCCGGACATGGCGACGCTGCGCGCGGTCTGCCAGCCGCCGGAGACCCTCGGCCGCCGCAACGCCGAGCACTGGGCCGGGCCGCTCTACCTGCGCCGCGGCTCGATCCACGTCACGCGGCTGCTGCTGCCGACGAACATCTCGGCGAACGGCGTCACGTGGCTCATGGTCGTCGTCGGTCTCGCCGGCGCCGCCTGCCTGCTCCTCGGCGGCGTCTGGGGCGCCGTCCTCGCGGTGCTCGGGGTGCAGCTGCAGATCCTGCTCGACTGCAGCGACGGCGAGGTCGCCCGCTGGCGGCAGCAGTTCTCCCCGGCCGGGGTCTACCTGGACCGGATCGCGCACTACACGACCGAGGCCGCGCTGCCGATCGCGCTGGGCGTCCGGGCCGACGGCGGCCTCGGCTCGATCGGCGGCTGGACGACGGTCGGCGCGCTGCTGGCCGTCCTCGTCCTGCTCATCAAGGCCGAGACCGACCTCGTCCACGTCGCCCGGGCCTTCGCGAAGCGCCCGCTGGTGAGCGACGACGCCGCGACGACGGCGCCGCGCGCGGGCCTCGTCGCGACGCTGCGCCGCGCGGCCCACTCGCTGCCGTTCAACCGGGCGTTCGTCGCGATCGAGCTCACCCTGCTCGTGCTGGTGGCGGCCCTCGTCGACCTCGCGACGGGCGGTCTCGACGGGACGCAGTGGCTCGTCGTCCTCCTCGTGCCCGCGGCGCTCGTCACCGTGACCGGGCACCTGGCCTCGATCGTCCTGTCGTCGCGCCTGCGCTGACGGGCCGCCCCGGCAGGGGCGCCGCAGTCAGCGGCGGCCCGCGCCGAGCCGGGTGAAGAGCTCGACGTAGCCGCGGGTCATCGCCTCGACCGTGTAGCGCTCGCCCGCCTTGGCGAGCCCGGCCGCGCCGAGGCGGGTGCGCAGACCGGGGTCCCCGACGAGCCGGACGACCGCGGCCGCGAGCGCCGCGACGTCCCGCGGGGGCACGAGCAGGCCGGTCACCTCGTCGTCGACGAGCTCGCGGGGGCCGCCCGCGGCGGTCGCGACGACGGGCAGCCCGTGGAGCATCGCCTCGACCGTCGCGAGGCTGAACCCCTCGTGGTGCGAGGGGACGACGACGAGGTCGAGGCCGTCGAGGATCGTGCCGACGTCGTCCCGGCTGCCGGTGAGCAGCACGGTCCCGGCGAGCGCGGGGTCGGCCGCGGCGGTCTCGAGCTCGGTGCGCAGCGGCCCGTCGCCGACGAGCACGAGCCGGGCGTCGGGGCAGCGGGCGACGACGTCGCGCCAGGCCGCGACGAGCTCGCGCTGGCCCTTGCGCTCCCACAGCCGCCCGACGCAGCCGACGAGGGTGCCGGCGGGCAGGCCGGCGGCGGCGCGCGCCTGGTCCGGCGCCATCGCGCGGCCGGGGTCGTCGACGCCGTCGGGGACGACGTCGAGCAGCCGGCGGGGGATCGAGGTCACCCGCGCCACGTCGTCCGCGAGCGGCGTCGAGACGGCGACGACGCGGTGCTGGAGCCGCGCGGGCAGCCCGGCGAGCCGGCGCTGCAGGCCCGACGGGTCGAGGCCGTGCACCGTGCCGACGACCCGGGCGCGGGTCAGCCGGGCCACCGGGGTCGTGACGACCGCGGTCTTGAACAGGTGCGTCTGGACGACGTCCCACCGGCCGCGCAGCACGAGCCGCCACAGCCGGCCCAGCCCGCGCAGGGTCGCCAGCAGGGCGGCCGGGGTGGGTGCCGTGCGCAGGCCGAGGTGGACGACGGGGATGCCGGCCGCCTCGAGCGGCTCGGCGTTGACGTCACGCGTCGCGAGGTTGACCACCGTCACCTCGTGACCCGCCTTCTGGAGGCCGACCGCGAGCAGGGCGACGCTGCGCTGGACCCCGCCGACGTCGAGCCCGCCGACGACCTGGAGGATCCGCACGGGGCAGGAGTCTACGGCCGGGGGTTCCACAGCCTGTCGACAGCACGAAGCCGCCCGCCCGCTCGTTGTTCACCGTGAGCCGGGATCGTGCTCGGCGTAGCCACCTCGGCGACGGGCCGTCGGCCCGTGGTCGTACCCGGTGGCGACGCGGACGGGACCTGCGACGGACGAGCGGCAAGGGTGCCCCGACCTACCGTCGCGGACATGACGAGAGACAGGTGGCACATGGATGCCCAGGGTCGCCGCCCCCGCGGCGTTGTCGTCGCCATCGGGGTGGTGTGGTCGCTGACCCTCACGGCGGGCGTCGCGTTCTGGGTCGCCGTCGGCACCGGCCTCGCCGCGCTCGCGGCGGACGGCGGCGCCGCCACGCCCTACGCCACGGTCGCCCAGGCCGCTGCCGTCGTCAGTGTCACGGCGCTCGTGGCGATGGTCACGGTCGGCACGGTCGCCGTGCACCTCGACGAACGGCAGGCCTGGCTGCCGTACCCGCGGGTGCCCGCACCCGTCGGCTGAGCCGTCGCCGCGACGGGGCCGCCGGCCGGCGGGTCACCCCGCGAGCCCGATCGCGGCCCGGGCCGCGGCCAGGGTCGGCGCCGCCAGTGCCGCGGCCCGCCCGGCCCCGGCCGCGAGCGCGGCGTCCAGCGTCGCGGGGTCGGCCGTCAGGTGGGCGTACCGGGCCCGGACCGGCCGCAGGGTCTCGACGAGCGCCTCCGTGACGGCGGCCTTGAGCCCGCCACCCCCGCGCAGCCCGACGAGGGCCGCCTGCGGCGTCCGGCCGGTGAGCGCACCGAGCAGCTCGGCGAGGTTCGCGACCCCGGGCCGCAGCTCCGGGTCGTAGGAGAGCACCGGGTCGAGGTCGGTGACGGCGCGCCGGACCGTGGCCGCTATCCGGACCGGGTCGTCGAGGACGTGCACGGTGCCCTCGGTCGAGACCGACGACTTGCCCATCTTGGACGCCGGGTCGCGCAGGTCGCGGACCCGCGCGGCCGAGGCCGGGGTGAGGGACTCCGGGACGACGAAGACCGGCCCGTACCGGGCGTTGAAACGGTGCGCCAGGGTCCGGGTGAGCTCCATGTGCTGGCGCTGGTCGTCGCCGACCGGGACGGCGTCGGCGCGGTAGAGCAGCACGTCCGCGGCCATGAGCGCCGGGTAGGTGAGCAGCGACAGGCGCACCGACCGGCGTCCGGCGCTCTTCTCCTTGAACTGGATCATCCGCGTCATCTCGCCGTACGCCGCCGTGCACTCGAGCAGGTAGGCGAGCTCGGTGTGCGCGCCGACGGCGGACTGGGCGAAGAGGGTGGCGCGCGGGTCGAGCCCGCACGCGAGCACCGTCGCCGCGACCTCCCGGGTGCGTCCGCGCAGCGCCTCGGGATCGTGGTCGACGGTCATCGCGTGCAGGTCGGCGACGAAGACGAGCGTCTCGTGCGCGGGGTCGGCGGCGAGGTCCAGCGTCGGGCGGACCGCCCCGAGGTAGTTGCCGATCGTCAGCCGGCCGGTCGGCTTGAGGCCGGTGACGATCCTCGTCGTGGTCGGGACGGCGCCCGCGGCCGCGAGCGCGGTCATCGGAAGGGCGGGGGGCGTGGACGCGGTGACGGTCACGGGTCTCTCCGGTGGTCTCGGGTGACAGGGGACGGGCCGCCGGTCGGGCGTCGTCCGCGCTGCGTCACTCGGGGAGAGACGACGGACGGCCGCCCGGAACCGGGCGGCCGCAAGGATGCGACGAGGTGGTGACCGCCCTAGGAGCCCGGCCACCACGTAAACAGCGAACGCTGCGTCGTCATGGGGCCAGTGTGCACCAGGAGGCGGCCGTCGCGACACGGGTTCTCGGTGAGTTCCGTCGATCTTCGTCCGGAACGCCTGCGGATTTCGTCGCGGATGGCCCTGTGGGCATCTCGTAACGCAACCGTGACCGATCCTGTGCGGCGGATCCGTCGGTGCTGGCCGTATCTTGCGAGTCTGCCGGAGACGTCCGGTCCCCGTCGGCCCGCCCGTAGGCCGGTGGACGCCCCGTGCCCGAGGAGAGTGCGTGAGCCAACCCGCCGGTGCGAACGCGCCGGTCGTCAGCCTGCGCGGCCTGCGCAAGGAGTTCCCCGGGGTCGGCGGCGGCTCGCGGGTCGTCGCGGTCGACGGCGTGGACCTCGACATCGCCGAGGGCGAGTTCGTCACGCTCCTCGGCCCGTCCGGGTCGGGCAAGACGACGGTCCTGCGGATGATCGCCGGGTTCGAGACGCCGAGCGGCGGGCAGGTCCTGCTCCGCGGGGCGGACGTCACGCCGACCGCGCCGTTCGAGCGCGACGTCAACACCGTCTTCCAGGACTACGCGCTCTTCCCGCACATGACGGTGCTCCAGAACGTCGAGTACGGCCTGCGGGTCAAGAAGGTGCCCCGTGCGCAGCGCCGCGAGCGCGCGCTCGAGGCGCTGGCCGGCGTCCGGCTCGAGGGCATGGAGAAGCGTGCCCCCGGGCAGCTCTCCGGCGGCCAGCGGCAGCGGGTCGCGCTCGCCCGCGCCCTGGTGAACCGACCGTCGGTGCTGCTCCTCGACGAGCCGCTCGGTGCCCTCGACCTCAAGCTGCGCGAGCAGATGCAGGTCGAGCTCAAGCAGATCCAGCGCGAGGTCGGGATCACGTTCGTCTTCGTGACCCACGACCAGGAGGAGGCGCTGACGATGTCGGACCGGATCGTGGTGTTCAACCGCGGGCGGGTCGACCAGGTCGGGACCCCTGCGGAGATCTACGAGCACCCGCGCACGACGTTCGTCGCCGGCTTCGTCGGCACGTCGAACCTGTTGCACGCCAAGGCGTCCGAGGCGCTCCTCGGGGAGGCCGGGCTGTTCAGCGTCCGGCCCGAGAAGATCCGGCTGCTCGCGGACGGCGAGGACCCCGTCATGGGCGAGACCGTCGCGCCGGCCGTCGTCGAGGAGGTCGTCTACGCGGGCGCCACGACCCGTATCGTCGCCCGGCTCGACGCGGGGGACTCCCTCGTCGTCCAGCGGCAGAACCAGCGGACGTCCTCGCTGGACACCGAGGCCCTGCGCGGTGCACGGGTGCGGCTCGCGTGGTCCCGCGAGCACGCGAGCCGGCTGCCGGACGACGACGGCTGAGCAGCACCGACCCGCCCGGCGACCCGTCGACCGACCGAGACCGACCCACCGAGACCACCCGCCGAGACCGACCCACCGACCGACCAGATGTCCCACCAGGCCAGGTGGGGACGTGACCCAGGGAGAGACCATGCGAGGACGACGACAGCTCCTCACGACGGCGGCCATCGGCGCCGTGACCCTCGTGCTCGCCGCGTGCGGCGGGTCGAGCAGCGGCGGCGCGACCGGCGGCAGCGCGACGGGAGGTGCCTCGAGCGCGGCCGAGGCGGCCAAGCCGCCGGCGGTGCCGATGGCGGACGCCGTCGGCGCGGGCGAGGGCAAGCTCAACCTCATCGCGTGGGCCGGCTACGCCGAGGACGGCACGACGGACAAGTCCGTCGACTGGGTGACGCCGTTCGAGAAGGCCTCCGGCTGCCAGGTGAACGTCAAGATCGGCAACACGTCCGACGAGATGGTCACCCTCATGAAGACCGGGCAGTACGACGGCGTCTCGGCGTCCGGCGACGCGACGCTGCGGCTCATCTACGGCGGTGACGTCGCGCCGGTGAACACCTCGCTCGTCCCGAGCTACGCCGACATCGCGCCGTTCCTCAAGGACAAGGCGTGGAACTCGGTCGGCGGGCAGATGTACGGCATCCCGCACGGCTGGGGCGCCAACGTGCTGCTGTACAACAAGAAGGTCGTCGACCCGGCCCCGACGTCGTGGGGGGCCGTCTTCGACCCCGCCTCGCCGTACAAGGGCAAGATCTCGGCCTACGACTCGCCGATCTACATCGCCGACGCGGCGCTGTACCTCAAGGCGACCAAGCCGGACCTGAAGATCACCAACCCGTACGAGCTCGACCAGACGCAGTTCGACGCCGCCGTCGCCCTGCTCAAGCAGCAGCGCGGCGTCGTCGGCGAGTACTGGTCGGACTACACGAAGGCGACCGCCTCGATCGAGTCCGGCAACACCGTGCTCACGACCTCGTGGCAGGTCATCGCGAACCTCGTCACCGCCGGCAAGAAGGCCGACATCGGCACCGTCCTGCCGACCGAGGGTGCGACCGGCTGGTCGGACACCTGGATGGTCGCCAGCAAGGCGCAGAACCCGAACTGCATGTACAAGTGGCTCGACTGGATCGCCGGCCCGCAGGCGCAGGCGCAGGTCGCCGAGTGGTTCGGCGAGGCGCCCGCCAACGTCAAGGCGTGCGACCTGACGACCGACAAGGCGCACTGCGAGACGTACCACGCGACCGACGCGGCGTACGCCGAGAAGATCGCCTACTGGACGACGCCGCTCGCCGGCTGCGGTGACGAGCGGGGCAACGTCTGCAAGGACTACTCGGAGTGGACCAAGGCCTGGACCGACATCAAGGGCTGACCGTCCTGCCGACCGAAGGCACCGTCCCGAAGGGCGCCGCACGACAGTGACCACCTCCACGCCGACCGCGGAGGGCCTGCCCGGCAGGCCCTCCGCGGCCGTGCGCGCGTCCTCGTTCCTCCACCGTCACCCGCGGCTGCGGCTGGCGGGGCTGCTGTCCGCCCCGATGCTCTGGCTCGTCGTCGCCTACCTCGGGTCGCTCGCGGTCATGTTCGTGACCGCGTTCTGGCGGCTCGACACCGGCGGCTTCGTCGCCGTGCTGGACCGGACGCCGTCCCTGCAGAACTTCACCGAGCTCCTCACCGAGGACGTCTACCGGCGGGTCGCGCTGCGCACGCTCGGCATCGCGGCCGCGGTGACCGTCGTCGACACCCTCGTCGCGCTGCCGATGGCGTTCTACATGGCCAAGGTGGCCTCGCCCCGCACCCGCAAGGTGCTCGTCGCGCTCGTGCTCACGCCGCTGTGGGCGAGCTATCTCGTCAAGGCGTACGCGTGGCGCACGATGCTCGCCGAGGACGGCGTCGTGAACTGGGCGCTCGGCCCGGTCGGCGGTCGCGGCCCGGGCTTCGGCCTCGCGGCGACCGCGATCACCCTCGGGTACCTGTGGCTGCCGTACATGATCCTGCCGGTGTTCGCCGGTCTCGAGCGGATCCCCGACTCGCTCCTCGAGGCGTCGGGAGACCTCGGCGGGACGGCGGGCCGCACGTTCCGGACCGTCGTGCTGCCGCTGCTCTTCCCGTCGATCGTCGCCGGCTCGATCTTCACGTTCTCCCTGACCCTCGGCGACTACATCGCCGTGAAGATCGTCGGCGGCAGCACGCAGATGTTCGCGAACGTCATATACGACAACATCGGCGTCGCGGGGAACCTCCCGTTCGCCGCGGCGGCCGCGGTCTTCCCGGTCGTCGCGATCCTGCTCTACCTCGCCCTCGTGCGCCGCACGGGTGCGCTGGACAACCTGTGACCACGCGCCCGGTCACGCAGCCCGGGAGGAGTCCGCGATGACCCTGTCCGCCCGCGCCCGGCTCCTGCTGCGGCTCGCCACGTTCGGCGGCCTCGCGGTGATCTACGTGCCGCTGCTCGTCGTCCTCGTGAACTCCTTCAACCCGAGCAAGACCTTCGGCTGGCCGCCGTCCGGCTTCACGACGCAGTGGTGGTCGCGTGCGGCGTCCAACCCCGGCGCCCGTGCGGCGCTCCTCACGAGCGTCGAGATCGCCCTGGCCGCGACCGCTCTGGCGCTCGTGCTCGGCTCGATGGCCGCGTTCGCGGTCGCCCGCTACCGCTGGTTCGGCCGGGAGACGGTGAGCTTCCTCGTCGTCCTGCCGATCGCGCTGCCCGGCATCGTCACGGGGATCGCGCTCAACTCGGCGTTCAGCGCCGGCGGCGTCGCACTGGGCTTCCTCACGGTGGTCGTCGGCCACGCGACCTTCTGCATCGTCGTCGTCTACAACAACGTGCTCGCGCGGCTGCGGCGCACCGGGACGACGCTCGAGGAGGCCTCGGCCGACCTCGGCGCGAGCACGCTGCAGACCTTCCTCCACGTGACGTTCCCGCAGCTGCGCGGGGCGCTGCTCGCCGGCGGCCTGCTCGCGTTCGCGCTGAGCTTCGACGAGATCGTCGTCACGCAGTTCACGATCAGCGCGGGCCTCCAGACGCTGCCGATCTGGATCTTCGCGAACCTCTTCCGGCCGAACCAGGCGCCCGTCGTCAACGTCGTCGCGGCGGCCCTCGTCGTGGCGTCCGTGATCCCGGTCTACCTCGCGAACCGGCTCTCCGAGGGCAACGGCGGCGGCCGGCTCTGATCAGCGGCGGCGGTGCACGCTCACCGCGTAGCCGCCGCCCGCGTACGGGGCGCCGTCCCACGTGGCGTACCGCTCGGCGAGCACGAGACCCGCTGCGGTGCACCACGTGTCGTACTCGGCGAGGCCGAACGGGGCCGCGTCGAGCGGCAGGTGGTCGGCGTCCAGGCCGAAGCCCGCGACGAGCGGTGCGCCGGGCCGCAGCAGCGCCGCGAGCCGCGCGACGACCTCGGCCTCGGTGCCGTGCGCGACGAGCGGGACGACGTTCCCGGCGGCGACGACGAGGTCGAACGGGGTGCCGAGGCCGGCCGCCGCGGCGTCGAGGACCGCGCGGTCGAGGGCCGCGAGGTCGGCCCGCACCCACGGCAGGTGCGGTGCGGCGGCCCGGGCGTGCGCGAGCATCCCGGCGTCGACGTCGACCCCGACGACCGTGTACCCGCGCCGGTCGAGCTCGACGGCGACCCGACCGGTGCCGCAGCCCGCGTCGAGCACCCGGGACCCGGCGGGTACGAGCGCGCCGCAACGGTCGGCCTCGCCGTGCACGTGCTGCCCGGCGGCGGCCATCGCGTCGAACCGCTCCTGGTAGCGGGCGCCGTCCGAGCCCTCGGCTCCGCCGCCCGCCACCTGCGCCCATCGCGTCACGGGCGGGATCGTAGCCCGGCCGCTACGCGCGCCCGAGCACGGCCCGCAGCGCGCCGCCGAGGGTGTCGTACGCGGCGCCGGCGTCCGGGCAGGAGTGCGCCCGGAACGCGACGTAGAGGTCCGGCCGGACGAGCAGCACGCCGTCGTCGTCGATCTCGCGCAGGTCCGCCCACGTGCCGTAGGGGTCGTCCACCGGCTGCCCGGGGCCGATCGCGACGACGGGCAGGTCGAGCCCGAGCTCGCCGGCCAGCCGCTGCGCGGCGTCCGCCCAGGCCTCGCCACCGATCCCGGTGATCACCGTGAACCGGCCCTTGCCGCCCAGGTCGAGGGTCGACGTCCGGACGCCGTCGACGGTCACCCACGTGTGCGGCAGCTTGGCGCCGGGCCAGGTCGTCGGCTGGGCGTAGAGCACCGGGTCGCGCGTCGGCTCCGGCATCGGCGTGCCGTCCGGGACGACCGCCGCGGAGGCGTACCGCTGGTTGTGCTCGACGCCGTGGGCGTTGAACTCGAAGGACTTCGCGGCGATCGCCTCCCGCATCGCGGCCCGGGTGCGGGCACCGTCCGGGCCCGGCGCCCGTCGCGCCGCGAGCCGCTCCTCGAGCCGGGCCGGGTCCGAGGTGTCGGTGAGGTCGAGGGCCTCGAGGATCTTGCCGGTCTCGGCGATGCTCAGGTTGGCCCGCTCGACGATCTGGCGCGCGATGGGCGCCCGCTCGGCGTCGTAGGACTCGAGCAGGGACGGTGCCGCGACGCCCTTGACGACGTGCGCGAGCTTCCATGCGAGGTTGTAGGAGTCCTGGATCGACGTGTTCGAGCCGAGGCCGTTCGTCGGCGGGTGCCGGTGGACGGCGTCGCCGGCGCAGAACACCCGGCTCTTGGCGACCGTCGTCGCGAAGTGGTGGTTGATCGTCCAGGGCGACCGCGACGTCACGTGCATCTCGAAGTCGTCGGTGCCGACGAGCGCCACGGCGAGCGAGCGGATGAGCTCGTCGGTGAGCTCGGGCGGCCCGGCGGCGACCTCGTAGCCCCACATGAGCATCCACTCGGTCCACGGCTTGATCATCCGCAGGACGCCGAGGCCGACGCCCTCGCGCTCGGCGCCGGGCTGGAGCATCCAGTAGAGGACGGACGGGCGGTGGGCGACGAAGCGCGACAGGTCCGCCTCGAAGATGATCCCGAGCGCGCCCGCGACGGCGCCCGGCCCCTCGAACGGCAGCCCGAGGTCCTCGGCGACCTTGCTGCGCGCACCGTCCGCGCCGACGAGGTACGCCGACCGCACGGTGTGCTCGGCGCCGGTGAGCCGGTCCCGGACGACGGTCGTCACGCCGTCCGCGTCCTGGGTGTGGCTCACGTACTCGCTGTCGAAGCGGACCTTCGCGCCGCGGGCCTGGGCCTGCCCGACGAGGATCGGCTCGACGATGGTCTGCGGCGCGTCGACCATCGAGCACGGGCTGGCGAGGACGTAGTCGGCGTGCCGGCGCGGGTCGGTACCCCATGACGGCACCCGGCCGAGCTCCTCGCCGGCCAGGCTCGTGCAGAAGGTCGTGTTGCTCATGAGGTCCCACGGGGTCGCCTCGCGCATGAGGCGCTCCTCGATGCCCAGGTCGCGGAAGACCTCGACGGTGCGCTGGTTCGTGATGTGCGCGCGCGGGGTGTCGGCGAGACGGCCGTACTTGGTGATCATCCGGACCCGGACGCCGTAGGTCGCGAGCAGCAGGGCCATCGAGGCCCCGGCGGGTCCGGACCCGACGACGAGGACGTCGGTGTCGAGGCCGGCACCCGCCCCCGTCGTCGTCGCGCCGGTCGTGGTGGCCTCGGTCATGGGTTCCGCCCTCGTGTCGATGCGTCGTTGCGTCTACGAGCTGCGACGCACAGCGGACATCTGACCGCTGTGCGGACGCTGGTCACACCCTCGGCCCCGTCGGGCCGGTTGTCAACCGTTCAACTACTCATGTCGCGCTGGACGAGGGTGTGTCGACGGGCTGCTCGACGACCTGAAGGGTCGCGAGCGTCGGATCCGCCGCGTAGGCGATCCGGCCGCCGTCGGCGAGGGTCGCGCGCAGCGCCTCGAGGGCCGGTGCGGTGACCGTCTCGCCCGGGGCGAGCACCGGGACGCCCGGTGGGTACGGCGCGACGAGCTCGGCGCTCACCCGGCCGACCGCGGCGTCGGCGGGCACCGTCTCGTGCCGCGCGAAGAAGGCGGTCCGGGGGTCGGTCGCCGTCGCGGGCTCCACGGTCCAGGCGGGCGACGGGGTGACCGTCCGCGGTGCGCCCCGGTGCCGCCCGACCGCCGCGACGAGGGCGTCGACGAGCCGCCCGACGGTGGTGGCGTCGTCCGAGAGCGTGACCATCGGGACGAGGACGTCACGGTCGGCCATCTCGAGCGTCATACCGGTCGCGAGCAGGTCGGCCTCGACGGCGTGTCCGTGCGCGCCGGTGCCGGCGAGCAGGACGACGAGCTTGGCCGGGTCGACGCGCAGCGGCCCGTCCGGGTGGTCGTCCGGACGGTCGTCGAGGACGGCGAGCCCGGGCACCGCGGCGAGCCGGTCGCGGGCGCCGCGGACCAGGGCGACGAGCCGCTCGACGAGGTCGGGGCCGTGCCGCTCGAGCAGGGCGCGGGAGGCGTCGGCGCTCGCGAGGACGGCGCCCGCCGGGCTCGTCGTGTGCGTCGCCTCGAAGCCGCGCTCGAGCCGGTCGGGGTCGAGCAGACCGCCGGCGCGGGTCGTCCGGGCGAGCACGAACGCGGCCTGGCTCCACGCCGGGAGCGTCTTGTGGGCGCTCGTGACGACGGCGTCCGCGCCGTCGGCGAGCGCGTGCCGCGGCGTGGCGGGGGAGAAGCCGAAGTGGGCGGCCCACGCGGCGTCGACGACGAGCGGGACGCCGGCCGCGTGCGCGACGGCGGCGTGCCCGGCGACGTCCCCGACCGTGCCGACGTAGGAGGGGTCACCGAGGACGACGGCGCACGCACCCGGGTGGGCGGCGAGCGCCGCCCGCACCGCGTCGACCGGGACGGCCGCCGGCAGCCCGGTCGCGGCGTCCATCGCCGGCCGCACCCACACCGGCCGCAGCCCGGCGAGCACCATCCCGAGCAGGAGCGAGCGGTGCAAGGTGCGGGAGACGACGACCTCCTGGCCGGGCCGGCCGAGCGCGAGGGCCACCGCCTGGTTGCCGTGCGTCGCGCCGCCGACGGAGATGCGGCACCAGTCGACGCCCCACAGCGCCGCCGCCCGGCGCTCCGCCTCGGCGAGCAGCCCGCCGGTCTGCTTCATCGTGTCGACGCCGGCGAAGAGCGGGACGTCGCCGCGGACGACGTCCCCGACGAGGTGCGTGCGCTGCTTGTGCCCCGGGATCGTGAACGGCGTCACCGCACCCGCCCGCACCGCGTCGTCGAACCGCAGCCAGCCGTCGAGCAGGGGCGCGTCGGCGCGCAGCCCCAGCGGGTCCCGGGAGTCCGTCACGTGCGCATGCTCCCACCCGGGGCTCCACGACCCGACGCTCAGGCACCCGGCGTGCGCGGGCAAGAGCGCCACGAGACTGCCGTGACTGTTCAGGCCGGGTGCCTGAAGGGGTGAGGTGTGACCGTCGCCGTGTGCGTGCGGGTCGCGCGGAGGGCCAGCTCCGATCGCAGGTGGGCGGCCAGGGCGACGGCGGCGGTGGGGTCGAGGACGTCCTTGGCCTCCCAGCGGACGACGGTCAGGCCGGACCTGCGCATCCGCTGCTCCCTGCGGCGCTCGGCGTCGAGCACCTGCGCCAGTCGCTCGGCGTCGATGCCGCCGAGCTGGGCCGCGCGCAGCCGGTACTTCGCCTTGCCGTCGGCCTCGCCCACGACGCCGTCCTCCCACCAGGCGTCCCCGCGCCCCACGAAGCCGGCGCTGTCGGTGACGTCGACCTGCCACAGCGGCATGACGAGCCCGGTGGTCGCGAAGGCCAGCGCCGACCACGACTCGAAGGCCGACTCCCGGCGTCCGTCGACCAGGCCCACCAGCCGGCGCGCCCGGACGACGCCCGGCCAGCCGACGAGCCGTTCCACGGCCGCGGCCAGCGCCGGCGCGGCGACGAGCCGACGGGCGGCCGCGTCGGCGACGGCGAGCGCGTCGACGGCAGGCAGCACACGCAGGCAGTCGGTGACCGTCCGCTCCGGGGAGGTGACGAGCACACCGCGGTACCGGACGACGTCCGCCTCAGGCAGCGGCGTGACGACGATTCTCGTGCCGTTCCGGTCCCGATGAGGCCCGTCGGCGGCGAGCAGGACCGGGTCGCCCCACCC
>NZ_MWLL01000145.1 GCF_002198675.1 Kineosporia sp. R_H_3 | reverse complement strand
GGGCCGCCGGCTCGTCGACGCGCGCGGCAGGGGCGTCGGGGGTGACCGGCGACGCGGCGGCGGGTGCGTCGTCCGGGGTCTGCGACCGCTCGACGACCGGCGCCGGACGCTCGACGGGGGCGGGCTCGGCGGGGCGCTCGGCCGGTCGCTCGACCCGGGCCGCCGGGCGCTCGACAGGCGCCCGCACGGGCTCGGCGCGGTCGGCCCCGCCGACGGGCGACGCGAGCGGCATCCCCGGGGTGACGACGCCGAGGCGCTTCTCGATCCGGTCGACGCGGGCGCGCAGGCCGCGCTCGGTCTCCTCGGCCGCGGGAAGCAGCAGCCGGGCGCAGAGCAGCTCGAGCTGCAGCCGCGGGGACGTCGCCCCGGTCATCTCGGTGAGGGCGGCGTTGACGACGTCCGCGGCCCGGGAGAGCTCGGCCCGACCGAACCGGCCGGACTGCTCCTGCATCCGGCGCAGCTGGTCGGCGGGCAGCGCGCGCAGGACGGCGTGGCCGCCGTCCGGCACGGCCGCGACGACGAGCAGGTCGCGCAGCCGCTCGAGGAGGTCCTCCACGAAGCGGCGGGGGTCGTGCCCGGACTCGATGACCCGGTCGACGACCTGGAACACGGTCGCGCCGTCCCCGACCGCGAGCGCGTCGACGACGTCGTCGAGCAGCGTCGCGTCGGTGTAGCCGAGCAGCGAGACGGCGAGCGGGTAGGTGAGGCCCTCCGGACCGGCGCCGGCGATGAGCTGGTCGAGCACCGAGAGCGAGTCACGCACGGAGCCCGCACCGGCGCGGACGACGAGCGGCAGCACGCCCTGGCCGACCTCGACGTCCTCGGCGGTGCAGAGCTCGGCGAGGTAGTTCTGCAGCCGCTCCGGCGGGACGAGCCGGAACGGGTAGTGATGGGTGCGGGAGCGGATCGTGCCGATGACCTTGTCGGGCTCGGTCGTCGCGAAGACGAACCGGATGTGCGGCGGCGGCTCCTCGACGATCTTCAGCAGGGCGTTGAAGCCCTGCGTGGAGACCATGTGCGCCTCGTCGATGATGAAGACCTTGAACCTGTCCCGCGCCGGGGCGAAGACCGCGCGCTCGCGCAGGCTGCGGGCGTCGTCCACGCCGCCGTGGCTCGCGGCGTCGATCTCGACGACGTCGAGGCTGCCCCCGCCGCCGCGGGCCAGGTCACGGCACGAGTCGCACACCCCGCACGGGGTCGCCGTCGGCCCCTCGGCGCAGTTGAGGCAGCGGGCGAGGATCCGCGCGCTCGTCGTCTTGCCGCAGCCGCGGGGCCCGGAGAACAGGTAGGCGTGGTTGATCCGGTCCTTGCTCAGCGCCGCCATGAGCGGACCGGTGACGTGCTCCTGGCCGATGACCTGGGCGAACGTCTCCGGCCGGTAGCGGCGGTACAGAGCAGTGGACACGCGCAGCACCCTAACCCCGTCGTCGGACATCGCGGGGCGGCGTCCACAGGAGGGCCCGACGACGTCTTACGGCGCGCTCCGGCACGTCACTGACGGCTATCGACGATCCGCGATATCTACATTGCGCTATATCGACGATCCGCTATATCGTCGCCTCATGATCGAGCAGCTCGCCGCCCGCCTCCTCAAGGAGGCACGCACCCGGGCCGGCCTGTCCCAGGTCGAGCTCGCCCGCCGGGCCGGGGTGACGCAGAGCGTCATCAGCGCCTACGAGTCGGGCAAGCGGCAGCCGGCGCTGCCGACGCTCGTGGACCTCGTGCGTGCCTCCGGGATGGACCTGGTCCTCCAGGTGGAGCCGGTCCCCGCGCACCGCGGCCCGCTCGGCGGGCCGCTGGGGCGACGCGTCGAGGAACACAGGGAGGCGTTGAAGGCTGCCGCTGCCGAGCACGGGATCACGAACCTGCGGGTCTTCGGCAGCGTCGCCCGGGGTGACGAGGGGCCGTCCAGCGACGTCGACCTCCTCGCCGACTTCGCGGACGACGTGGGCCTGTTCGCGGTGGGCCGGGCTCGGGCCGCGCTCGAGGGGCTCCTCGGCGCAGAGGTCGACCTCGTCCCCGAACGTGCCCTCAAGGACGACGTCCGAGAGACCATCACCCCGGAGCTGATCGCGCTGTGAACTGGCGGGGCACGCGTCGGATACCGGACATCGCCGTCGCGGCAGCAGGCGTGACAGGGCTGCTCCGAGCCACCGCACCCCCGCCGTCCGACGACTCCGCCGGCGCCACCGACCCGACGGACAGCGCGCCGTCCGCGGGCGTATAGAGTGTTTGCCAGACCCCTCGTGCGGCGTCATCCCGCTGAACTCCCCCAGGGCCGGAAGGCAGCAAGGGTAGGCAGGCTCTGGCGGGTGTGCGGGGGGTCCTTTCTGTGCCGGGAGGGTTCGGGATGACGGCGACTCCGCGACTGCTGACCGGGCGCCTCGCGCTCGACCCGCTCCGCGTCGAGGACGCCGAGGACATGGCCGTCGTGCTCGCCGGACCCGCGCTGTACACGTTCATCGGTGGTGAGCCGCCGTCCGTCGAGCGGCTCCGCGACCGGTTCGGCCGGATGATCGCGGGGCCCAGCCCGGACGACGCCGGCCAGGTCTGGCACAACTGGACGGTCCGGCTGCGGGCGCCCGGCGACGAGCCGGCCGCCGGCCCGGCGGTCGGGACCGTGCAGGCCACGGTGACCCCGGCGGGGGCGACCTCGGACGTGGCATGGGTCGTCGGCACCGGGCACCAGGGCCTCGGGCTGGCCACCGAGGCGGCGACGGCGATGGCCGGGTGGCTGCTCTCGACGGGGGTCCGCAGGCTCGTCGCCCACATCCACCCCGAGCACGCAGCCTCCGCGAAGGTAGCGCAGAGGATCGGGCTGCTCGCCACGGGCACCTTCGACGACGACGGCGAGCAGCTGTGGGCCCTCGACGGCCCGGACGAGGAGGCGTGATGCGGGTCGCGGTCATCGGTGCGGGCGCGTGGGGGCTGCCGACGGGCGCCGAGCTCGCCGCGCGCGGTCACGACGTCACGGTGCTCGACGCGTTCGGCGTCGCCAACGCGGCGTCCTCGTCGTCCGGCCCGACCCGGATCTGGCGGCTGGCGCACATGGAGCGGGCCGACGTCCGGCTCCAGCAGGAGTCCGTCCGCGCCTGGGCGAGCGTCGAGCAGCGGGTCGGGCGACCGCTGCGGACGACGTGCGGGCTGCTCTGGCGCGACCGGCGCGCGGACCGGCTCGCCGCGTCCGTGGAGGCCGAGGGCGTCGAGCACACCTGGGTGGACGCCGCCGACGTCGGCCGGTTCTTCCCCGGCCTGCGCCCGGACGGCGTCGACGCGGTCTGGCAGCCCGAGGCGGGCGTCGTCCTCGCCTCCGACTCGCTCGTCGCGCACGCCGGCCTGCTCGCCGACGCGGGCGGCCGGCTCTCGACGGGCTCGTGGGTGCGGGCGCTCGACCCCGGGCCGGACGGCGTCCGGCTCACGCTCGGCGACGCCCGCCCCGGCACCGCCGGGCCGACGACCGGCACCCTCGACGTCGACGCGGCGGTCGTGGCCGCCGGCCCCTGGGCGCAGCCGCTCCTCGACGCGCTCGGGGTCGGCGTCCGGGTGCTGCCGGCGCTCGGCCAGGTGACCCACGTGACCGGGCGGCCCGACGCCGAGGCCCTGCCCTGTCTGCTCGACGGCTACCAGGACCCGGCGGACGGCGGCGACTCCGGTGGCGTCTACGCCATGCCGACGCCCGGCCTCGGGTACAAGCTCGGCTTCGGTGCCGCGCTGCGCCCCTTCGACCCTGCCGACACCGACCGCACCCCGAGCGACGACGAGCGGGCCCGGATGCTGCGCTACGTCGAGGGCCTCGGCTTCGACGCCCCCGTCGCCGGCCCGAGCCAGGTCTGCACGTGGACCGACTCCCCCGACGGCGACTTCGTCATGGACACCGTCGCCGACGGCCGGGTCGTCGTCGCGACCGGCGACACCGGTCACGGCTTCAAGTTCAGCGCCGTCGCGGGGCGCTGGCTCGCCGACCTCGTCGAGGGCCGTGACGTCGGGCCCGACGTCGACCGGTTCCGGCTCTCCCGGTTCGTCTGACCTCTACGCCAGGATGAGCGCATGACACAGCAGACCCGGCTGGCTGCGTACGGGGTGTGCGAGGTCGACGGGCAGGTGCTGCTCGCGCGGTACGTCGCACCCGACGGCAGCACGTGGTGGACGACGCCCGGCGGCGGGGTCGACCACGGCGAGGACCCGTGCGACGCCGTCGTCCGCGAGCTGCTCGAGGAGACCGGGTACGACGTCGTCGTCGACGAGCTCATCGGTGTCGGCTCGCACTTCGTCCCGGCCGCCGAGCGCTTCGACCACGCCCGGTTCGGCGACCTCCATGCCGTCTTCCACTTCTACCGTGTGCACGTCGTCGGCGGCACCCTGCGCCCGGAGGTCGGCGGGTCGACCGACATCGCGCAGTGGCACCCGATCGCCGACGTCCCGACGCTGCCGCGCGCGGTCAACCTCGAGATGTCCATGGACCTGCACCGCCGCCGCCCGCCGACGGGCCGGGCGGAACCGGTCGTCGTCCACGGGCTCCTGCACCACTGAGATCCGCACAGGGTCAACGAACCGCCCGGAGAAACCAGCCTGCCGGGTCTCGATCATGCGGGTGCCGGGGCTCTAGGGTGTGCGAGCCCAGGTGGGGGACGGATTCAGGGGGTCAGGGTGCGACGCAGGACGACGGCACTGGCGGTGATCGCGCTCGTCGCGACGGGAGCGGGCCTGCTCACGGCGCCCGGCGCCTCGGCAGCGGGGGTGCTGACCTTCACCGTGACCCGCGAGGGCCACACGGTGAAGCTCTACCGCGTCGCCACACCACGGACCGCTGTCACCGGCACCGGCGCCACCCGGGCGGACTTCGACGGTGACGGTGTCGACGACCTCGCGAGCACTGCGGCGGGAGCGGACACCTCGGCCCTGTACCCGCACGGCGAGATCGTCATCGTCAAGTACTCCTCCACCGCGGCGAACGACGTCCTGGCCGCGCAGTTCGGGAACGGCTCGTTCGGCGACACCCTGGCAGCGGGGAACTTCGACGGGGACCGCTACGACGACCTCGTCATCGGTGCCCAGTCCGAGCCCGACAGCGCGACCGACGCCGACCAGGCCGGCGGGGTCTGGGTCGTCCCGGGCTCGGCCTCGGGGCTCGACCTCGCCCGGACGGTCCATGTCGACCAGGACACCCCCGGCGTTCCTGAAGGGTCGGAGCCCGGAGACACGTTCGGCGCATCGCTCGCGACCGGCGACCTCACCGGGGACGGCCGGGACGACCTCGCCGTGGGCAACCCCGCCGAGGACCTCGGCACCGCCCGCAACGCCGGCACCGTGACCGTGCTCAAGGGCAGCGTCTCCGGCCTCACGACGACCGGCGCCGTGCTGCTCCACCAGAACCTCAGCTGGGTCCCCGGCGCCGCAGAGACCGGCGACTCCTTCGGAGCCGCCGTCGCCATCGGACGCGTCGACCGTGGCGCGAACGCGGACCTCGTCATCGGCACCACGTGGGAGAACGGGGACGCCGGGATGGTGACGCTCGTCCGCGGCGCCGCGGGCGGCGTCTCGACGACGGGCGTCACCGGGGTCACCGGCACCGCCGCGGCGGCTGCCCACGGCGACCCGCAGACCGTCTTCAACCACTTCGGCGGCCGGCTCGCGATCGGCGACACGACGGGCGACGGGCTCGGCGAGGTCGTCGTCGGAGTGGGCGGGACGAACATGACGACGAGCACCACAGCATTCCTGGGCTGCGGAGCCGTCGTCGTCCTCGCCGGGCACACCACCGGGTTGTCCGCGTCGGGACTGCGCGTGCTGCACCAGGACAGCCCGGGCGTCCCCGGCACCCGGGCGAGCGGGGACGGGTTCGGCACGTCCGTCAGCGCGGGTGACGTGACCGGTGACGGTCGGGCCGACGTCCTCGTGGGCGTCCCGGGCGAGCACATCGGCAGGCTCGGTGGTGGTGGCGCCGTGGTGCTGCTGCGCGGCGCCGCCTCCGGACTGACCGGCACGGGTTCGCAGCTGTGGAGCCAGGCGTCGACTGGGGTCCCGGGTGCCGCCGAGACCGGCGACGCCTTCGGTGTCGACGTCGCCCTCCTCAACCTCGACGGCAGGGGCGGCCTCGACGCCGCCGTCACCGCACCCGGTGAGCAGCTCGACACCGACCCGTCGTTCCTCACCGCGGGATCGGTGACGACCTTCACCGGCAGCAGTGCGGGGTTGGTTCCGCGGGTGGCGTTCACCGGGGCGAGCTTCCGGACGGCGGACTTCCGGGTGATCGACTACGGGAGGGCGCTCGTGGAGCGGGAGAGCGCGATCTAGCGGCCCGCAGCCTGCGGCGAGACGGGCGGTGACCGGTCCGACGGACGTCGATCACGACGCCCGCGCGCCCGGGACCGGTTGCGGTCCAAGGGCTCCTGCACCACTGAGGCACGAAGGCGTACCGTCCGGGAATGACCAAGCAGATCATCACGACCCCGGCCGCCCCGTCGTCCCCTCTCTACAGCCAGGGCGTGCGCGTCGGGTCGACGATCCACGTGTCGGGAACGGTCGGCATCGACCCGGTGACCGGGCAGCAGGCCGGCCCGACGATCCAGGAGCAGACGCGGCAGGCGCTGCGCAACTGCTCCGCGATCATCGAGGCCGGCGGCGGCACCCTGGCCGACGTGGCGCACGTGACGGTGCTGCTGACGAACCCCGCCGACTTCGCCGGGATGAACGAGGCGTACGCCGAGGTCTTCACGAGCGACCTGCCGACGCGGGCCGTGGCCAGGCTCGGGGTCGACCTGCCGGGCGTGCTCGTCTCGATCATGATGACGGCCCACGTCGACGACTGAGGCGCAGCCCGACACGTCGACCGGCGGGCTCTCGATCATGAGCCGGCTCCGGTGCGCGCAACGATCGGTACCCGCAGACGGTTGACTGCACAGAGGCGCTGGGAGACAGTCGATCCACATCGAGAGAGCGCTCTCCCGAGCCGGGGGAGGGTCCTCAGGAAGCGCGGGTCGCCATGTCCCCTCTGCCGTCCTCCTCCCCACGCCGAGCCACCCACCTCCGCCCTGTCCACCTCCGACACCTGCTCGCGACAGCCGCGGCGCTCGCCCTGGCCGCGACCACCCTCGTCACCACCAGCGGGCCGGCGCAGGCCAGCGCGCCCTCGGTCCCGGCGGGCTGGACCCGGGTGTTCCTCGACGACTTCACCGGCGCGGCCGGCACCGGGGTCAGCAGCGCCCGGTGGCAGTACACGGTCGGCACCTCCTACCCCGGTGGGCCGGCCGCCTTCGGCACCAACGAGATCGAGACGATGACCTCGAGCACGACGAACGTCGTGCAGGACGGCGCGGGCCGCCTGCTCATCACCCCGCGGCGCAGCGCGTCGGGCGCCTGGACGTCGGGCCGGATCGAGACCGTGCGCTCTGACTTCCAGCCGCCGGCCGGAGGCACCTTGCGGGTCGACGCCCGGATCGCCCTGCCGAACGTCACCGGCGCCGCCGCCCGAGGGTACTGGCCGGCGTTCTGGATGCTCGGTGCACCGTTCCGCGGGAACTACTGGAACTGGCCCGCCGTCGGCGAGCTCGACGTCATGGAGAACGTGCACGGGCTGAACACGACGTGGGCGACCGTGCACTGCGGCGTCAACCCGGGCGGGCCCTGCAACGAGACGACCGGTCTCGGTGGTTCGGTGACCTGCCCGGGCGTGTCCTGCCAGGCCGGGTTCCACGTCTTCGCCGTCGAGTGGGACCGGTCCGTGACGCCGGAACGGATCCGGTTCTCGGTCGACGGCCTCGTCTACAACACCGTGACGAGCAACCGGGTCGACGCCGCGACCTGGCAGGCGGCGACCGGTCACGGCTTCTTCGTGATCCTCAACGTCGCGATGGGCGGCGCGATGCCGGACGCGTTCGGCGGCGGGGTCACCGCGTCGACGGTCCCGGGCGCGTCGATGATCGTCGACTACGTCCAGGTCCTCCAGCGGGGTGCGACGACCCCCGCACCGACCCCGACGCCGACGGGGACGGCCCCCACCGGTACCCGCAACGCCTACGCGACGATCCAGGCCGAGTCGTACGACGGCCAGTCGGGGACGGCGCTCGAGACGACGAGCGACAGCGGAGGCGGCCAGGACGTCACCTCGCTGTCGAACGGCGACTGGCTGCGGTTCCGCGGCGTGGACTTCGGCACCGCACCCGCGACCCAGTTCCTCGGCCGCGTCGCCAGCGGCGCCGCCGCCGGCATCAGCGGGCTCGTCGAGGTCCGGCTGGACGCCGTCACCAGCCCACCCGTCGCGACGTTCGCCGTCGCGGACACCGGCGGCTGGCAGAGCTGGCGGACCGTCCCGATGAACATGACGCCCGTGACCGGCAGGCACGACGTCTACGTCACGTTCACGAGCGGGCAGCCGGCTGCGTTCGTGAACCTCAACTGGGTGACGTTCGGGCGCTGAGGTCTGCGGGCCGAGGGCCGCTGGGCGGCGGAGGATAGGGGACCCCGTCGGGCTCGTCCCTCGCCCTCCTCCTCAAATCACTCTGCCCAAATGCGACGTCGGGCCCCCGGGAAGAACGCCCGGGGGCCCAACGTCGCAGCGGAGGATAGGGGATTTGAACCCCTGAGGCTTTTACACCAACACGATTTCCAATCGTGCGCCCTAGGCCACTAGGCGAATCCTCCGTCGGCGAGTCTACCCAACGTCAGGGGGTGCCTCGTGCCGGTTACCGCAGGGGCGACGGACCGGGCGCTACCCCCGGGTGCACCGCTGCACGGTGACCGCGGTCTTGCCCGAGTCCTTGCCGTACTCGTCCTGGACGACGACCTGGACGACGTCCGTCCCCGCGACGGACCACTCGCCGATCGAGCCCGTGAGGACGTTGCCGTCCCGGCTCAGCCGCACCCGCTGCGACGTCTTGCCGCCGTCCGGCGACCAGGACGCCGTCCCGGTGACCTTCCCGGAGGCCTTGACGAGGACGACGATCGTCGTGGTCGTCGGCGTGCACCCCGCCGCGCCGACGGGCGCGGGCAGGAACACCGACCCCGGCGAGGCGGACACCCGCTGGATCACCGGCCCCTCCGGGGCGGGCGGGCTCGACGTGGTCGTCGTCGTGGTGGTCGTCGTCGTTGTCGTGGAGGTCGAGGTCACCGGGTCGGACGACGTCACCGGGTCCGTCGTCGTGGTCACCGAGGTCGTGGTCGTCCGGGAGGTCGGTGCCGTCGTCGTGGTCGTCGTCCGGCCGCCTGACGTCGCCGGGCCCGTCGTCGTCGCACCGGACGGCGTGACGCCGTCCGCGGGGGTCGTCACGCCGGCGACCGGCCCGGAGGAGGTCGGGCCGCTCGGGGACGTCGCCACCACCTGGACCGACTCCGGCCCCGGGCGCAGCACGGTGAACGCACCGGCACCGCCCAGGGCGAGCAGCAGCACGCCGGCGGCGACCGCGAACGACCGTGCGCGGCCCCGGCTGCGGTGCGCCCCGGCCGGGGCGACGTCCGGCATCGGCGGGCCGGCCGCGAGCAGCACGGCACCCCCGGCGGCGACGACCGGCCCGGCCGGCGGGGGTGCCGTGCTGCTNGCGACGACCGGCCCGGCCGGCGGGCCGGCGACGACGCGGCGCACCGGCTCGGCCACCTGCTCGGGGAACCCGTCGGCCTGCCAGGACCAGGTGTCGAGGTCGACGTCCGGGTCGGACGGGCCGGTCGCGCCCCAGGCAGGGGCGGGCGTCCCGCCCGGGCCGATGCTCGCCACGAGCCGGTCGTGCAGGTCGACGGGCAGCAGGACGGCCGGCGGCAGCAGTGCGGGAGCCAGCCGCTCCATCGTCACGAGCCGGGCCCGCTGCTGGCCGCAGCGGGGGCAGCCCTCGACGTGCCGGGACACCTTCGAGCGGACGTCGAGCGAGAACTTGCCGTCCCAGCTCTCGAGGAGCCGGTCGAGAGCGTCGCAGTCCCGCCGTCCGAGCCGCGCGACGAGCAGCGCGCCCATGCAGCGCTCGAGCCGGTCGCGCATCCGGGAGAGCAGGACGGCGGCGTGCCCCGGCGTCACGCCGAGCGCGGCGGCGAGGTCGGCGGTGTCGAGACCGCCGCGGACGTTGAGCTCGAGCACCTCGCGGTCGCGCTCCTGGAGCCCGTCGGCCGCCGTCCACACGAGGTCGGCGAGCTCGCCCCGGGACGCCTCGACGTCCGCGGGCGCGGCGTCGTCCGCGAGCCGGCCCGTCACCTCGCCGCCCGCGTCGTCGTCGAGGGAGCCCCCGTCGTGCCGCCGGGACCGGTGCACGGACGCCGCCTCGTTGCGCAGGATCGCGAAGAGCCAGGCCCGCAGCCGGTCGGGCTCGCGCAGGCCCGCGACCCGCGGCGCGGCGCGCACGAAGGTGTCGTGGACGACGTCCGCGGCGACGGTGCGGTCGCCCAGCAGCCCGACCGCGGTCCCGAACAGAGGGGTGGCGAACCGGCGGTAGGCCTCCCCGAACGCGAGCGGGTCACCCGCGGCCCAGGCGCGGGCGAGGTCGGCGTCGGGCACGCCGGCGGGGTCGTCGGCGAGCGGCCTGCCGCCGCTGCCCGGACGATCCACCATCCCTGACCTCCCCGAGTCGGTGCTGTCTCCACACCGGGAAGACGGCCGACGACCCGGATCATTACACCCCCGTTCGGGGGACCCCGAGGCCGCCTCGAAAAAAGTTTGGGCCGGGGTGTAATCACGCAGCCCCTCCCCCGTCTCCCC
>NZ_MWLL01000144.1 GCF_002198675.1 Kineosporia sp. R_H_3 | reverse complement strand
GCGGCGGGAGCGGCTTCGACTCCGGCGGCAGCAGCGCGACCCAGGCGTCGTCCGGCCCCGCGTCGATCAAGGTGCTCATCGCCTCCAGCGGCGACGCAGAGACCAAGGCCGTCAACGACGCCGCGGCGGCGTGGGCCACGGCCTCCGGCAACAAGGCCGAGGTCGTCCAGGCCCAGGACATCGCCCAGCAGCTCGGGCAGGGCTTCGCGTCCGGCAACCCGCCGGACGTCTTCTACATGGACGCCGGCCGGTTCGCGACGTACGCGAGCGCGGGCAGCCTCGAGGCCTACGGCGACGCCTTCCCCGAGAAGGACGACTTCTACCCGAACCTGCGCGAGGCGTTCACCCAGGACGGCAAGCTCTACTGCATCCCCAAGGACTTCTCGACGCTCGCGCTCGAGATCAACACCGCGGCGTGGTCGAAGGCGGGCCTCACCGACGCCGACGTCCCGAAGACCTGGGAGGAGCTCGCGACCGTCGCGAAGAAGCTCACCACCGGCGACCAGGTCGGGCTCGCGCTCGGCGACACCCGTGACCGGATCGGCGCCTTCATGGTCCAGGCCGGCGGCTGGGTGACGAGCAAGGACGGCACCCAGGTCACCGCGGACAGCCCGGAGAACCTGCAGGCGCTCGACTACGTGAAGTCGCTGCTCGCCAGCGGGGTGGCGAAGTACCCCAAGCAGCTCGACTCCGGGTGGTCCGGCGAGGCCTTCGGCAAGCAGAAGGCCGCGATGACCATCGAGGGTAACTGGATCTCGGGAGCGATGAAGAACGACTTCCCGGACGTGAAGTACACGGTCGCCCCGCTGCCCGCCGGCCCGAAGGGTCAGGGCACCCTCGCGTTCACGCAGTGCTGGGGGGTCGCGGCGAAGAGCGCGAACAAGGCCGCAGCCGTCGACTTCGTCAAGGCCATGACGACGAAGGACGCCCAGCTCGGCTTCGCGAAGGCGTTCGGCGTCATGCCGTCGCGGCAGTCGGCGCAGGCCGACTACGTCGCGCAGTTCCCGCAGGACAAGGCGTTCATCGAGGGTGCCGCCTACGCGCAGGGCCCGGTCAAGGTCGCGAAGATCGACCAGGTGCTCGCCGACTTCGACACCGGCCTGCAGGGCCTGCCGAAGGCCGACACGAAGCAGATCCTCGCGCGGCTGCAGACGAACGCGTCCGCGGTCGTCGGCAAGTGACGGTGCGGCCGTGAGCGCGGGCATGACCGCGGGCGTCGGCGCACCCGCTGTCGCTGCTCCCCCGTCCGCGCCCTCCCAGGGGCGCGGGCGGGGGCCGGGCGGCGGCATCCGCGGCCGCGAGGGCCTCGCCGGCTGGCTGTTCGTCGCACCGGTCCTGCTCGTCCTCGGGCTCTTCCTCGTCGTGCCGATCGCGATGGCGCTGTGGGTGAGCCTGTCCGACTGGCAGGGCCAGGGCAGCCCGTTCGGCAACGGCGTGGGGTTCGTCGGCGGCGGCAACTACTCCGAGCTCCTCACGACCCCCGGGCTCGCGCAGACCGACTTCATGACGAGCCTGCGCAACAACGCCTACTACGTGCTCTTCGTCGTGCCGCTGCAGACGGTGCTCGCCCTCGGGCTCGCGCTCGTGCTCAACGGCAAACGCCTCAAGGGCAAGGGCTTCTTCAGGACCGCGTACTACTTCCCGTCGGTGACGAGCTCGGTCGCGGTCTCCGTCGTGTTCCTCTTCGTCTTCTCGTCCAGCGGCGTCGTCAACTCGCTGCTCGCGAAGATCGGCGTCGACGGGCCGTCGTGGTTCGCCGACCCGCGCGGCGTCGTCCACCTGGTCCTCGGCGGGCTCGGGGTCGACACCGACGCACCGCCCGCGGCCCTCGCGGGCCGCTCCGTGGGCGGGCTCACGCTGTGGGACTGGCTCGCGGGCCCGAGCGTCGCGATGTGCGCGATCATCGCGCTCGTCGTCTGGACGACGGCCGGCACGTTCATGCTCATGTTCCTCGCGGCGCTGCAGGACATCCCCGTCGAGGTCGAGGAGGCCGCGGAGATCGACGGGGCGGGCCGGTGGCAGCGGTTCCGGTACGTGACCCTGCCGATGCTGCGGCCCACGCTGTTCCTCGTGCTGACCCTGGGCCTCATCGGCACCTGGCAGGTGTTCGACCAGATCTACGTCATGAGCCAGGGCGCGCCGGGCAAGACGACGCTCACCCCGGCGTACCTGTCGTACCAGTCATCGTTCAACAACAACGAGTGGGGCCAGGGCAGCGCCATCGCGTTCATCCTCTTCGCGATCATCGTCGCCCTCACCCTCGTGCAGCGGTTCGTGCTGCGCGACAAGGACGACGGCCGCGAGCGCGCCGCGGTGCGGCGCGCGGCGAAGGCCGCACGCTCCGGTGCCGGCCCGACGGCGGAGGTGTCCCGATGACCACGACCACCACGGGTGCCCGGCCTGCACCCGTCTCGGCCCCGGCAGGACCGGGCCGCCGCCGCGGCGGCCTCGGACGGGTGGCGGGCTACACCGTTCTCGTCGTCTTCGCGCTCGTCTACATCTACCCGTTCCTCATCCAGCTCGCGACGAGCTTCAAGACCGAGGCCGACTCCACCGCGCACCCGCTCGCGCTCTGGCCGGACCCGGTGACGTCGGCCGCGTTCGGCCGGCTCGCCGAGGCGGACTACCCGCGCTGGTTCCTCAACTCGTTCGTCGTCGCGCTCGTCGTCACGGCCGGCCGGGTCTTCTTCGACTCCCTCGCCGGCTACGCGCTGGCCCGGCTGCGGTTCCGCGGGCGCGGGGCGCTGTTCGCCGCCGTCATCGCGGTCATGGCGGTGCCCGGCGTCGTCCTGCTCATCCCGAAGTTCCTCGTGCTCAACCAGTTCGGCATGTACGACTCGTACTCCGGGATGATCGTGCCGCTGCTCGCCGACGCGGCAGGCGTGTTCATCATGAAGCAGTTCTTCGAGTCGGTGCCGGTGAGCGTCGAGGAGGCCGCGCGCATCGACGGCGCGGGCCCGTTCCGGATCTTCTGGTCGGTCGTCCTCCCGATGGCCCGCCCGGCGCTCATCACGCTGACGATCCTGTCGTTCCAGGGCTCCTGGAACGAGCTGCCGCACTTCATCGTGTCCCGGCAGAGCCCCGAGCTGAACACCCTGACGACCGGCGTCGCCTCGCTCGTCTCCGGGCAGCTCGGCTCCGGAAACCAGTACCCGCTCAAGCTCGCGGCGGCCCTGCTCATGACGGTCCCGGTGGCCCTGGTGTTCTTCGCCTTCCAGCGGCACTTCGTGCGGGGCGGCACCGAGGGCGCCGTCAAGGGATGATGGCCGTATGGCGACGACGCTCTCCACGCTGCTGCACGGCACCCTCGGCGACCTGAGGGTCGAGCCGACCCGCAAGCGGGTGCGCGCCTACCTCGGCGACACTCTCGTCGCGGACTCCCGGGACGCCGTCCTCGTCTGGGAGCCGCGGCGGGTCGTCCCCGGGTACGCGGTGCCCCGGGCCGACGTCGTGGCGGACCTCGTTGAGGCGGCCGGTCCGGCGCCCGAGGCACCCGCGGGCGCGGGTCCGGTCTTCCCGGACGTGCCGTTCGCGGTGCACACGACGGCCGGCGCGGCGTACGACGTCCGGACGGCGGACGGCACGGCCCCCGCCGCGGCGTTCGCCTACGCCGACCCCGACCTCGGCGGCCGGGTCGGCCTCGACGGCGAGGCGCTGCGCTGGTTCGAGGAGGACGACGAGATCGGCGGCCACCCGCGCGACCCGTTCCACCGGGTCGACGTGCGGCACGGCAAGGCCGAGGTCCGGGTCGAGGTGGACGGCGTCCTCGTCGCGCGCTCGACGCGGCCGCTCGTCGTCTTCGAGACCGGGCTGCCGCCGCGGTACTACCTGCCACGCGAGGACGTCCTCGTGGACCTCGAGGCGACCGCGACGACGTCCGCCTGCGCGTACAAGGGCCAGGCGTCGTACTGGGCCGTGACGACCGGGGGCACCGCGCGCGAGGACGTCGCGTGGAGCTACGAGGAGCCGCTGCCGGACGCCGCCGAGCTCGCCGGAGCGGTCGCCTTCTACCCCGACCGCGCCGTCGTCACCGTCGACGAGGCAGCCGCCGGGCGATCCGCGGGCCCGCCGGCGTAACGCGGGGGACGTCGCGTCGCACCCACCGGTGAACGCCCGCGACCGCGGGCCGCACCGAGGAGCCACGGATGTCCCCCGCTGCCCGTCCACGCCTGCGAGCGGTCGCCCTGACCGCCGCTCTCGCCCTGACCGCCACCGGCCTCACGGCCACCGTGCTGGCCGGCCCCGCCGCGGCGGCCGGTCGCACGGTCTTCGTCCCCGGCGTCACCGTGAATGCCGACCGCACGGCGACGTTCCCGCTGCGCACCGGTCGCTACGCCGACGGCCGCACGGTCGACTACGTCGTCATCGAGGCGTCGACGTCGTCGGCCGCCGCGAGGTACGGGGTCGGCGTCGTCAACAAGCTCGCGAACACCGGCCGCGCCGCGAGCCAGGCCGTGACGCTCGACAGGGGCACGATCGTCTTCTCCGGCACCGTCGACTTCTCCCCCGTGCACGCCGTCGCCGGCACGCCCGGCACCGGCTGGCCGCCCGTCGTCGCCACCCCCGGCTCGCGCGGCGACGCCGGCTACTCGCCGATCGTCCGGCTGCCGGACGGGTCCTACCTCAACGCGCCGCAGATCGGCAACGGCACCGGCCTGCACGACAAGGTCGTGCGGATCGACCGGGCGAAGAAGACCGTCACCCTCGCGCTCACCGACGGGTTCGCCCGCGGCGACGCCGTCGTCTACCTGTCGACGGACGCCACCGCCGAGGGCCCGGCCGCGCTCGAGGGCTCGACGTACGCGCCCCGGCTCAACGCCGCGCCGTCCCCCGGCGACGACAGCACGGCGTCCGCCCGGGCCTCGCTCGCGGCGTTCGTCAACGGCCCGACGGGCAGCCCGGCGACCCGGCAGGGCATCAACAGCGCCCTGCTCGGCCAGGGCGACCCGCTCAACGTGCTCGCGTGGACGCCGAACCAGGGGCGGTACTCGCCGCTGTGGGACGTGCACCTCACCGAGTGGGCCGCGGGCACCACGCCGGAGCGCGTCACCCGCTTCGCGGACGTCGAGGACCTCGCCGCCGACCACGCCGTCTCCGCACCCGGCGGCGGCGCCTGGGGCCCGAGCGACGTGGTCGTCAACTGCCCGATCATCGCGACCGCCTGACGGGACGACCGGACGACCGGACCCGACCCGACCCGACCCGTAAGAACCTCGTAACCGCCCGGGGCGAGATCAACTCTCGCCCCGGGCACTCCGGGAGGACCACAATGCGCACGTGGTCGACATGGTCATGGCCGGCGACGCCGCCGTCGTCGAGGCGCTGCGCCGCGGCGACGAGCAGGCGTTCGCCGAGGTCGTCGAACGGTTCCACCCGATGCTGCGCCGGATCGCCCGCGGGTACGTGCGCACCGACGAGGCGGTCGGGGACGTCGTCCAGGAGACCTGGATCGCCGTCCTGCGCGGCATCGACCGGTTCGAGGGCCGGTCGTCGCTGCGGACCTGGGTCGTCTCGATCCTCGTCAACGTCGCCCGGAGCCTCGCGGTGAAGGAGGCGCGGACGGTGCCGTTCACGTCCCTCGGCCCCGCGGACGACGGCGTCGCCGGCTTCGGCCCCGAACGCTTCCAGGGCCCGGACGGCGAGTACCCCGGCCACTGGACGACGCCGCCGACCCCGTGGACCGAGGACCCCGAGGCCTCCGCGCTCGCGGGCGAGACCCGCGCCGTCGTCGCGCAGGCCGTCGCTGCGCTCCCGGAGAGCCAGCGCGCGGTCATCACGCTGCGGGACGTCGACGGCTGGACCGGCCCGGAGGTCGCCGCGGCGCTCGGCATCTCGGAGGGCAACCAGCGCGTGCTCCTGCATCGCGCGCGTGCGAAGGTTCGTCTGGCGCTCGACGCGCATCTGACGGCCGGTGAAGGGAGGGCGTCGTGACGCAGGACGTCCCCGAGGACGACGACCTGACCTGCACGCAGGTCGTCATGCTCATCACGGACTACCTCGACGACGCGCTCCCGACCACCGAGCGGGCCCTGCTCGACGAGCACCTGGCCGACTGCGACGGCTGCAGCGCGGTCCTCGAGCAGTTCCGCACCACGGTCGCGGTCACCGGCACCCTCGCGCAGGACGACGTCGACCGGCTCGACGACACGACCCGCGAGGAGCTGCTCGGGGTCTTCCGGCGCTGGTCCGCCGACCGGCCGCCGGCCTGAGCCCGCTCCCGGCCGACCGCCGACCGCCGACGGCCGACCCCCGGCTCAGCGCCAGGCGCCGCGCAGGTACTGGTCCGGCCACGGCGTCGCCGTCGCCGGGTGCCGGTCCCCGTCGAGCACGTGCTGCGCGCGGAGCGGCCACGCCGGGTCCCGGATCACCGCCCGGGCGAGCAGGACGGCGTCCGCCGAGCCCTCGACGAGCACCTGCTCGGCCTGCGCCGGCTCGGTGATGAGCCCGACCGCCGCGGTCGGCAGCCCGCTGCCCGCCCGGACGGCCCGCGCGAGCGGCACCTGGTAGCCCGGCCCGGCGGCGATCCGCTGCTGCGGCGAGACCCCGCCGCTGGAGACGTCGACGAGGTCGACCCCGCGTCCGGCGAGCCACCGGGACACCTCGACGGTCTCCTCGATCGTCCAGCCGCCCTCGACCCAGTCGGTCGCGGAGAACCGGACGAACAGCGGCTTGCGGTCCGGCCAGACCGCGCGGACGCCGTCCACGACCTCGAGCAGGAACCGGGCGCGGCCCTCGAGGCCGCCGCCGTAGCCGTCGGCCCGCTCGTTCGCGAGCGGGGACAGGAACTCGTGGACGAGGTACCCGTGCGCGGCGTGCACCTCGGCGACCTCGAAGCCCGCGGCGTCGGCGCGGACCGCGGCGGCGGCGAACGCGCCCACGAGACCGGCGATGTCGGCGGTCGAGAGCTCCTTGGGCGTCGGCCCGTCGCCGTGCGCCAGCGCGGACGGCGCGACCGGCTGCCAGCCGCCGTCCGGCTCCTCGACCCAGCCGTCGCCGTCCCACGGCCGCTGCGAGGACGCCTTGCGGCCGGCGTGCCCGAGCTGGATCCCGGGGACGGCGCCCTGGCCCGCGACGAACGCGGTGATCCGCTCGTACGCCTGCGCCTGCTCGTCGCTCCAGATCCCGGCGTCCGCGGGGCTGATCCGGCCCTCGGGCGTCACCGCCGTCGCCTCGGTGAGGACGAGCCCGGCACCGCCCGCCGCCCGCGCGCCGAGGTGCACGAGGTGCCAGTCCGTCGGGAAGCCGTCGACCGAGGAGTACTGGCACATCGGGGCCACCCAGGCCCGGTTGCGGAACGTCGTCCCGCGCAGCGTGAGAGGCGTGAACAGTCGGCTCATACCGACAGCCAACCGGACGGCGTCCCCTCCGCTTCCACGGGGAGGCACCGGACGCGTCACACCTCAGCGGCGGAAGAACACCGGCACGACGAAGTTGCCGACGATGCCGACGAGCAGCAGCGTGTAGAAGACCGCGGTGACGGCCGTGACGGGCAGGCCGAGCGCCGAGATCCACGGCTTCAGCCCCTGCGGCTTCCAGATGGCCTCCTCGGGGCGCGGCACCGTGCCCCGGTTGAGGAAGAACCCGACGATGCCGATGCCGGCCAGGCCGACGGAGATGCCGAGCAGGTAGGCCGGGCCGGCCACGCCCGTGAGGAGGAACTCCATCGCCCCGGCCGCGAAGCCGCCCGCGAAGAGGAGCAGCCCGCCGAGCACCCCCCGGGCCCGGCCCTTCTCGAGCGGGACCGGCGCCACCGGCGCGCCCCGGCCGGCGCCCGGCCGGGTCGGGCGGGCGTTGGGTCGGTCGGGGCGTCCGGGTCGGCTCACGGTCCGAAACTACCTGTTCCTCGCGCTCGGGGACGGGTCTGTCGTGATCGGGCGGTGCAGCGTCACCGGCCGGTGCGGCGGGCGCCTCAGCGCCGGTAGCCGGCCATCGCCTCGAGCCGGGCGATCCGCTCCGGCATCGGCGGGTGGGTCGAGAAGACCCGCGAGACGCCGCCCGCGCGGAACGGGTTGGCGATCATCATGTGGCTCGCGTTGACGAGGTCGCGCTCGGGCGGCAGCGGCAGCCGGTTCGTGCCGGACTCGAGCTTGCGCAGCGCGCTCGCGAGGGCGAGCGGGTCGCCGGTGAGCCGCGCGCCGTCCTCGTCGGCGTCGTACTCGCGGGTGCGGCTGATCGCCATCTGGACGACGCCGGCCGCGAGCGGGCCGAGGATCATGAGGCCGATGAGCACGACCGGGTTCGGCCGGTCCTCGTCGTCGCTGCCGCCGCCGAAGAACATCCCGAACTGGGCGATGAAGGTGATCGCGCTCGCGACCGCCCCGGCGACGGACGCCGTGAGGATGTCGCGGTTGTAGACGTGCATGAGCTCGTGCCCGAGCACGCCCCGCAGCTCGCGCTCGTCGAGGATCTGGAGGATCCCCTCGGTGCAGCAGACGGCGGCGTTGCGCGGGTTGCGGCCCGTCGCGAACGCGTTCGGCGCGTTCGTCGGGGAGACGTAGAGCCGCGGCATCGGCTGCCGCGCGGCCGTGGAGAGCTCCCGGACGATCCGGTACATCGCCGGCTGCTCGGCCTCGCTCACCGGCCGCGCCCGCATCGCCCGCAGCGCGAGCTTGTCGGAGTTCCAGTACCCGTAGGCGTTCATGGCCAGGGCCGCGAACAGCCCGATGAACAGACCCGTCCGGCCCAGCAGCAGGTTGCCGACGACGAGGAGAAGTGCCGACAGCCCGCCGAGCAGGACAGCGGTCTTGAGACCGTTGAAGTGGCGGTGGCCCATCGCGGTTCCGTGCTCCTTCCGTGGTGCCGACGTCCGGCATCCACACGTGTCAACGCGGGCCCCGGGGGCGTCGTTCCCGGCCCAGCAGGCTCCCAGCGGACTCCCAGGCACGGCCGGTGGCGCGGCGGCGGACCGGCCCGGCTCAGCGAAGGGCGGTCGGGACCAGCCCGGCGACGACCTGCGGCAGGACCGAGAACGCGACGCACAGCGCGAGGGACACGCCGAGCGCGATCCCCTCGGCCGGCCTGACCCGCCACGTCGGCGGGACCGCGGTCGGGCGGACGACGAGCAGCGCCGTCCAGCGCAGGTAGTACGCGACGCCGAGGGCGACGTTGGCCGCCGCGACGACCGCGAGCCACCAGACGCCGGCGTCGACGAGCGGGCGGACGGCGACGACCTTGGCGACGAGCCCGACGAGACCGGGCGGCAGGCCCGCGAGGCAGAGCAGGGCGAACCCGAGGGCGGCGGCGGCGACCGGCTCCCGTCGGGCCAGGCCGCGGTAGGCCTCGAGCGTGTGGTCCTCGCCCGCGGGGTGGTGCCGGGCGAGCAGGACGACGACGCTGAAGGCGAGCAGGCTCGCGACGCCGTAGGCGACGAGGTACCCGACGGAGGCCGCGACCGCCTGCCGGGCGTCGCCGGGGGTGCCCGACGCGACCGCCCCGAGCGGCAGCACGACCCAGCCGGCCTGGGCGACGGTCGACCACGCGAGCAGCCGGACGGCGACCGTCTGGCGCAGCGCGACGAGGTTGCCGACGGTGAGGGTCAGGGCGGCGAGGACGGCGACCGCGGGCGACCAGGCGTCCCCGAGGGCGGGCAGCCCGACCCCGAGCAGGACGACGACGGCGGCGAGGCCCGCGGCCTTGGAGACGACGGAGAGGAACGCCGCGACCGGCAGCGGGGCGCCGGCGTAGGTGTCCGGCGTCCAGAGGTGGAACGGGACGACGGAGAGCTTGAAGGCGATGCCGGCGACGGCGAGCAGGGTGCCCGCGACCGCGACGACCCGCACCGAGTCGGGCAGGGTCGGGTCGCCGACTGCGGCCGCGATCCGGTCCAGGTGCAGCGACCCGGTCGCGAGCAGGAGCATCGCGACACCGACGAGGAGCAGCCCGAGCGAGGCGACCGCGGTGAGCAGCAGCGTCACCGCGCCCTGCGCCCCCTGGGCGTCGCGGCGCAGCGCGACGAGGCCGATGACGGGCAGCGACGCCGTCTCGAACGCGACGACGAGGGTCGCCAGGTCGCGCGAGCCGGCGAGCACGAGGGCGCCGGTCACGGTGGCGAGGAGCAGCAGGTGGTGCACCGACCGGTCGCGCGCGCCCGGCCCGTCGACGGCGAGCAGCAGGCACACGATCGCCCCGACGACGACGACGGCCTGCAGCGTCAGGGTGAGCGGCGAGACGACGAACGAGCACGTCGGCAGGGTGTACTCGCCCTGGCCGGCCACGCAGACCGTCGAGCGAACGGCGGCCCCGGCGACCGGGCCGAGGTCGCGCCCGGTGGCGGCGACGCCGAGGACGGCGACGAACACCCCGGAGACCACGAGCCCGGCGAGCGCGACGGCGTCGTGCACCCGGCGCAGCCGGGCGGCGGCCGGGGCGACCGCGTCGACGAGCACGAGGACGAGGATCGTCCCGAGCGTGGCGATCGCGGGCGCGAGCGCGAGCGGGTCGACGGCCTGGACCCCGGTGATGGCGCTCACGAGCCCACCCCCGCGAGGAGCACCCGGACGATCGGTGCCGTGACGTCGAGGAGCAGCCAGGGCAGCAGCCCGAGGACGACGGTCGCGACGACGAGCGGCGCGGCGACGGCGACCTCGTGGGTCGTCGCGTCGCCGACGGTGACCGGCGCGAAGAGCGCGGCCGGCCCGGCCGCCCCGGCGCTGCGGCCGTTCGGCCCGTGCCAGACGAGGAAGAGCACGCGGAGCAGGTACGCGGCGGCGAGCGCCGTGCCGACCGCGGCGAGGACGGCGAGCGGCCGGGCGAGCGGACCGAGCGCGCCCTCGCCGTTCCAGGCACCGACGATCGCGAGCAGCTCGCCCCAGAACCCGGCGAGCCCGGGCAGCCCGAGCCCGGCGACGGCACCGAAGGCGAGCAGCCAGCCGAGCCGGGGCAGCCGGTCGCGCAGGCCGCTGCCGAGACCCTCGAGGTCCGCGGTGTGGCGGCGGTCCTTGAGGCCGCCGACGACGAGGAAGAGCAGGCCCGTGATGAGGCCGTGGGCGACGTTCGCGAAGAGCGCGCCCTGCAGACCCTGCGGTGTCATCGAGGCCACCCCGAGGAGCACGAAGCCCATGTGCGCCACCGAGGAGAAGGCGACGAGGCGCTTGAGGTCGCGTTCGACGAGACAGGCGAGGCCGCCCCAGAGGATGCCCGCGACCCCGAGGGCGCCGAGGAACGGCGCGATGGCGCGGACGCCGTCCGGCACGACGGGGACCGCGACCCGGACCAGGCCGTACGTGCCCATCTTGAGCAGGACGCCCGCGAGCAGCACCGAGCCCGCGGTCGGGGCGATCGTGTGCGCCGGCGGCAGCCAGGTGTGGAGCGGGAACATCGGCGCCTTGACGGCGAGCCCGAGCACGATGAGCGTCGCGGCGATCGTCTGCGTCGTCGTCGACATCCCGGCGCCGCCGGCGTAGGCGAGCGCCGCGAGGTCCGTCGTCCCGGCGCGCAGGGCGACGAGCACGAGCCCGAGCAGCATGACCGCCGACCCGAGCGCGGTGTAGAGGACGAACCGGTTCGCGGCGTCCCGGCGGGCGCTCTCGCCGCCCGCCAGGGGCGTCGACGGCTCGCCGACCCGCGGCGCCTGGGTGTCGTCGCCCCACAGCGCGACGACGAACCACATCGGCACGAGCACGACCTCGAAGGCGACGAAGAACAGCAGGAGGTCCTGCGCGGTGAACGTCGCGAGCGCCCCGGACTCGACGGTGAGGATGCACGCGACGAGCCCGCGGACCCGGCCCGCGACCGGCCGGACCCGCACGAGGTGCCAGCAGACGAGCAGCGTGAGCAGCGCCGTGAGGAGCACGAGCGGGGCGCCGAGGCCGTCGAGCCCGAGGTGGAAGCGGACGCCGAGCGCGGGGATCCACGCGACGTCGACCGACAGCCCGGTGCCGGGCCGGTCGTAGGGGGCGGCTCCGACGGCGGCGAGCGCCGCGACGAGCAGCGTGCCGGCCGCGACCGCGGTGCCGGTCTCGGCGGCGGTGCGGTCGCCGACCCGGTCGCCGACGGCGAGCAGCACGGCGGCCGCGAGGAGCGGGGCGCCGACGAGGACGACGAGCAGCCAGCCGCCCAGGGAGTCGAGGAACGTGCTCACGACAGCACCACCCCGACCGCGGCGAGGACGGCGGCGCCCGCGAGCACCCAGCTGAGGTAGCCGGTGACCAGGCCCGACTGGGCGCGGCGCAGGACCAACCCGGCCCAGCCGGCGCCGGTCGCCGTGCCGCGGACGTAGGCGTCGACGACGTCCCGGTCGCCGCGGCCGACGGCGCGGGCCAGCGCGCGGACCGGGCGGACGACGAGCAGGTCCTGGAGGGCGTCGATCCGGTAGCCGTCGCGCAGGGCGGCGCGGACGGCGCGCGGCAGGGCGTCGGCGACGTCCCGGGCGCCGAGCGCGGGCGCGGTGAGCGCCCAGCCGATGCCGGCGAGCGAGAGCAGGGTGCCGGTGAACGCCGTCCAGACCTCGACGTGGACCTCGCCGACGAGGGCGGGCGGCCGGACGAGGACGAGGCCGAGCAGCACCGTCGGCACCGCGAGCACCCACAGCGGCCAGACCATCGCGCGCGGCAGGGCGTGCGCGGCGGGTGCGTGGGAGTCCTCGGTGACCGCGGCGTCGGCGTCGACCGCCGCGTCGGCGACCGCGTCGGCGGGCGGCTCGCCCTCCTGCGCGGCGGGCACGAGCGCCGGGTCGGCGGCCGCGGCGCCGACGGCACCCGGCGCGGGCCGGACGTCGCCCGTCGCGACGATGGCGAACGCCCGTCCGGCGTAGACACCGGTGACGAGCGTCGTCACGAGCCCGCTCGCGAGCACCATCTGCGCGGGCCAGCCGACCCCGGACGACGCCGCGTGCTCGGCCGCGGTGAGCACGGCCTCCTTGGACCAGAAGCCGCCGAGCGGCGGGAGGCCCGCCAGGCCCGCGAGCCCGAGGCCGAGGAGCAGCGCGAGCGGGGCGTGGGTGCGGCGCAGGCCGCCCATGTCGGCGAGCAGCGTGGAGCCGACGACGTGCGTGACGCAGCCGGCGACGAGGAAGAGCAGGGCCTTGAACGCCGCGTGCGAGAGCAGGTGGAAGATCCCGGCCTGGGCGCCGGCGACGCCCTCGCCGTCGGTCGCGGCGGAGACGCTCACGCCCGCGAGCATGTAGGCGACCTGGCTGACCGTCGACCAGGCGAGCAGCCGCTTGAGGTCGTCCTGGGCGAGCGCCGCGAGCGCGGCACCGAGCATCGTGATCGACGCGACGACGGCGGCGACCGCGAGGCCGCCGTCCGAGGCGAGGAAGACCGGCAGCAGCCGGGCCACGAGGAAGACGCCCGCGGCGACCATCGTCGCGGCGTGGATGAGCGCCGAGACCGGGGTCGGGCCCTCCATCGCGTCGGGCAGCCAGGTGTGCAGCGGGAACTGGGCCGACTTGCCGGCGGCCGCGGCGAGCACCAGGAGGGCGACTGCGAGCCAGGTGCCGCGGGACAGCTGGACGGTGCCACTCGTCAGGGCCGAGATCGACGTCGTCCCGGCGGCGACGACGAGGACGACGACCGCGAGCAGCAGGCCGAGGTCGCCGACGCGCGTCACGAGGAACGCCTTGACCGCCGCCCGCCGGGCCGAGTCCCGCTCGCTGTGGTGGCCGACGAGCAGGTACGAGCACAGGCCCATGACCTCCCACCCGACGAGCAGGAGCACGAGGTCGTCGGCGTGGACGACGAGCATCATCGCCGCGGTGAACAGCGAGACGGTCGCGGCGTAGGCCGGGTAGCGGGTCGGGGCGTCCGGCGTCCCCGGGCCGTGCAGGTACGCCGTCGAGTAGACCTGCACGCAGAAGGCGACGAGCCCGACCGCGACGGCGACGAAGGCGCTGAGCTGGTCGGCCCGCAGGTCGAGGTGCAGCACGCCGACCCCGGTGTCGACGAGGCCGAGGAACGGGATCCGCTCCCGCGGCCCGTCGGTGAGCACGGCCCACAGCTCGAGGCAGGCCCCGGCCAAGGCGCCGAAGGCACCGGCGACGCCCAGGTAGCGGGTGTCCGCCCCCCAGCGGCGGCCCACGAGGAGACCGAGGACGGCCGCGAACGCCGGGATCGCGATCGTCAGGACGGCGGCGGAGGCGGTCACGCGTCACCCCCTGCGGACGGGGCGGCGGACGGCGGACCGTCCGCAGGGGGTGACGNGGGGACGGCGGGCGGCCCCGGAGCCGCCGGCGGGGCGGCCGCCACGACCCGGGGGAGGTCGACGCCCGGTGCGTCGGCCCCCGGCGTCTCGGTGTGCGTCGGCGAGGCCTCGCCGAGCTCGCGCACGGCGTCGAGGTCGCTCGTCGAGCGGGCCCGGAAGAGCAGCAGGATGACGGCGAGCGCGAGCCCGACCTCGGCCGCGGCGATCGTGATCGCGAAGACGGTCATGACCTGGCCGGGCAGCAGGGGGTCGGCGGGCAGCTCCGCGACCTGGCCGCCGTCCTGCGCCGTGAGCTGGGCCAGGCCGCCGGCCGGGAGCGCGTTCGCCGTGACGAGCAGGACACCGGCCGCGGCGAGCAGCAGCTCGGCGCCGATGAGCACGAGGACGGCGTTGCGGCGGGCGAGGAGGCCGTAGACCCCGGTCCCGGCGAGGGCCGCCGCGAGGACGACCGGACCGACGAGGTGGATCACCCGGCCACCGCCGCGGTCGCCGTCCGGACGGCGCCGAGTGCGACGTCGAGCAGCCCGAGGACGTCGTCCCCGGCCCGGCGCAGGCCGTCGTGGTGGTGGACCGCGTCCTCGACGACGCGGACGCCGCCGGTCGCGGCCGCGGTCGCGCGCGACAGGTCGGGGTCGACGTACATGTCCTGCGTGTAGAGGCACGCGGCCACGGGGACGGTGCTCCGGGCGAGCCGCGCCCGGTCGTAGAGCGGCCGGTCCCAGGTCGTCTCTGCGAGCAGGTGGGCGGCCTCGGCGAGCGGGGCCAGCGCCGGGTCCCGGGTCACGGTGTGCGGGTAGACCATCTCACCGGTGAGCGGCAGCCGCGCGACGCCGTCCTCGCCCGGCACGCCCTCGACCCCGATCCCGAGTTCGTCGCGCACCCGCTGCGCGGCCCAGCGGGTCTCGTCGCCGGTCTCGGCGTAGATCGCCTCGTGGACGAGGGCGTAGAGCGGGTTGCGGGCGTAGGAGACGATCCCGGCGACCCCGGCGAGGAAGGTGTCCGAGAGCCGCCCCGGCATCGCCCACGCGTCGTCCGCGAGGTGCGCGAGCAGGTCGATCCCGCCCGCCGAGCCGAGGACGGTGCCGATCTCCTGGAGCCGGCGCGCGGTGAGCCGCTCCCCCGTCGGCAGGTACTCGCCGTGCCGCACGAGGTGCGCGGCGACGTCCGCGAGGACCGCCCGCACGCGCGGGTGGGCGGCGTCCAGCGCGGCGATCCGGCGGTCGAGCGCGCGGTGGGTCGCCCGGTAGACGTCCTCGGCCGCGACGCCGACCGGCGGGATCCCGCCGGTGACGTAGCAGCCGGCGAGGCCTTCGGGGGCGAAGGAGAGGTAGGTCCACGTGCAGAAGCCGCCGTAGGACTGGCCGAGCGTCGTCCACGGGATGTCCCCGAGGAGCCGGCGGCGCAGCACCTCGGCGTCCGCGACGATCGCGTCCGCCCGGAAGTGCGCGAGCCGGTCCGCCTGCTCGCGCGGGGTGAGCCGGGCCAGGGTGCGCCGGTCCTGAGGGGTGGAGCGGCCGGTGCCGCGCTGGTCGAGCAGCACGACGCGATAGCGCTCGAGCGCCCAGGAGAGCCAGCCCGGCCCGTCGACGCCGGGCAGCGGCGAGCGGCCGCCGGGGCCGCCCTGGAGGAAGAGCAGGTACGGCAGGTCGGCGGCCGCCTTGTCGACGCGGCGCACCTCGCGGGCGTAGACGGCGATCCGGGGGCCGTCGGCCGTCGTGTGGTCGAGCGGGACGTCGACCCAGTGGTCGCCGGTGACGACGTGGCCGCCGGCCTCGGGCTCGCCGAAGACCCGGACGGTGCGCGGCTCGACCCCGGTCGGCGACGCGAAGGAGGCCGTCGTCACCGGTCCTCCTCCCCGCCGCCGCGGCTCACCGCGAGCGCCGCGACCAGCGCGGCGAGCAGCAGCACCGAGAGCAGCTCGAAGGGCAGCAGCCAGGCACCGAAGACGGCCTCGCCGAGCGGGCGGGCCTCGCCCCGGGCCCGGTCCGGGGTGACGGTGCGGTCCCCGACGGCGGCGAGCAGCGTGCCGCCGACGAGGGCCGCGACGGCGACGCCCGCCGCGAGGGCGCCGGCCCGGCGGCCGGGCGGGGCGTCGAGGTCGGTGCGGACGCCGATCGGGGCGCGGGTGAGCATGAGGGCGAAGAGCACGAGGACGACGACCGCGCCGACGTAGACGAGCAGCTGGACGAGCGCGACGACCTCCGCGCCGAGGGTGAGGTAGACCCCGGCGAGGGCGCCGAGCGCGACGACGAGCCACAGCGCCGCGTGGACGACCTGGCGGCTGGAGACGGCGAGGATCCCCGCGGAGACCGTCAGCGCGCCGAACCCGATGAAGAGCACCTCGACACCGCTCACGAACCGGTCTCCCCCGGTGCGGGGCGCGGGCCCGGGTCGACGGCGGTCGGCTCGATGACCTCGACGGCGGGG
>NZ_MWLL01000143.1 GCF_002198675.1 Kineosporia sp. R_H_3 | reverse complement strand
GTGCTCGCGGCCGGCGGCGTCGACGAGATGCTCGACCGGGTGCTCCTCGCGCACGGGATGGCCGAGGCCCTGACCACGCTGACGACCGACCACCGCGCCGTCCTCGAGCACCTCTACTTCCGGGACCGCAGCGTGGCCGAGACGGCCGCCCGGCTGGGCATCCCCGAGGGCACGGTGAAGTCCCGCGCCTACTACGCGCTGCGGGCGCTGCGGGTCGCCTGCGAGGAGCGGGGGCTCGTGCCGTGACCGCGAGCCCCCTGAGCCCGATGCCGAACGGCTCGTCCGCGAGCGGCTGCGCCGCCCTCCGGGAGGACGCCGCCGTCGCCCTGCTGCGCGGCGAGCCGCTGCCGGACGCCGTCCGCGAGCACCAGGCGCTGTGCCCGGCGTGCCGCGACGAGTTCGTCCGGCTCGCGGCGCTGCCCGCGCTCCTCGACGTCATGCGGGACGAGACCGTGCCGCACGCCGAGGTGCCCGACGAGGCGCTGCTGCGGCGGACCCTGGACGAGATGCGGCACCGGCGCCAGCACCGCCGCCGGCTGACCGTCCTCGTCGCGGCGGCCGCCGCGCTGCTGCTCGCCGTCCCCGCCGGCGTCCTCGTCGTCCGGGAGCTCACCGAGACCTACGAGGGCCGGGAGGTCGTCCAGCCCGGTGACGTCCTCGTGGCGGAGGGCACGGCGCAGGACGCCGCGTCCCCGGTCGGGGCCGACGTCCACGTGCTCGCGCACGGCGAGGGCCGCGGCAGCATCCTCGTCGTCGCCCCGTGGGGGCTGACCTCGGGCACGACGTGCCGGATCGAGCTCGTCGACTCCGGCGGCTGGACGCACCCGGTGCAGACGTGGGTCGTCCCGGCGGGCTACAAGCGCGGCTGGAAGGCCCGGGTGCCGGTGACCGTGGCGCCGAAGGAGGTCGCGGACGTCAAGCTCGTCGACGACGCGACCGGGGCCGTCCTGCTCACGGTGCCGGTGCGCTCCGTCTGACCGCGAGCCGACCGCCCGGTTCACGCAATCGCAACCTGTGAATCCCCTGAATCCTCGAACCGAGCCCCTGATCATGGCGTTGCCTCGGTCAAGAGACGAACTCTGACGTCCCTAGGAGGACCACTCGTGGAGCAGCAGGAACTCACCACCCCCGACCGTCGCAGCGTCATGCAGGTGTGCGGCCTCATCAGCCTCGGCCTGCTCGGCGTGCCGACCCTCGTGGCGTGCGGGAGCGACGACGAGTCGTCCGACACCACCGGCGGCGGCACCGCGGCGGCCGGCGCCGCCGGCACCGTCCTCGCCAAGCTCGCCGACATCCCGGTCGGCGGTGCGCTCGTGACCAAGGGCGCCGACGGCAAGCCGATCGCGCTCGTCCAGGCGACCGCCGGCACGGTCACCGCGGTGAGCGCCGTCTGCACCCACCAGGGGACGACGGTCGCGGCCGCGAGCGGTGAGCTGGACTGCCCGTCGCACGGCTCGAAGTTCGGCTTCGACGGCGCCGTGAAGAACGGCCCGGCGACGACCCCGCTGGCCGCCGTCGCGGTCAAGGTCGACGGCGAGAACGTGGTCTCCGCCTGACCACCCGCTCCGTGCACAGGGCCCGCCCCCTCTGGGCGGGCCCTGCCTGCTGCCGGGCCGATCAGCGCTCGACGACCACCGGCGGCTCGACGAGCCGGACGGCGGGCAGCCCGCCCGCCGGCACCGGCCGGGCGTGGACGCCGGGCTGGTGCGTCGCCGCGCCGTCGACGGCGACGACGTCCCAGTCCCGGCAGACCGTCGTCACGGCGAGCGGGTACAGCGTGAGCCGGCCGTCGGCGTCCACCCGGATCCGCAGGAAGCCCTTGTAGTCCTCGACGGACTGCGCCGACATCTGCCACGAGGCCACGGTGTGGTTGCGGGCCACGAGGATGTAGACCGCGAGCGCCTCGCACGCGACGAGCCCGGTGACGAGCACCGTCGCGCCGAAGGCGACCCCGAGGACGACCCAGTCCGGCCAGCCCGTCGGCCACGGCACGGCGAGCACCGCGGCGAACGACGCCGACGAGACGACGAGCTGGAGGACGACGGCGAGGAGCACCTCGCCGGGGCGGCGCGGCGCCCGGCCGCGCAGCAGCGGCAGCAGGACCGCGACGGCCACCGCGACCGCGAGCCAGACCGCGGTCTGCCAGCCGAGGTCGAGCGCGTCGCGCGGGGACGCGTTGCGCAGCACGAGCACGGGGTTGCTCCGCTGGACGAGCCCGAGCACGAACGCCTGGAGCAGCAGCGCCACCGCGTGCACGCCGCCGAGCAGCCGCCACAGGCCCGGGTTGCGGAAGGCGAGGCCGTGCGGCGGCCCGCCGAGCAGGCCCCGCACGAGCCGGCGGGAGAGCGGGGCGTCCGGCCAGCGGGCCACGAGGTCGAAGTCGGCCGGCTCGTCCGGCGAGGCCATCTTCGAGCCCGGCGCCGGGAGCACGAGCCGCTCGGGCAGCCGATGCGTCTCGGCGAGGTAGGCGCCGCCGAGCCCGCACGTGACGAGCTGGCGCGGCGGCAGGTCGTCGATCTGCTCGGCGTACCGGGCGTAGTGGTGCCGGTCGCCGGTCAGCCACAGCCGCACGCTCGCGCCCGTCGGCGTCGTCCGTCCGTCGTCGTCGGTGTGGCAGCGGACGACCTCGCGCTCGAAGAAGTGCAGGGAGTTGAAGGCGTCCGGGTCGTCCTCGGCGGTGTGCACCCAGGTCGGCGTCGGGGCGCAGACGACGACGGCGTCGCCCGGCTCGAGGTGCGCGGACAGGTTGCGGCGGAAGTACTCCAGCTGCGGGCCGTCGAGGTAGGTGCCGAGCTGGGTGTCGACACCGACGAGCCACCACTTCGCCGGCAGCCGCACGGCGAAGTAGCTGCGGGTCTGCTCGGACCGCCACCCGCCGACCATCCGCCGCTGGGCGAACACCCGCAGGAACGCCGTGAGGCCGTCGTACCAGTCGTGGTTGCCCGGCAGGGCGTAGACGGCGGGCTCGCGCTCGCCGGGAGCCAGCGCACCGGGCTCCCACGCCGCGCGCATGAGGGACTTGAGCCGGTCCTCGTAGTTGCTCGTCGACGAGACCGGGTAGACCTCGTCCCCGCCGAGGACGAGCGCCCGCCCGCGGGGGAGCGAGACCGGGCGTGCGGCGGCGGAGCCCGCCGGGACGCCGTCCGGCGGCAGGACGTCGACCCGGGGCGCCGCGAGCAGGCTCACCATCGTGTACGTCGGGTCGAACCCGTCGCCGGTGTCGGCCATGTAGTCCCACCAGACCCCGCCGTCCGGGTCCGCGGGGACGGACAGCGGCGTCGCGGGCAGCGCGGCCTGCGTCTCGCGCCGGTCGGTGTAGTCGGCGAACAGCGATCCGAGCCCGGCGGTGACCGCCGTCCGGGCCAGCTCGACCGGCGACAGCCAGCGCACCTGGTCCTGCGGCGTGAACCCGAGCTCCTTCGACCGGCGGCGCAACGCGGTGACGTCCACCCGTCCGATCATGCCCGCGCCGGGGGCGCTCCGAGCGGTTTCGCGGCATCCGGGGCGGATCCTCCCGGGACGCCCGCGTCCGGCGGGTATCCCGCGAGGACGTCGCGACCTCCTCGTCGCATCCGCTCAGGTCGGCGGCCCGGCGTCCGACGTGGGTACCCGTAGGACGTGCGGGCCAGGGGTCCGGACGACGCGACGGCGGGGCGTGGCCCGCAGGAGGAACCTCATGGACGCCAGCTGCGGGACCGGTCGGCCCCGACCCTTCACGGACGACGCGGCGGCCGGCTGCGCGCCGGTGCTGCTGCTCCACGAGCAGCTGCGCGGCACCCGGGCCGGTCGGCGCTGGGAGCGGATCGCGCGGGCGCACCGGCTCGAGATCGAGGCGCTCGCCGTCGTCCACCCCGACCTCGGCGCGCGCGCCGGCCGGGCGATCCGGCTGCTCGCCGCGGTGGCGGGCTGCTCGGACCACATCGACGACACGACGCTGGACGCCGTCCGCGCCGTCCTCGACGACCTCGACCGGCTCGGGACGTTCGAGCTGCGCCGTGACGCGCAGTCCCTGCGCGACGAGCTCGCCTACGTGCGCGGCCACAGCTTCGCCGAGCTCATCACCGGCTGAGCCGGGCCCGCGGGTTCTCCGGACGACGCCCCCGCGGGCGCCGGGTCGGGCACCATGGTCGGACCGCCCCCGGGCGGGACGTCCCGGGGAGGCAGGGTGGCGGCCGCGTGGCCCGCAGCCGCCGCCCGCCCCCTTGCGGCGCAGCGTGTTTGGTCCCGCGAGCGGCCGGGTATGCACCAGTCATGAGCGACCAGGGATACGACGACGAGTTCACCGGCCGGCGCAGCGGCACCACGGGCAGCGTCCCCCGGGCCGACGTCGACACCCGGGCGGAGGTCGCACGGGCCCTCGGCAAGGAGGTCTACCCGGCGCAGCGCGAGGCGCTCGTGCTCCGGGCCGTCGACAACCACGCCTCCGAGGACGTCGTCACGCTCCTCGGATCGCTGCCGCCCGGCGAGACCTTCGAGAACGTCCAGGACGTCGCCCAGGCGCTCGGGCTCGTGGTGGAGGGCCCGCGACGCTGACCAGGACGCTGACCAGGACGCCGCCCATGACACTGGCCAGGACGTCCTGACCTGACCGTAGGGTGGGCCGATGGCAGCCGGATCGTCGTCCGTGACGCTCGAGGTCGCCGGGCGCGAGGTCAAGGTCTCGAGCCCGGACAAGGTCGTGTTCCCGCAGGTGCTCCTCGACGGGCCCGCGGGACCGGCCCCGGTGACCAAGCTCGACCTCGTCCGCTACTACCTCGCGGTCGCCGACGGCGCCCTGCGCGGGGTCGCGGGCCGGCCGATGATCCTCAAGCGCTTCGTCAAGGGCATCGACGAGGAGGCCTTCTTCCAGAAGCGGGTCCCGTCGAACAAGCCGGACTGGCTCGACTCGGTGACGCTGCACTACCGGTCGGGGACCTCGGCCGAGGAGGTCGTCGTCCGGGACGCCGCCGGGCTGGCCTGGGTCGTCAACCTCGGCTGCGTCGACCTCAACCCGCACCCGGTCCGGGCCGAGGACCTCGACCGCCCCGACGAGCTGCGCATCGACCTCGACCCGCTGCCCGGCGTCCCGTGGGAGCAGACCGTCGAGGTCGCCCTCGTCGTCCGCGAGGTGCTCGCCGACCACGGCCTCGTCGGCTGGCCGAAGACGTCCGGGTCCCGCGGCTTCCACATCTACGCGCGGGTCGACCCGCTGTGGCCGTACCCGCAGGTGCGGCTCGCGGCGCAGAGCGTGGCGCGCGAGGTCGAGAACCGCGCGCCGGACCTCGCGACGAGCCGGTGGTGGAAGGAGGAGCGCGAGGGCGTCTTCGTCGACTTCAACCAGAACGCCAAGGACCGCACGGTCGCGTCGGCGTACTCGGTCCGGCCGACCGCCGACGCCCGGGTCTCGACACCTCTGACGTGGGACGAGGTCCCGGGCTGCCGGCCCGAGCGGTTCACGCTGCCCGCCGTCCTCGCCCGGTACGCCGAGCTCGGCGACCCCTGGGCCGGCATCGGGACCGCGGCCGGCTCGCTCGAGCCGCTGCTCGCCCTCGCCGAACGGCTCGGCCCGGCCGAGAAGCCGCCGCGCGGCTCCGGGACGCCGGACGGCCGCCGCCGGTCGACGATGCCGCTCGTCGAGGTGGCCCGGACGAAGACCAAACCCGAGGCGCTCGAGGCGCTCGAGCGCTGGAAGGCCCGGCACCCGGACGTCGTCCCGCTGCTCGAGCCGGCCGACGTCCTCGTCGACGGCATGCGCGGCAGCAGCTCGGTCTGGTACCGGGTGCGGGTCAACCTCCAGCACGTCCCGGAGGCGGACCGGCCGGAGCAGGGCCCGTTGGAGGCCGACTACGACCCGTGGGTCCGGATGCGTGAGCGGATGGCCGCGTACGAGGCGGAGCGGGCCACGACGGCCGACGACGAACGGGACAAGCCGTAGATCCACGTCGGACCGGGGTGAAACACTCATGTCACTGCACCCGACGGCCGACGGGCATTGTGACCGAGATCGTGCCTCGGTGTCTCCCGACCAGAAGGGACAGCGCCGTGCCGGAGCCTCGCCGCCTGCGGTCGATGGCCGGCGCCCCTGCCGGGCCCGCCGGCGCCCGGGACGAGGACGAGCTGCCCACGCAGCCGGGGTGGGAACGGCTGGCGCGGATCGTCCGCAACGCACCGGTCGCCCTCGTCGAGGTCGACGCCCACCAGCGGGTCCTCACGTGGAACCTCGCGGCCGAGTCGCTCTTCGGCTGGCGGGCGTCCGAGGTCGTCGGCGGCCCGAACCCGCTGATCCCGGACGACCCCGGCCCCGATCCGGGCGCCGTCCCCAGGCAGGGGTCCCCCGCCCTGGACCAGAGCCTGCAGGAGCAGCGGGCCAGGGCCGGCGAAGCGGCCGTCGGGCACCGCTACGAGGCCCGGCGGCTGCACAAGGACGGCCACCTCGTCGACGTCGAGGTGCTGCTGTCGGCCGTCACCGACGGCGCGGGCCGCGTGACGAGCTGGATCGCGGCGTTCACGGACCACAGCGAGCGCACGATGCTGCGGGCCGGGCTCGACGCCCGGATGCGGCAGCAGGCCGCGGTCGCGGCGCTCGGCCAGACCGCCCTCGGTGCCCACACCCTCGAGCCTGTGATCGACGCGGCGATCGCCGCCGTCGTCAGCACCCTGGACCTCGTCGCCGCCGCGGCGGTGCGGCGGGAGCCCGACGGCGCGCTCCGGTTCGTCGCGACGCGCGGCTACGCCATCCCGGAGGACAGGCACACGTACGCCGACGCCGAGGCCCGCGACGGGCTGCCGCTCGCCTGGCAGGTCGTGACCTCCGGGACGCCGATCGTCCTCGACGACATCGAGGCGCCGGACGTGCCGCTGCCCGCGTGGGCCGTCCGGCTCCTGCGCGACACCGGGGTCCGGAGCACCGCGTGCGTGCCGATCGGCGGCCTGGCCGCCCCCTGGGGCGCCGTCTCCGCGCACTCCGGGCGGGCCGGCTCGTTCACCGGCGACGACCTGGTCTTCCTGCACTCGGTGGCGAACGTCGTGGCCGAGGCCGCCGCGCGCTGCGAGATCGAGGCGGAGGTCCGGCACCGCGCGACGCACGACGCCCTCACCGGGCTGCCGAACCGCGAGACGCTCGGGGAGCGTCTCGCGGAGGTGCTGGCGGCCCCGCGGTCGGCCCGCGACGAGGGGACGTGCGCCCTGCTCCTCATCGACCTCGACGGCTTCAAGGACGTCAACGACTCGCAGGGGCACCAGGTCGGCGACGCCGTCCTGCGCCAGGTGGCGACCCGGCTGCGCGGCCGGATGCGCTCCTCGGACATGGTGGCCCGCCTGGGCGGCGACGAGTTCGCCGTCGTCCTGCGACGGCTGCCCGGTCCCGAGCACGCGACGTGGGTCGCCGCCGACCTCGGCAGCCTGCTGCGGCTGCCCTTCACATCGCCCGCCGGGCCGATCGGGCTCGCCGGCAGCATCGGCATCGCGATCTCCGCGCCCGGCGGCTGCGACCCCTTCGAGCTCCTGCGCCGCGCCGACACCGCGATGTACCGGGCGAAGCGCGAGCGCTGCGGCCACGCCGTCCACGACCCCCGCACCGACGACGGCACGACCTCGCGGCTGAGCCTCGTCTCGGACCTGCGGGCCGCGCTCGAGGACGACGCGCTCACCGTGCACTACCAACCGGTCGTCGACCTCGGCACGCGCGACGTGACGGGCGTCGAGGCACTCGTGCGGTGGACGCACCCCACCCTGGGCCCGCAGTCACCGGGCGACTTCGTCGCGCTCGCGGAGTCCAGCGGGCTCGCCGGCGACCTCACCGACCTCGTCCTGCGGCACACCACGCGGCAATGGGTCCGCTGGACCCGGGACGGCTTCCGCGTCCCGATCGCGGTCAACCTCCCGCCGATGCTCCTGCGGGACGACGGGTACGCCGGCTACTTCCTGCGGTCGGTCGCCGCGTCGGGGATGCCGGTGGAGATGCTCCGCGTCGAGGTGACGGAGTCGGCGCTCGCCCACGACGCCGCCGTCGACGTCCTGCGCGAGCTGCGGGGGCGGGGCATCCGGGTCGCGATCGACGACTTCGGCACCGGCTGGTCGTCGCTCGGCCGGCTCAAGCAGCTGCCCGTCGACACGATCAAGATCGACCGGTCGTTCGTCACGGGGCTCGTCGACGACCGCCGGGACGCCGCGATCGTCCGGTCCGTCGTCGCCCTCGCCGAGGAGCTGGGGCTGCGGACGATCGCCGAGGGCGTCGAGACCGCCGCCGTGGAGGCCGCCCTCGCCGACCTCGGCGTGGACCGGGCGCAGGGCTACCTCTACGCCAGGCCGCTGCCGGCCGCGGAGCTGCGGACGTGGTACACGGCCTGGCGGGCGGACCACCCGGTACCGCCGCCCGGCCCGTCGCTCACGCCGGGCTGAGCAGCGCCCGGATCCGGTCGGGGATCGGCGTCTTCTCGTTGCCCTGGGCGGTGACGAGCACGTAGACCGTCCGGCCGCGGCACAGGCTCACGCCGTCCCGGACGACGTCGAAGGTCAGCGTGAAGCTCGTCCGGCCGACGGCCGCGACGTCGACCTCGACGTGGGCGGTGTCGCCGTAGCCGAGCCCGCCCGACCAGTCGAGCTCGGTCCGCACGAGCATGACGTCGTACCCGCCCGCGATGAGGTCGGTGTACGGCAGGCCGCGCGCCGCGAGGAAGGCCGTCATCGCGTCGTCGAAGTACGCCAGGTACCAGGCGTTGAAGACGACGCCCTGCCGGTCGACCTCGAGGTACCGGGGGCTCAGCGGGTGACGGTACGGCTCCACGCCGCGGAGCATAGGCGCTGCCCCGGCGCAGCCGCTGCTGCCGGGCATCGGTAGGGTCGCAGCACGTGAGCACCCACCGGACCGATGGGCAGACCGACCAGCGCCCCGCGGACGACCCGTGGCGCCGGTCCCGGCTCGTTGGGGTGCCCGAGGCCGGGCAGGCCGGCAGGGACGCCGCGGTGCTGCACGCGATCCAGGCCGACCTGCACAACCACTCCCTGAACTCCGACGGTCTCGGTGACCCCGAGCGGGCCTTCGCGCAGATGCGGGCCGCCGGGCTCGACGCCGCCGCGCTCACCGACCACGCGTCGACCCCCCGCGACCTCGTCGCGACCCTGTCGCTCGAGCAGTACCCGACCCGGGACGCGCTCGCCCTCGGCCGGCTCACGCCGAGGTCCATCGACGACGCGAAGTGGCTGCGGGTCGGGCAGGTCGCCGACCACCACGACGCCCCCGGCGAGTTCACCGCCGTCCGCGGCTTCGAGTGGACCGAGCCCTGGCTCGGCCACGTCAACGTCTGGTTCTCCGACGGCTTCGTCCCGGTGCTCACCCCCGGCTCGACGGCCGGCGTCCACGAGTTCCTCGCCCGCGAGGAGCGCACGGCGCTCTTCGGCTACAACCACCCCGGCCGCGAACCCGGCCGGCTGCACAACTTCGCCGTCCCCGGTCCCGACCTCGACCCGGGGGCGACGCTCCCGCCGCGCCTCGTCGCGACGGAGGTCTTCAACCGCACCGAGGACTTCCTCTTCGGCGGCTACGCCGAGCGGCTGCCGTCGCCGGTCGTCGACGTCCTCGACGCCGGCTGGCGGCCGGGGCTCACCGGCTCCAGCGACGAGCACGGCCGGTCGTACGGCCTCGTCGGCAAGGGCCGCACCGGGCTGTGGGTCCGCGAGCTGAGCCGCGAGGGCGTCCGGGAGGCGCTCGAGTCGCGCCGCACGTTCGCGACGCGGGAGGTCCGGCTGCGCCTGGACGCCGCGCTCGACGGCGTCCGGATGGGCGGCCGGTTCGACGCCGGCCGGCCGGGCGGCCGGCGCACCCTCGTCGTCGACGTCGAGCTGCCGGACGGCGCGGGCCGCCCCGTCGAGCTCCAGCTGCTCACGTCGGCGCACCCGGAGGGGACCGCACCGGCGGCCCCGAACACGGTGCGCCCGACCGACCCCGCGGACGCCGGCGTCCGCGTCGTGGCGCGAATCCCGGCCCGGCTCGGCGAGCTCGTCGTCACCGACGTCGACGTGCCGGACGACGCCGCCTGGCTGCTCCTGCGGGTCGCCGACCCGGCCCGCCGGTACGGCGCCGCGGCACCGCGCGACCACCCCGCGAACTGCTGGGGCCTGGCGTACGGGAGTCCCTGGTCCTGAGGCCCGACCGACCTGGGCATTCCCGCGATCTTGACCTTCGAGTTGACGTAACGTAACCGCGTGATCGCAGTCGGGCTCGTCGCGGCCCTCGAACGGCTGCGCCCGGTGGTCGACCTCGTCCCCGCCGCCTTCGTCGCCGTCGACGCGGACGAGCACGTCACCGTCTGGAACCCGGCCGCCGAGCAGCTGTTCGGGTGGCGTGCCGCCGACGTCCTCGGCGCGCCCGACCCGACGCTCGGCCCCGGCGGCCAGGCCGGCACCGATCTGCTCGGCACCCCGCACGAGGTGACGCGCCGGCGCAGCGACGGCGACGAGATCGCCCTGACCGTCGTCACCCAGGCCCTCCACGACGCCCAGGGCCTGCCGGCCGGCCGGCTCAGCGTCTTCGCCGGCGGGGCCGAGCGCCGCCGGCTCGAGCTGCAGCTCGCCGTCCGGGCCAAGCAGCAGGTCGCGGTCGTCCGGCTCGGGGAGGTGGCGCTCGGGGCGACCTCGATGGCCGACGTCTCCGCCGAGGCGGTGCGGACCGTCGCCACGACGATCGGTCTGCCGGCGACGGTGCTCCTGCGGGCGACGGCATCCGGCCGGGGCCGGGTCGGGCACCTCCTCACCGCGGCGGTCGCGGCGCCGGGCTGGGCCACGGCGGCGCCCTGGGCCGTCGGGGAGCCGGCGCTCGCCGGAGCCGCCACTGCACGGAGGGCGCTCGCGACCCGGCAGGCGGTCGTCACCGATCTGGACGACGGCACCGACCTGGACGACGGCACAGACCTGGACGACGGCACCGGCGCGGACGACGGCGGACCGCCGCGGGACGACGACCCGCTGCGCGCGGAGGGCGTCCGGGCGCTCGCGGCGGTCGTCGTCGGCCCGCCGAGCGACCCGTGGGGCGTGCTCCTCGCGACGGCGCACGACCGGGACCGCTTCGGCGACGACGACCTGTGGTTCCTCCAGGCCGTCGCCGGCATCGTGGCGGCCGCCGACGCCCGGCGCACCGCGGAGGCCGAGGTCCGGCACCGGGCGCTGCACGACGCGCTGACCGGTCTGCCGAACCGGGAGATGCTCCTGGAGCAGACGACCCACGTCCTCGACGAGGGCCGCCGTACCCGGCGCGCGAGCGCCCTCCTGCTCGTCGACCTCGACGGCTTCAAGGACGTCAACGACTCGCACGGGCACCAGGCGGGCGACCGGGTGCTCGTCCAGGTCGCCGACCGGGTCCGGGTCGCGATCGGCGCGCGCGGGCTCGTCGCCCGGCTCGGCGGTGACGAGTTCGCCGTCCTGCTCGGCGGCCTGGAGTCGGCGCTCGACGCGCGGGGCGTCGCCGAGGACCTGCTCGCGGCCCTCGACACGCCGTGCACGACGCCCGGTGGCACTGCACGGATCGGCGGCAGCGTCGGGATCGCGCTCGCGCCGACGCAGGGCGACGACCCGACGACGCTGCTCATGCGGGCGGACCTCGCGATGTACCGGGCCAAGCGCGAGCGGCTCGGCTACGCGCTCTTCGACGCCCGCCGGGACCACGACGCGAGCGGCCGGCTGGCGCTCGTCACCGAGCTGCGGGCCGCGCTCGAGGACGGCACGGTCCGGGTCGAGTACCAGCCGTTCGTCGCGCTGCGGACGCACACGGTGCAGGGCGCCGAGGCGCTCGTCCGCTGGTCGAGCCCGCGCCTCGGGCCGCAGGCCCCGGCCGACTTCGTCCGGCTCGCCGAGCAGGCGGGCCTCATCGAGGAGCTCACGACGTACGTGCTGCAGGCCGCCGCCCGGCAGGCCGCGGCGTGGCGCGACACGGGAGCCGACCTCGCGGTCTCCGTCAACGTCTCCCCCGTCGCGCTCGCGGCACCGGGCGTGGACGGCCTCGTGCTGGACTGCATCGAACGGCACGGTCTCGGCCCGGACCGGCTCCGCCTGGAGGTCACCGAGTCCTCGCTGGCGAACGACGCCGCCGTCGCCGCGATCGAACGTCTGGCCCGGCGGCGGGTGCGGATCGCCATCGACGACTTCGGGACCGGCTACTCCTCGCTCTCGCGGCTCAAGCGGCTGCCGGTGAGCACCGTGAAGGTCGACCGCTCGTTCGTCCAGGACCTCGCGGACGACCCCCGGGACGCCGCGATGCTCCGCGCGATCGTGACGCTGTCCCGCGACCTCGGGCTGCGGGTCGTCGCCGAGGGCGTCGAGACGGTCCGCGCCGCGCGGGCCGTGACCGACCTCGGCGTGCATCACGGCCAGGGGCTGCTCTACGCGCCGGCGATGTCCGTCGAGGCGTTCGCCGCGTGGGCGGACCGGTGGGCGCTGGGCGGCTGGCCCTGCTGCGCCCCGGACGACCGCGTGGCGCCGGGCACCGGCCCGGCGCCACGCGTGGTGGACCTGCGGAGCACCGCCCCCGACGTCAGCCCTGCACGTCGAGAGTGATCGTCGTCCCGGTGAGCGCCTTGCTCACCGGGCAGCTGTTCTTCGCGTCCTCGGCGACGCCCGCGAACGTCGCGGCGTCGAGCCCGCTCGCCCCGCCCCGCACGTGGAGCACGATGCCGCTGATCCGGAACCCGCCCGCCGGGTCGGGTGCGAGCGAGACGTCGGCGGAGACGTCGAGCGAGATGTCCGTGCCGCCGGCCTGGCCGAGCAGCGCGGAGAACTGCATCGCGTAGCAGGCGCTGTGCGCCGCGGCGATGAGCTCCTCGGGGCTCGTGACGCCCTCGGCGTCGTCGGCCGCACGGCGCGGGAACGAGACGTCGTACGAGCCGGCCTTGGAGCTCGAGAGCTCGACGCGGCCGGCGCCGTCCTGCAGTCCGCCGGACCACGTCGTCGTCGCGGAACGGGTGGGCATGGGGTTCTCCTTCGATCAGGTGCGGTGGGCGCCTCCATGCAACCCCGGGATCGCCGTCCGCGCCCGTCGGACCGGACGCCGGTCAGCGCCGCCGCGGTGCGCGGCCCGGCGGCTGGTGGACGGCCGGCGGCGGGAGCTCGAGCGGCGGCACCGGCAGCGTGACCGGCTCGCCGGAGTGCAGGGTGAGCGTCGTGCCGTGGTGGACGATGTCGATGCTCCGGCCGTCGTCGACGAGCTCGTAGGTGGCCCGGGCGCCGTCCGTGGTGACGTGCAGGTAGAGCCCGCGGTGCCGGATGCGGAAGCTCATCCGGGTGATCCGTGGCGGCAGCCGGGGCGCGAAGATCAGCGTGCCGTCGTGGTCGCGCATGCCGCCGAACCCGGAGACGAGCGCCGTCCACGCCCCGGCGAGCGAGGCGATGTGCAGGCCGTCGCGGGTGTTGTTCTGCAGGTCGTGCAGGTCCATGAAGGCCGCCTCGCACGCGTAGTCGTACGCGAGGTCGAGGCAGCCGACCTCGGCCGCGAGCACCGCCTGGGTGCAGGCCGAGAGCGACGAGTCCCGCACGGTGATCGCCTCGTAGTAGGCGAAGTTCGCCGCCTTCTCCTGCGGGGTGAAGGCGTCCCCGCGCAGGTGCATCGCGAGCACGAGGTCGGCCTGCTTGCAGACCTGGCGGCGGTACAGCTCGAAGTACGGGTGGTGGAGCATGAGCGGGTGCTCCCCGCGGGACGCCGCGAAGTCCCACGGCTCGTGCCGGGTGAAGCCGCGGGACTGCTCGTGCACCCCGAGGTCGGCGTCGAACGGCAGCACGACGGCGTCCGCGCGCTCGCGCCAGCCGGCGACCTCCGCGGCGTCGACGCCGAGCGCGGCGGCGCCGTCCCGGTAGTTCGTCGCGGCGATCGCTGCGGCCCGCAGGTTCCGCTGCGCCATGAGCAGCGTGTAGGCGTTGTCGTCCGCGACGGCCGAGTACTCGTCGGGGCCCGTGACGCCGTCCACGTGGAAGCAGCCGTCGCGGCCGATGTGGCCCAGGCTCGTCCACAGCCGCGCGGTCTCGACGAGCAGCTCCAGACCGGCTCCGGCGTCGAAGTCGTCGTCGCGCACGGCGTCGTGGTAGCGGATCACGGCGTCCGCGACGTCGGCGTTGATGTGGAAGGCCGCGGTCCCCGCGGGCCAGTAGCCGGAGCACTCCTCGCCCGTGATGGTCCGCCACGGGAAGGCCGCACCGGCCAGACCGAGCTGGCGGGCCCGTTCCTTCGCCTTCGGCAGGGTCGCGTGCCGCCAGCGCAGGGCGTCGGCGACCGCGGGCGGCCACGTGTGCGCGAGCATCGGCAGCACGAAGGTCTCGGTGTCCCAGAAGGTGTGGCCGTCGTACCCGGTGCCGGTGAGGCCCTTGGCGCCGATCGGCCGCTCCTCCGCGCGCACCGCCGCCTGGAGCACGCCGTAGAGCGCGAACCGGACGGCCTGCTGGAGCGCGGGGTCGCCCTCGATCTCGACGTCCGCGCCGGCCCAGAACCCGTCGAGGAACGCTCGCTGGTCCTTCAGCAGACCGGGCCAGCCGGTGTGCCGGGCCCCGGTGAGGGCGGCGGCGACCTGGTCCCGCAGGGCGGGGGTCGAGCGCAGCGACGACCAGCCGTAGCTGACGAGCTTGACGACGCGCAGCCGCTGCCCGGGGGCGAGCGCCGCGGTGAAGGTGACGCGCGCCCAGTCCGGCTGGGCCTGCGAGGTCACGGCGACCTCGACGCCGTCCGCGTCGTCGCCGACGACCTCGACGACGTGGTCCATCGCCGCCGCGACACCGATCGCGCTGGCCCGGGTGCGGTGCAGCAGGCTCGCCCACGTGCCGCGGACCTCGTGCTCGACGGCGTCGAAGGGCGCGTTGAGCGCCGCGGCGACCCGCGGGTCGTCACCGGCCGGGGGCAGGTCCTCGTTGGCGACGAGCTCGGACTGGACGACGACCCGCGCGGGCGCGCCGACCGGTTCCACCTCGTACGCGATCGCGAGGACGGAGCGGTGCGTCAGCGAGACGAGCCGGGTCGTCGTGACCTTCACGGTCTTGTCGGCGGGGGACGTCCACTCGACGTCGCGCGCGAGCGTCCCGGCGCGCAGGTCGAGCCGGCGCTCGTGCCGGTGCAGCGTGCCGTAGCGGACGTCGAACGGCTCGTCGTCGACGAGCAGCCGGATGATCTTGCCGTTGGTCACGTCGACGACGGTCTGGCCCGACTCGGGGTACCCGTAGCCCGCCTCGGCGTACGGCAGCGGCCGCTTCTCGTGCACGGAGTTCAGGTAGGTGCCGGGCAGCGCGTGCGGCTCGCCCTCCTCGAGGTTGCCGCGGACGCCGACGTGCCCGTTCGACAGCGCGAAGACCGACTCGGTCCGCGCGAGGACGTCGAGCCGCAGCACCGGCTCGGTGACCGCCCACGGCTCGACGGTGAAGACGTCCTCGGTCTGCGAGCCGTCGGCCGACCCGTCGGCGGGCGCGGCGTAGCGCCGGCCCGGCTGCGCGACGGGGACGCCGTAGAGCGGGGTCGTCATCGGCCGAGCAGGTCGGAGAGGTCGGCGACGACGACGTCCGCGCCGTGGGCGCGCAGCGCGTCGGCCTGGTCGGACCGGTCGACGCCGACGACGACCGCGAAGCCGCCCGCGTGCCCGGCCTCGACCCCGGCGAGGGCGTCCTCGAACACCGCGGCCTTGCGGGCGGGGACGTCGAGCGCGGCGGCACCGGCGAGGAACGTGTCCGGGGCCGGCTTGCCGCGCAGGTTCCGCTCGCGGGCGACGCCGGCGTCGATCCGGGCGTCGAAGAGGTCCTCGATGCCCGTCACCCGCAGCACATCCGCGGTGTTCGCGGACGACGACACGACCGCCGTCCGCAGGCCGCCGGCCCGCACCGCCCGGACGTACTCGACCGACCCGTCGTAGACCGAGACGCCGTCCTCGCGGATCCGGCGCACGACGATGTCGTTCTTGAGCTTCCCCAGACCCGTGACGGTGGCCGCACCCGGCTCGTCGTCGTCCGACCCCTCGGGCAGGTCGATGCCGCGGGAGGCGAGGAACGCCCGGGTGCCGTCGGCGCGCGGCATCCCGTCGACGTACGCCTCGTAGTCGTCCTCGGGGTCGAACGGCACGAACTCCTCGCCGCTGCGCTCGGCGCGGGTCCGCAGGAAGGCGTCGAACATCTCCTTCCAGGCCGCGGCGTGCACGGTGGCCGTCCGGGTCAGCACGCCGTCGAGGTCGAACAGGCACGCCTCGACCCCGTCCGGCAGGCCGAAGCGGGTGGCGAGGGCAGGGCTCGTGGTCATGCGACCAGCACAGCACCGGCCGGTTCGGGCCGCCCTTCGACCCGGTCGGTCACCGCCCGCCCACCAGGGCACGACCGAGGCGCCGGAGCACCAGCAGGGCCTTCGCCACGACACCACCGAGGAGGGCGCCGAGGGGTGCGCCGACGACGACGGCGAGCCCGAGCCCGAGCCACGGCGTCACCACGGAGCCCAGCAGGCCGGCCGCCCCGAACCCCAGCCCGGCCCCGATGAGGACGACGGTCCGGCCGCGGGGCAGGGGTGCCGCGACGTCGCCCGGGTCGGGCGGGGTGAAGGCCATGAGCAGCCACAGGGCGCAGAAGGCCCCGACGGCGACGAACAGGGCGACGAGCGGTCGGCCGGAGGCCCACCAGGCGGCACCGGCGAAGGACACGGCGAGGACCGCGGCGACGATCAGGGCCCACGCCCCGTCCGCCTCTTCGCGCTCCTCGGCCGACAGCGGCCGCCGGGGTCCGGACGAGCTCTCCCCGAGATCACTCATGCCTCGATCTTGGCCGGATCGAGGTGGATCTGTCACGGTTCGCGGCGCGAAACCTCCACCGTAGGTGTGACAACCGGCCCGCTCCGACGCGCGTCCTTGCGTACATGGGCAGGGGAGGGATCGCCGCCGGGCCGTCGACGGACCCCGGTGCCGACGGCACCGTGCCCCAGGACGGCGCTCGGGAGCCGCTCCCGGACGTGCCGGACGGCGCGACCGTGTACGGCTACCCGCGGCCGTCGGCCGGCCCCCGGCTGCGGCTGACCCGGCGCGGCCGGCAGGCGGTCCTCGGCGCCGCCCTCGTGCTCGTGCTCCTCGTGGGCACGGCCGCCGTCCGGGTCGTCGGCTGGCCGGACGCGTGGCTGCCGGGCCTGCTCGGCGGTCCGTCCTGCTCCGTGACGACGGCGGACGGCGAGCGCCGGCTCGAGCCCGAGGAGGCGAAGCGACTCACGAGCGCAGCCCTGGCGAAGACCCTGCCGGTGGGGCTGCCGGCGGCCGACCGGGCCGTCGTCACCGCGCTCCGCACCCGCGACGGGGCGCTCTCCTGCACCGTGTCGGCGGCCGAGCGGCGCTCCCGCGACGACCTCGCCCGCGAGGACGAGACCGCGAGCGGCCTCACGCCGCGGGCGGAGGGCGTCCGGACGGCCCTGCGCGGCGCGGCCGGCAAGCTCGCGCTCGGCGGGTTCGAGCCCGGCGGGGTGTCGACCGGCCACATGCCCGGGTCGGCGCACTACGAGGGTCGCGCCGTCGACGTGTTCTTCCGCCCGGTGTCCGCGCAGACGTCGCGGCGGGGCTGGCTCGTCGCGCAGTGGCTCGTCGCGCACGCGGACGAGCTCGACGTCGACAACGTCATCTTCGACGACCGGATCTGGACGGCGTCCCGGTCCTCTGCAGGGTGGCGGCCCTACGTGCCGCCGCAGGGCCCGACGCGCAACGCGGTCCTGCGCCACCTCGACCACGTGCACGTCGACGTGGCGCGCGGGACGTGACGACCCGTCAGGGGCACGGACGCTCTCTGACAAAGACTGGACAGGTGCTGCAAGGCCCGGATCACGCCACGGACGGCGAACTAGCGTTGAACTACCGCCTCCTGGGGAGGACAACATGAACAGGCGGACACTTCTCATCTCCTGCGTCACCGCCGTCGCCGCACTCGCGGCCGCGGGGGTCGGCGCCGTCGCGGTCTCGCCGTCCGCACGGGCCGCGGCGCCGTACGTGTACGACATCTCGTGGCCGCAGTGCCCCGGTCCCGGCTCGCAGCCGATGCCGTCGCCCGCGAACACGTCCTTCGTCATCATCGGGCTGACCCGCGGGCTCGCGTTCACCGAGAACCCCTGCGTCGACGACCAGCGCCAGTGGTCGATCGACAACGCGAAGCCGGCCCACGCGTACACGATGGCGACGTACCCGACGGCCGCGCAGATCACGCAGTACGGCACCTCGGGCGGGCCGTGGACCGGCTCGACCGACGCCGGCAAGCTCCGCAACGTCGGGTACGCCGAGGCCAAGTACGCCGCGGCGACCCTCAGCGACATCGGCTGGAAGCCGTCGACGGTCTGGATCGACGTCGAGCCCCGCTCGTCCCAGGCCTGGCCGGCGGCCACGACCCGGGCCGCCATGCAGCGCAACCGGTTCGTCGTCGAGGGCCTCATGCGGGGCCTCGAGGACAGCGGCTACGCGATCGGGATCTACTCCAACGCCGGGCTGTGGAACACGGTCGTCGGACCGTGGTGGCTGCCCGGCGTCCCGGCCTGGGTGGCCACGGGACGGCACGGCGAGGCGACGGCCGTCGCCGCCTGCAGCGCGACGAGCTTCTCGGGCGGCAAGACCTTCCTCACGCAGTGGACCGACGGGACGTACGACTTCAACGCCAAGTGCTCCGCGTGGACGGCGAACCCGGCGAAGGCTCCCGCGCCGTCCGTGGCGAACGACGTCAACGGCGACTGGAAGAACGACCTCCTCGCCCGGCAGTCGTCGACGTCGCAGCTGTGGCTCTACAAGGGCAACGGCGCGAAGACGGGCAACGTCTTCCAGCCCCGGGTCGCCGCGGGGACGTTCTCGAAGACGTCGTACAACCTCGTGGAGACCGCGGGTGACCTCACCGGTGACGGCAAGGTCGACCTGCTCGTCCGGAGCACCGGCGGCACGCTGTGGCTCTACCCCGGTACCGGGGGAACGACGTGGGGCACCCGCCGGAGCCTCGGCACCGGCTGGAGCGGGATGACGGCGATCACCGGCATCGGTGACTTCACCGGTGACGGGAAGCCGGACCTCGTCGCGCTCCAGAAGTCCAACGGCGTGCTCTACCTGTACCCGGGCAACGGGTCCGGCGGGCTGCGGGCGCGGTCGGCGCTCAAGAGCGGCTGGAGCGGCATGGACCGCGTCGTCGGCGTCGGCGACATGACGCTCAACGGCATCCCGGACCTCGTCGTGCGCCAGGCCTCGACCGGCACGCTGTACCTCTACCCCGGCTACGCGAACGGCGCGCTCGGCACCCGGGTGACGATCGGGACCGGCTGGAACGCGATGTGGCTGTTCGCCGGCGTCGGCGACATGACCGGGGACGGCGTCCCCGATCTCGTGACGCGTGCGAAGTCGACGAGCGGCGGCGGGCTGTGGCTGTACCCGGGTCTCACGACCGGGAAGCTCGGCCCGAGGCGCTCGATCGGCAGCGGCTGGCAGATCATGAACCAGATCGCGTGACCGCCTGATCCCGTTGGCCTGTCGGCCCGTCGGGCCTGCCGGGCGGGGACGTCTGGCAGGCTCGGCGGGTGACCGACCCGCTCGCCGTCCTCGCGCGGCTGTACGCCGGGACGCCGGGCCTCGTCCACCGGGCCGGCGCGACGTACCCGGTCGCCGCCCGGCGACTGCCCGGGGCCCGTGTCGTCCTCGACGACCGGCCGCGGGTGGTGGATGCGGTGCTCGCCGAGGGCGGCCGGCCGTTCCTCGACGGGTTGCGCGCCGGCGGGCGGGTGCACGACGGGGCGGTCCTGTGCCTGGACCGGGTCGAGACACCGGACGGTGCGGGCGGCTCCGGCGGGGCGGTGGTCCGCGTCGTGCCCGGCGGGTACTTCGACATGCTCGCGACGTGCGACGCCGTGCGTGACGAGATCGTCCGCGCTGCAGCCGCTTCGGGTGACGGCACGGACGATCGGCCGGACCCGACCTCGCTCGCGGACCTGCCGCTGCGCCATCGCGCGCACGAGGTCGCCGGTGACCCGACGACGAGCGGCACGGGCCGTGCCGCCGCGTTCGGGGTCTCGGTGCTGCTCGTGGTCCGGACCGGCATTGGAGACGACGGTCCCCACGGGGAGACGGGCGTCGTCCTCGGTCTGCGGAGCACCCGGGTCGGGACCGATCCGGGCCGCTGGCACGTCGCCCCGTCCGGGATGCTCGAGCCCGCCGGGGACGGCCGGCACCTCGCCACGACGGTCGCCACGGAGCTGCGCGAGGAGCTCGGCGTGCACCGGACGGTGGGCGAGGTCGAGGCGTCGCTCCGGGTGCTCGGCCTCGTCACCGACCTCGCACGGCTGCGCCCGGACGTCGTCGTCCTGCTCGACCTCGCCGCCGTCGACCGCCGCCCGGATGCCGCAGAGCTCCTGGCGGGCGAGGAGTTCGAGACGCTCGAGATCGTGCCCCTGACACCGCCCGCCCTCGCCACGCTCTGGGCGGGCCGGCCGCCGACGGCTCTCACGGCCGCCGCCGCGGGCGCCCTCGCGCTCCTCGAGGACCACCTCGGCGGGGACGCACGGACCGGTCTCGGACCGGCAGCTCCGTAGGTTCGGAACGGCGCAGGCTCGTCGGCCGCAGCGCGGGTCGCGGCGGACGCCCGGGCAGGATCGGGGTGCGGGAGTGCGGTGCGAACGCGCCCGGTGCGGGTGGTCCACGGGGTCGTGCCCAGTGCATCCCCAGTCCACCCGTCCCGCTGCACCCATCGCTGCACGGCCGCTCCCGACGCGCCGTGCAGCCGTGGGTGCAGGATCAGCGGGGTGGGAGCACCCGCGCAGCTGCACCCATCGGTGCACGCCCGCGACGCGGGTGCCCGTGCAGCCGTGGGTGCATCCCCCGGGGGCCGCCGCCGGAGCGCCGGCCCGCGAGCAGCTCGTCGAGCGTGTGGCATGACATGAGAAGGTGCGCCGATGGCAGACCTCCAAGAGGCCCTCGCAACGTTCTGGGGCATCGAAGGGGCCCGGATCACGCCGCTGACCGGCGGCATGAACTCCCGGACCTGGTCGGTCGAGCACCAGGGGTCGACCTACGTCGCCAAGTCGGTGCCGGCGACCGCGCTCGCGGACCTCGTCGCGGGAGCCGGCGAGCTGCGGCACCTCGACTTGTTCCGCCGCGTGCGGGCCGCCGTCCAGGGCGTGTACTTCGCCGGGCGGGTCGCCGCGGACGACCTCACCGGTGGCATCGACCCGGCCGAGAACACCAAGGGCCTGGACGACGCCCGGCGCCTTCTCACCGACCTTGGCGTCACCTGACTGTGCGGGTTGCTCTGTCCCGCAGCCCCTCGCTACCGCCCGACGAGCACCCGCGTCGACGACACCTCGTACACCGCGTACGCCGCCCGGATCACCGGCTGCGCGACGTTGCGGACCCGCACCCCGCCGAGCGTCATGCCCTTCTCCCGCCCCGCGTGCGCATGCCCGTGCACGGCGAGGTCGCAGCCCCCGGCGTCGATGGCCTCGCCGAGCAGGTAGTTCCCGAGGAACGGCCAGATCTCTGACGGCTCCCCCAGCAGCGTCTCGTCGACCGGCGCGTAGTGCGTGAGCGCGACCTTGACGTCGACGGCGTCGTCGAGGTCGTCCAGGCACCGCAGGGCCCGCGCGAGCTGCTCGGCGCCCTCCCGGCCGTGCCGGCTGAACGCCCTCATCTCCGGCTCGCCGAAGTCGCTGCCGCAGCGGCCGGCGAACCCCAGCCCGAAGCCCTTCACCCCGCCGATCCCGAGCCGCCCGGCGGGCAGGTCGAGCACGAGCCCCTCCCCCTCGAGCACGGTCACCCCGGCCTCGACGAGCAGGTCGGCGACCTTGGCCTCGGCCCCGCTGTGGTAGTCGTGGTCGCCGAGGACAGCGACGACGGGCAGCCCGAGGTCGGCGTACTCGCTGGCGACGACGACGGCCTCCTCGGGCGTCCCGTGGCGGGTGAGGTCGCCGGCGAGCAGCAGGACGTCGGCGTGCTCGGCGACCCCCTCCAGCCCGGCGCGGTGCCGGCCCGCGACGTCCGGTGCGAGGTGGACGTCCCCGACGGCGGCGACCCGGATCACCGGATCACCTCGGCACCGTGCGGCGGCGTCGACAGGTCGCCGTCGGTGAGCCGTGTCTCGTCGACGACGGGGCAGCCCGGGCAGGCCGCGCGGACGAGCGCGAGGACGGCGTCCCGGCGGCCCGGGCTCGCCACGGTGCCCTGGACGACGATCCGCCCGCCGCGCACGGACAGCCGCACGCCCAGCTCGGTGATGCTGTCGTCCTCGCAGATCCTGCGCTCGAGGTCCTTGAGCGCGTAGGTGTCGGGCAGTGCGCAGGCGTCGGGTGCCCCCTCGACGACCGTCCGGGACGGTCCGGTCCCTTCGCTCACAACGGCGTCCTCCCGTGCTCATCCGTCGGACCGTCGTGCTCGGGCCCGCTACGTCAGTGGTGCGGTGCGCCGGCCGTCGTGCCCCTCGCGCGACGTGCGGCCCCCCGTACCTGGTCCTCTGCCCCGGAGCGGTCCGGGCATTCGCCCTCGGGCCACGCGATGCGCGGGCACCTTTGCGGCAGGTCCGGTCAGGTCCGGTCAGGTCCGGTCAGATCCGCTCAGGTCCGGTCGGGTCAGGTCAGGCCCGGAGCATCGCCTCGGCGCGGATGCCCGCCCACGAGAGCATGGCGACCGCACCGACCGCCGTCACGGTGCCCGCCACCGACCAGCCGAGCAGGGTCGGCACGAGCAGGAGGACGGCGACGATCGGCGCCCGGGCGTACCAGGCGAGCAGCGACGCCGGCCCCGGGTCGCCCATCGGCGAGCCGGCACCCGACGCGAGCAGGGTGAGCGGCGCGTCGCCGCGGTAGGCGCTGACGAGGGCCGCACCGACCATGACCGGCAGCGCAGGCAGCGCGGCCACGAGCCCCATCCGGACGACGGACGTGTCGAACGGCAGCACCGCCACGCCGTCCGCCCCGCCGCCGGAGAACACGCCGGACGCCCCGGCCCAGGGAGTGACCCCGGTGAGCCCCCACGTGACGAGCAGCGCCGCGACGAGCAGCACGGCGAGGACCACGACCGGGACGACGGCGTGCGCCAGCGCCTGCCGGGTCGCGGCGGTGGGGCGGATCCGCAGCCGGCGGACGTCGTCCGCGTCGAGCCGGGCCGGCTCCGCGAGCTGGGCGGCCGACAGGTAGAGCGCGACGAGCCCGGGCACACCGAGGAGCACCTTCTCCCCGAGCCGGGCGCGTTCCGCCGTCCGCGGGAGCAGGGCCGGGTCGAGCGGGCCGACCCCGGCCCGCCAGGAGGCCGCGAGCAGGGCCACGGCGGCGACCAGCCACAGCACCGACCACACGAGCCGGGACGGCGCCCGGAGCAGGGCCGTCGCGTCCCGCCACGGCCCGACGAGCCAGCGCTGCCGCGGCACCGCCAGCCGCACCCGGGTGGACGGCGCGTGGCCCTGCGCGGCGAGCACGGTGAGCCGGGCCCGGCGCGGCTGGAGCGAGAGGATCGAGGCCCCGACGAGGGCGACCGCGTCGGCGCGGTCGCGCAGCGTCCGGGCCTCGAGGGTCGCGACCCGGCCGTCGACGTGCCGGACGAGCAGCGCGGTCGCGAGCAGGGCGAGCACGAGCCCGGCGGGCCACAGCGCGTCGACGCCGCCCGGTGCCCGCCCGGGCAGCGCCGCGACGAGCGGCTGGACCGCCCAGCCCCACGGCCCGCTCCACAGCAGCACCGCGGCGACGACCCCGTCGACGCCGACCCCGCCGCCGGCGAGAGAGTCCTGCGCCCCGCCACGGCCGGCCCGCGCCGCGAGCACCGCGGCCCCGAGGACGACACCCGGCGCGACCCACAGCAGCGCGGCCCGGCGCAGCGGGCGCCGCGTGGTCTCCGCGACCCCGCCGAGCGCCGTCCCGCCGGCCCCGAGCAGCAACCCGGCGACGGCACCCCCGGCCGCGACCTCCCCGGCCGTCCCGCCGGAGACGACCCGGCCGACGATGCCGAGCAGGCCCCCGACGACGACGCCGGACGCCGCCCCGAGCGCGAGCGCCGTCCGCCAGCGCGGCACGAGCAGCGCCCTGCGGTGGGTCGGCGACGGCAGCAGCCAGGCGGCCGTCGGGCGGTCGACCACGGCCGGCCCGCGCCACCCGCCGTCCCGGAGGAACCCGACGAGCACGAGCATCCCCAGCCCGACGCCCGCGAGCGCCCAGGCCGGTGCCGTCCGCTCCGAGGCCACGGGGACGGGCTGCACGAGCGCGTACCAGACGTACGGCACGACGTAGACGAGCGCGACGACGAGGGCCACGTACGCCGTGTACGCGGCGCTGCCGATCTTGCGGCGGCGCTCGGCGGCCCGCAGCCGGCGCAGGAAGGCGAACGTCTCCGCGGTGAGGTCGTCCCAGTACGGGTCCTCGCGCGCGGGGAGGTCGTCCTCGTCCGGCTCGTCGGAGCCCGGCGCGGGGCGGTCGGCGGCGTGCGTCATCGGCCGTCGGCGAAGACGTCGTCCGGGGTCCCCTCCGCGAGCACCAGGCCGTCCTCGAGCACGACGACCCGGTCGGCGACCGCGCGCGCCAGCTCGCGGTGGTGGGTCGCGAGGAGGACGGCGGTGCCGTCCTCGCGCTCGGCGGAGAGCCGGTCCGCGAGCCGGCCCCGGGCGCCGGGGTCGAGCCGCTGCTCCGGCTCGTCGAGCACGAGCAGGTCGCGCGGGCGGACGAGCGCGGACGCCAGGAGCATCGCCTGGTGCTGCCCGGAGGACAGCGACGACGGCAGCGCGTCCGCCTTGTCGACGAGGTGGCGGTCCTCGAGGGCCCAGTCGACCCAGGCGGCGGCCTCGTCGCCGACGCCGTGCGAGACCGCGACGAGCATGAGGTGCTCGCGGACGGTGAGGTCGGGGTAGGTGGCGGCGACGTCCCCGACGACGGCGATCCGGGCCCGCGCGTGCAGGTCCTCCTCGTCGAGGACGTGCCCGTCGAACGTCACCGTGCCGGACGACGGCTTGTCGCGCCCCGCGGCGATCCGCAGCAGCGTCGACTTGCCGGAGCCGTTGATGCCGAGCAGGGCCACGCACTCGCCCGCCGCGACGTCGAGGCTCACCGGGTGCAGCACGACCCGGTCGCCGTAGCTGCGGCTGACGCCGTCGAGACTGAGCAGGACTGCCACGACGCGCAGCCTATGCCGCCGCCGGGGCGCCCCGGCTAGTGTGCCCCGGTGTCCTCCCGCGAGCTGGTCATCCTCGGCACGGCATCGCAGGTCCCGACGCGAACCCGCAACCACAACGGCTACGTCCTGCGGTGGGACGGCCTGACGATCCTCTTCGACCCGGGCGAGGGCACCCAGCGCCAGCTGCTCCTCGCGGGCGTGAGCGCGGCGTCGGTCGACCGGATCTGCCTGACGCACCTGCACGGCGACCACAGCCTCGGCCTGCCGGGGGTCCTCGCGCGGCGGGCCGTCGACGACGCCCCGGGGCCGGCGGTGCTGCACTTCCCCGCCGCCTCGTTGCGCGACGTCCGGGTGCTGCGGCACGCCGGGGCCCCGGCCGGGCCGGTGCCTGCGGTCGAGGTGCCCGTCGAGTCGGACGGCGTCCAGGCCCGCGGGCTCGCCGGCGGCAGCGAATGGGTGCTCACGGCGGCCGCGCTGGACCACCGGATCCCGGCGGTCGGGTACCGGGTCGAGGAGCCGGACGGCGTGACCTTCCGACCCGAGCGGCTCGTGGCGCTCGGGATCTCGGGACCGGACGTCGGCCGGCTCGCCGAGACCGGGGAGATCGCGATCGGCAACCGGGTCGTGCTCCTCGACGAGGTGACGCAGCCGCGCCGCGGGCAGTCGGTCGCCGTCGTCATGGACACCCGGGTGTGCGCCGGGGCCGTCGAGATCGCCCGCGACGTCGACGTCCTGCTCTGCGAGAGCACGTACCTCGACGTCGACGCCGACCTCGCCGCGGCGTACGGGCACCTCACGGCCCGGCAGGCCGCCGAGATCGCCGTCGCGGCGGGGGCCCGGCTGCTCGCGCTGACCCACTTCTCCCGCCGCTACGGGGACGACGTCGAGCAGTTCGCCGTCGAGGCCCGGCGCGCGGTCCGGGCGGCCGGCGCGGACCTCGAGGTGGTCGCCGTCCGCGACCTCGACCGGCTCGCGCTGCCGGCCCGGCGGGCCTGACCCTCGCAGCGGCCCGACCGTCCGCTCAGCCCCCGGCGGTGCAGCCCGTCCCCGCGGTCCCGTCGAGCTCGTGCAGCGTGAGGAGCACGAGCGCGGCGGTCCAGGCGAGCGGCGCGACGCCGGCCGGGCGGCCGTCGGCGAGCACCTTCTCGGGCAGCGAGCCGAGCGGCGTCCGCCGGGAGTCCAGCCAGGTGAGCCGCTGCACGGCCTCCGCCCGGTCGCCCGAGGCGGCGGCCCCGAGCGCGAACAGCGCGGTCTCCGGCGTCCAGCTCACGGTCTGCTCGCGCCACTGCTCGCCCGGGGCGAGCCCGCCGCCGGGGCGGGCCAACCGGGCCGGTGCGGCCCGGAACGCCGCGACGACCTGCGGGTCCGCGACCGGCTGGAACGGCGGCATCATCATCGCCACGGCGCTGTCGGCGCCGCCGCGGTCCGGGTAACGCTGGTAGCCGGAGCCTGCGAACCGGTCCCGGACCGTGGCCGTGAGCCGCTCGGCCGCCCCCTGCGTCCGGAGGGCCCGGCCCGGCTCGCCGAGCACCGTGTAGAGCTCGGACGCCGCGTGCAGCCCGGCGATCATCGGCGCGACGCTGCCGAGGGTCACCCGGCGCTCGCGGACCTCCCAGTAGTCCGGTGACGGCGGCGGCAGCTCCCGGCCGTCCGAGGTGACCCGGAGCAGGGCCGCGACGGACCGGTCGAGCAGCGCCCGCCGGGCCGCGACGACGCCCGCCCGGTCCTGCGGCGGGGTCGCCCGGGCGACCGCGGCGAGACCCCAGAGCGCCCACCCGCTGCCGTCGAGCTGGATGCCCCGGTCGTCGGGGGCGCCGGACCCGTCGGGGCGGTAGCGGGCCTCGAAGCGGCCGTCGCGACGCTGCTGCCGCTCGAGGAACGCCATGACCTGCGCGGCGTCGTCGACGTGCCCGGAGACGGCGAGCGCGGCGGCCCCGGCAGAGGCGTCCCGAGGCCAGACGTAGCGCCAGCGGTCGGTCCACCCGGCGACCATGGCACCGCCGGTGAGGGTCAGGACGCGCAGGTCGAGCAGGGCCGTCGCGGAGAGGTCGGCGAACCGGGTGCCGGCGCCGGGCACGCACGCGGCGGCCAGCCAGGCCTGCTCCTGCGCCGCCCGTGCGCGGACCCGGACGATCTCGGTGAGCGTCGCGTCCCGGGCCGGGAGCAGCACCCGGGTCCCGGGGTGGAACGGGTTCTCGCCGGCGTCCTTCCCGACGGGCAGCGGCACCCGGCCGCCGTCCGCGGCCACGCCGACGCCCACCGAGTACAGCGACGACGGGAGCGACGGCGCGCGGCCGCGCGGGACGAACCCCATGGTCGCCACCGCGACGACGACGACGCCGAGCACGGCGGCGGGCAGCCGCATCCTGCGCAGCCACGGGACCGCGGACGGGCCGGCGGCGGGTGGGTCCTCGGCGGCGCTCAGGGATGCTCCCGGATCGCGGCCGCGACGAGCTCGACGAGCCGGTGGCCGCCGCAGGCGCCGGACCGGTGCTCGTTCGACCAGCTCTGGACGGCGACGACGCTCGGCACCGGCTCCCCCGGCCACTGCGCGAGGACCGGCCCGCCGGACGAGCCGACGGCGACCGCCGCGGAGTGGAACATGACCTGGCTGTCGTCGCTCTGCTCGTCGTGCCCGTCGAGCGGGAGCCCCGACACGGCAACGGGTTCGGCGTGCGCGGCCGTCGCGCCGCGGTAGCCGACGAGCGTCCACAGCGGCTCGCCGTCCCACTCGTCGCGGTACCCGCGGACGCCGAGCCAGCCGACGTCGTCGCCGATCCGGCGGTCGAGCACGCAGATCGCGTAGTCGTAGCGCTCCTCGAACGGCTCGATGACCGGGGGGACGACGGCGAGCGCGTAGTGCACCGCGACACCGTCCGCGACGCCGTGCGGCGCCCGCCCCGGGCGCGCCGCCGGGGTGAACCGCAGCCAGCCCGGGACGGCCCGGTCCGGCGCGGGCCGGCCGCCCCGGCCCCAGGCGACGACGTGGCTCGCGGTGAGCACGTGCCGCGGCCCGACGAGGACGCCGCTGCCCCAGCCGCCCGGGACGTCGACCCGGCCGACCGCGGACCACGGCAGGCCGGCCCCCTCGATCGGCTGCGGCACCGGGCGGTTGTGCCCGCTGCCGGCGTCCCGCGCCGGGGCCGCGCCGCGCGGGGGCACCGCCCGGACCATGGGCAGGGTCGGCGGGACCGGCGGCAGCGGCTCCCAGCGCGGCAGCCACGGCCCCCCGCCGTCGTCCAGGGTCGGCCCCTGCGGGGCCCGGTCCCGGGTTCTCGCGCCGGCCGGCACGGTGACGGCGGACAACGGCCTGGCCGGCACCCCGCGCGGCAGCGGGGCGCCCCGCCGCAGCAGCCGGGAGAGCCAGGAGGTCACGGGCTCATCTTGACGCGCGGCTGCGCCGGAGGACACCACGTTCCGGGGTGCGTCCCGCCACGTGGCCCTCCGGCCGCGCCGCGGGACGGGCACTACCGTGAGCGCCGACCGGCCCCGAGGGCCACCGGACGGACGAGGAGAACCACCCGCCATGACGTGGCTGAACCGGCCCGCGCACTCCCGCTGGCTCGAGGCCGAGACGGACCGGCTGCTCGACTTCGCCCGGGCGTCGCGCCGTCCGGCCGGCGGGTTCGGGTGGCTCGACACGCAGGGCAGGCCCGACCCGGCGCACCCGGTCCACCTGTGGATCACGTGCCGGATGACGCACGTCTTCGCCCTCGGGACGCTCCTCGGCCGGCCGGGCTGCCGACCGCTCGTCGCGCACGGGGTCGCGGCGCTCACCGGGATGCTCCGCGACGACGCGCACGGCGGCTGGTTCGCGAGCGCGGACGACGACGGGCCGGTCTCGGACGCCAAGGAGGCGTACGGGCACGCGTTCGTCGTCCTCGGGACCTCCTCGGCCGTCCTCGCAGGAGCAGCCGGAGCGCAGGCGCTGCTCACCGAGGCCCTGCGGGTCGTCGACGAGCGGTTCTGGCGGGCGGACGACGGGATGGTCGTCGACTCCTACGACCGGGCCTGGACGGCGGCCGACCCGTACCGGGGCGTCAACGCGAACATGCACCTCGTCGAGGCCCTGCTCGCGGCCGCGGACGTCACCGCCGACCCGGGCCGGCTCGACCAGGCGCTGCGGGTCGCGGACAAGGTCATGCGTCTCGCCCGGACGACGGGCTGGATGATCCCCGAGCACTTCGACGCCGGCTGGCAACCGTTGCTCGAGTACAACGCCGAGACGCCGGCCGACCAGTTCCGGCCGTACGGCGTGACGGTCGGGCACGGCCTGGAGTGGTCGCGGCTCCTGCTCCACCTCGACGCCGCGCTCGACGCGGCGGCCGACCGGGACCCCGACCGGGCGGGGGCACCGGCGTGGCTGCGCGAGGCCGCCCGCGGCCTGTTCGCCGCCGCGACGACGCACGGCTGGGCCGTCGACGGGCACCCCGGCTTCGTCTACACCCACGGCTGGGACGGCGTCCCCGTCGTCCGGGAGCGGATGCACTGGGTGGCCGCCGAGGCGGTCGGGGCCGCGGCGACGCTGGCCCGGGTGACCGGGGAGCCGGAGTACGGCGCCTGGTACGAGACGTGGTGGGACCACGTCGCGACGCAGGTCGTCGACCGCGCGGGCGGCTCGTGGTGGCACGAGCTCGACCCGCAGGGGCGGCCGTCGTCCGCCGTCTGGGAGGGCAAGCCGGACGTCTACCACGCGCTGCAGGCGACCCTGATCCCCCGGCTGCCGGCCGCGCCGAGCCTCGCGTCGGCGCTCGCCCGGGGGCTGCTCGACGGCTGAGGGTCCTCCCGGTGAGCCGCTCTCACGCCGAGCGTCCTCACCCTGAGCCGTTCTCACGATCTGTGCGGCACCGGTCTTACCCGGCTCTCAGGTCCGGGAACCAACCTCCTGGAAGACCGCCTCCCCCGCGACGCCGGGGGCAGCCCACCAGGAGGAACCATGACGCTCGTCGACACCGATCCCCGCCCGACGGCCGCGGCGCCCGGCCCCGCGGCGACCGCCGCCGTCCGAACGACCGGCCTCACCAAGACCTACGGCGGCCGGACCGTCGTCGACGCGCTCGACCTCGAGGTCCCCGCGGGGGTGGTCTCCGGGTTCGTGGGCCCGAACGGCGCCGGCAAGACCACGACGATCCGGATGCTGCTCGGCCTCGTACGGCCGACGTCCGGCAGCGGCACCGTGCTCGGCGAGCCGCTCGCGCACCCGGCCCGCTACCTCGGCTCGGTCGGCGCGATGATCGAGGGGCCCGCGTTCACCCCGGCGCTCAGCGGGCGGGACAACCTGCTCGTCCTCGCCAGGGTCGGCGGGCTGCCGACCGCGCGGGTGCCTCAGGTGCTCGAGCGGGTCGGCCTCGGCGCCCGCGGCGACGACGCGTTCCGCTCGTACAGCCTCGGGATGAAGCAGCGGCTCGGCATCGCCGCGGCGCTGCTGCCGCAGCCGCGGCTGCTCGTCCTCGACGAGCCGACGAACGGCCTCGACCCGGCCGGCATCGCCCAGATGCGCGAGCTGCTCGCGAGCTTCCGCGACGAGGGCATGACGGTCCTCGTGTCGAGCCACCTGCTCGCCGAGGTCGAGCAGGTCGCCGACCACCTCGTGATGATCCGCCGGGGCCGGCTGGTGTTCCAGGGCTCCGTCGCCGACCTCGTCGCGACCCAGCACCCGCGGATCGTCCTGCGCACCGAGCGGCCGGAGGACGCCGACGTGCTCGCCGACGTCGCCGCCGCGCTCGACTGGCCCGCGACGAGCGCCGGCGGCGAGGTCACCGTGCCGCTGGCCGCGGGGACGCCGGACGGCGAGGCGTTCGCCCGCGCCGCCGAGCTGAACCGGCGTGCGCACGGCGTGGGCGTCGTCCTCACCCGGCTCGAGCTCGAGCGCCCGACCCTCGAGGACGCCTTCTTCTCCCTCACCGGTGCGGGGAGCGGCGACGTCCGCTGAGCCCGCGCTCCGGACCGCCTGCCCCGCAACAGCTCCCACGCCCTCCCACGTCCACGCCTTCCCACGTCCACGCCTTCCTCAGGAGACCTCCCATGTACGGATCCTTCCTCGCCGCCTGGACCAAGCTCCGCCGGCCCGCCCTGCTGTGGGGCACGTACGCCGCCACCGCGGCCGTCACCGCCCTCGTCACGACCCTGACGTTCGTCTTCGCCGACGCCGCGCCCGCGGCCGACGGGCCACCGAGGCCGGGCGGCGGGGCGACGGTCGAGAGCCTCTCCCAGGCGTCCGGGCTGCTCGCCGGGCTCAGCGGCGCCGTGGGCCTGTTCGGCATCATCGCGCTCTGCGTGGCCGCCGCCGCGATCGCCGGCGAGTACACGACCGGCACCCTGCGCAACCTGCTCATCCGGCAGCCGCACCGTTCCCGGTGGCTCGCCGGCACCTGGGCCGCGATCGTCACGTTCAGCGTCGGGGCGGTCCTCGCCGCGGCGGTCGTCGCCGCCGGGGTCGCGTCCGCGCTCGCCTCCGGCCAAGGCGTCGACACGACCGCGTGGTTCACCGCGGACGGCCTCACCGACTCGGTGCGGACCATCGGCGAGGTCGCGCTCGCGACCGCCGGCTACGCGACGCTGGGCAGCGCGCTCGGCATCCTCATGCGGGCGTCGATCCCCGCCGTCGCCGTCGGCTTCGGCTGGCTCTTCCTCGTCGAGACGATCATCGCCGGCACCGTCGACGGCTCGGCCCGCTGGCTGCCCGGCCAGCTGCTCTCGGCCATCGCGTCGAACGGGACCGCCGAGGTGACCCTCGCGGCGGCCCTCCTCACCGCCGGCGGGTACCTGCTCGTCAGTGCCGGCGCCGCGGCCGCGTCCTTCGCCCGCCGCGACGTCACGGCCTGACCTCCCGCCGCGACCCGCCCGCACCCGCGAGGATGGCCAGCATGTTGGTGCTCGTCGTCGAGGACGACCCCGCCGTGCGGGCCAGCCTCGAGCGCAGCCTGGAGTTCGAGGGCTACACCGTCGTCTCGGCGACGGACGGCGAGGCCGGGCTCGCGGCGGTGGCGACGCACCGGCCGGACCTCGTGCTCCTCGACCTCGGGCTCCCCAAGGTCGACGGCCTCGAGGTCTGCCGGCGGCTGCGGGCGGCCGGGGACGGCGTCCCCGTGCTCATGCTCACGGCCCGGGAGTCGACGGGCGACCGGGTCCGCGGCCTCGACGCCGGCGCGGACGACTACCTGCCCAAGCCGTTCGCCCTCGAGGAGCTGTTCGCCCGGGTCCGCGCGCTGCTGCGCCGGGCCGGGGCGACGGCCGAGGGCGGCAGGGTGCTCGTCGTCGACGACCTCCGGATGGACACCGCGGCGCGCGAGGTGACCCGGGCCGGTGAGCCGGTCCCGTTGACCCGCACCGAGTACGAGCTCCTCGAGTACCTCATGCTCCACCCGCGCCAGGTGCTCACCCGGGCGCAGATCCTCGCCGAGGTGTGGGGCTACGACTTCGACCCGGGCTCGAACACCCTCGAGGTCTACGTCGGGTACGTGCGGCGCAAGACCGAGGCGGGCGGGCGGCCGCGGCTGCTGCACACGGTGCGCGGTGTCGGGTACGTCGTCCGGCCCGCGAACGGCAGCGGCAGCGGCAGCGGGACGTCGGTGTGAGGCGGCTCGGGCGGCCCCGGTCGCTGCTGGCCCGGCTCGCGCTGCGGACGGCGGTCACCGGGTTCGGGTTCTTCCTCGTCGCGGGCGGAGCGGTCGTCGTGGTCGCCGCCCGGACCACCGTCTCGCAGGTCGAGGACCAGCTGCAGGCGGTCGCGAACGCCCTGGAGCGGCTCCCGGTCGGGGTGACGACCGACGCGACGACGTTCTGCGAGACCGTGACGACGCAGGCGCCGGTCGCGCTGAGCGGCCGGCGCCAGGTGCTCGTGCAGCTCACCGCGCCCGACGGCACGGTCTGCCGGGCGGACGGTGCCCCGGACCTCACCGTCGCCGAGCCGATGCCGGGCCGACTCCGGATGATCACCGGTTCCTCGCTGCCCGCGGTCCGCGGGGAGTTCGGCCAGCCGGTGCTCGTGCTCAGCCGCCCGCTCGACAACGGCTGGACCGCCCGCGTCGGCGGTGACCTCACCGACTTCGGCGTGCTCGCGCAACGGCTCTGGCTGACGCTGCTCGTCATCGGGCTGCCCGGTGCGCTGCTCGCCGTCCTCGCCGGGTACGCCGTGACCCGCAACGGGTTGCGGCCCGTGCGGGCGCTCGCCGACGCCGCCGAGACGATCGCCCGCACGCAGGACCTCACGGTGCGGGTCGAGGTGCCCGACGTGCCCGCCGAGGACGAGGTCGGCCGGCTCGCGACCGCGTTCACCGCCATGACCTCGGCGCTCGCGGACGCCCGCTCCCGGCAGGCCCGGCTCATCTCGGACGCGGGGCACGAGTTGCGGACGCCGCTGACCAGCCTGCGTGCCAACCTCGACCTCCTCGTCCGCAGCGAGCGCACCGGGCGGGCGCTGCCGGCGGCCCACCGCGAGGCGCTCCTCGCCGACGTCACGGGTCAGCTCGACGAGCTCTCCGGCCTCGTCTCCGAGCTCGTCGTCCTCTCCCACGACGAGCCGGCGCGGCCGCGCGCGGAGGTGCGCCTGGACGAGGTCGTCGTCACCGCCGTCGAGCGGGCCCGGCGCCGCGCGGGCGACCGCACCGTCGCGGCCGACCTGGTGCCGTGCACGCTCGCCGATGCGGACGCCGTCTCGCTCGAGCGGGCGGTGGTGAACCTCCTTGACAACGCGGTGAAGTTCTCGCCGCCGGCGTCGACGGTGTCGGTGCGGCTGGAGCCGGGCGGGCCCGACGCCGTCCGGCTGACGGTGGACGACGAGGGGCCCGGCATCGCGGCCGAGCACCGCACCGACGTCTTCGAGCGGTTCTGGCGCGCGGACGACGCCCGGTCGCTGCCGGGCAGCGGGCTGGGCCTGGCGATCGTCGCGGACGCGGCGTCCGCGCACGGCGGGACGGCGTCGGTCGAGGAGGCACCCGGCGGGGGGACCCGGGCCGTCGTGACGCTCCCGCTCGGGCCGCCGGCGCGTGACCGCTGATGGGCGCACGACCGGACGTCGTGGCGGCGCTGCCCGCGGAGCCCGGCACCTACCGTTTCCGCGACGAGGCCGGCCGGGTGCTCTACGTCGGGCGGGCCGGCGACCTGCGCCGCCGGGTGGCGTCGTACTGGGGTGCCCTGCGGGACCGCCCGCGGCTGCGCCGGATGGTGCCGCAGGTCGTCGCCGTCGAGGCGCTCGTGTGCGCGTCCGAGCACGAGGCGGCCTGGGTCGAGCGCAACCTGCTCGAACGCCGGCTGCCGCGGTGGAACCGGGCCCGCGGCGGGCTGGAGATCCCGACGTACCTGAGGCTCACGACGTCCCCGCGGTCGCCCGGTCTGGAGGCGGTGCACCTGCCGTCGTCCGGCCCGGACGTCGTCTGCTTCGGCCCGTACCTCGGCGGCGGCCAGGCCCGGCTCGCCGTCTCCGCGCTGCACCGGGTGCACCCGCTCGCGTACGCGGGCCGCACGCTCAGCGGCTCCGAGCGCGAGATGGCGAGGCTGCGCGGCGTCGACCACGCCCGGCTGCCCGACCTCGTCGACGCCGTGTCCGCCGTCCTGCACCGGGAGCCCGCCGCCGTGGCCGCCGTCCGCGCCGACCTGCTGGCCCGCCGGGACGCCGCCGTCGCGCACGAGCAGTTCGAGGTCGCGGCCAGGCTGCAGGAGGAGCTCGCCGCGGTCGACTGGGTCGTCGCGCCGCAACGGGTCACGGTCGACGGAGGCGGCGACCTCGCCCTGAGCGGCTGGTCCGACGGGGTGCTCGTGTCGTTCCGGGTGCGGGCCGGGCGGCTCGACGGGTGGGAGCAGCAGGTGTGCGACCGTCCGGCGGCCCCGGTCACCTGCCCCGACGCCTGGGAGCCGTTCGTCCGGCGTAACGCAGAGCTCGCCGCGGTTCTGCTGCGGTTGCCGGTCAGGGATCCGGCGGTCCGGTGAAGGCGCGCACGGGGTCGGACGAGTAGCGAACTGTCACGCAAAGTTGTTCTGCGGGAACGGGTCTCGCAGGGGACAGACTGTCGGACCCCGTCCCTAGTGTTGTTCTCGTGAGCAGCGACGAGCAGACAGAGGGCGAGGTGCCCGGCGGTGAGCCGGACGCCGCGGTGCCTGCTGCTCACGTGGTCTCGGACGGGTCGATGCCGGTGCACGACCTGCAGGCCGGG
>NZ_MWLL01000142.1 GCF_002198675.1 Kineosporia sp. R_H_3 | reverse complement strand
GGCTGCCGGCCGCGGGGCGGCTCAGGGGCGGGCGTGGCTCGGGACGTCGTCGGTGCACGCCCGCGTCCGCGGGCCGGCGCCCAGGGCCAGGACCTCCGCGAGGTCGGCCCCCGTGTCGACGTCCCGCCGCAGCCGGGGCAGGTCGAGGTCCAGCCGGACGGCGCCGCGGCGCACGTGCTCGTCGGCAGAGCCCGGCCCGAACGCCGGGTCGAGGTCGCCGGGCCGGCGCCCCGCCAGGAGCACGCTGCCCGTGCCGTCGGCGTCCGGCACGAGCGCGCAGGCGGCGTCCCGCAGCACCCGGCGGCAGGCCTCGAGCGCCTCGCCGAGGTCGGCCGGGCGCAGCGCGGGCAGGTCGCCGAGAAGGACGGCGACGTGCTCGTCCGGGGCCGCGGCGAGCCCGTCCTTGACGGCGGCGAGCAGCCCCGAGCCCGGGGCGGACTCCCCGACGACCAGGGCGCCGAGCAGCCGCGCGTGGGCCGCCGTGCCGTCGTCCGACGTCACGACGACGACCGACCGGACGCCCGGGGCGCCGACGACGGCCTCCAGGGTGTCCAGGGCGAGCGCGGCCGCGAGGCCGGGCGGGCCGCCGAGGCGGGACTTGGCGCCGGGGCCGCCCTTGAGGGGGACGACCACCGTCCAGCGGCGCCTGCGGGGACTCATGGTCCGATCCTCGCACCGGCGGCTCGACACCCGACGAGGCGGGGGAGAGGATGAGCGCCGACCCAGCCCCCGCCCCGGAGGACGCGTGACCGCCCGCCGCTACGCCCCCGCCTACCGCCTCGCCGCGGCGATCGCCAAACCGCCCCTGCTGGCCTTCACCCGGCGGGACTGGCAGGGCGCCGAGCACCTGCGGCGCGACGGCGGCTTCGTCGTGGCGGCCAACCACCTCAGCTACGCGGACCCGCTGACCCTGGCGCACTTCCTCTACGACAACGGGATCCCGCCGCGCTTCCTCGGCAAGGAGGCGGTCTTCCGGATCCCCGTGCTCGGCCGGATCGTCACCGCGGCCCGGCAGATCCCGGTGTACCGGGAGAGCGCGGACGCCGGCAGGGCGCTGTCCGCGGCCGTCGCGGCGGTGGAGGAGGGCGACTGCGTCGTCGTCTACCCCGAGGCGACGCTGACCCGGGACCCCGACCTGTGGCCGATGGTCGGCAAGACCGGCGCCGCCCGGGTCGCCCTGACGACCGGCTGCCCCGTCGTCCCCGTGGCGCAGTGGGGGCCGCAGGAGATCATGTGGCCGTACGCGCGCAAGCCCCGGCTGCTGCCGCGCACGACCGTCCACGTGCTCGCCGGGCCGCCGGTGGACCTGTCCGCCTACGCGGGCCTGCCGCTCGACGCCGTGACACTGAAGGCCGCGACTGACACGATCCTCGACGCGGTCGCAGTGCTTCTCGGCCGTCTGCGCGGGGAGCGGCCGCCGGAGCACCGGTGGGACCCGCGCGAGCACGACCAGCCGCGCATCGGCGACCCGACCCGGGACGGCCGCGACGCGACCGAGGGACGGGAGACCGGATGACAGGCACCGCGCGGACCACGGGCACGGTGAAGGTCGCCGTCATGGGGACCGGCTCCTGGGGGACGACCTTCGGGATCGTCCTCGCGGACGCCGGGGCGCAGGTCGCGATGTGGGGCCGCCGCCCCGAGGTGTGCGACGAGGTCTCGCAGCGCCACCGCAACAGCGCCTACCTCGGGGACATCCCGCTGCCCCCGACGATGACGGCCACGACGGACGCCGCGCAGGCCCTCGACGGCGCCGCGATCGTCGTCCTCGCCGTGCCCTCGCAGACCCTGCGGGCCAACCTCGAGGGCTGGCTGCCGGCCCTGCCGGGCGACGCCGTCCTCGTGAGCCTCATGAAGGGCGTCGAGCTCGGCACGATGCTGCGGATGAGCGAGGTCGTCGCGCAGACGGCGAAGGTCGGCCCCGAGCGGGTCGCCGTCGTCTCCGGGCCGAACCTCGCCAAGGAGATCGCCGTCCGGCAGCCCACCGCGACCGTCGTCGCGTGCGCCGACCTCGCCGTCGCGGACCGGGTCGCCGCCGCCTGCTCGGCACCGTACTTCCGCCCGTACACCCAGACCGACGTCGTCGGCGTCGAGCTCGGGGGAGCGGTGAAGAACGTCATCGCGCTCGCCGTCGGCATCGCCGAGGGGATGGGCTTCGGGGACAACACGAAGGCCTCGCTCATCACCCGCGGCCTCGCCGAGACGACCCGGCTCGGGCTGGCCCTCGGCGCCGACCCCGCGACGATGGCCGGGCTCGCGGGTCTCGGCGACCTCGTCGCGACGTGCGCGTCACCGCTGTCGCGGAACCGGACGTTCGGCGTCGAGATGGGCCGGGGGCTTTCGGTGGCCGAGGTCGTCGCCCGGACCAGCCAGACCGCCGAGGGCGTGAAGTCCTGCCGGTCGATCCTCGAGCTGGCCCGGGCGCACGGCGTCGACATGCCGATCGCCGAGCAGGTCGTCGCGGCCGTCCACGAGGGACTGCCGGTCGCGGAGATGGCCGCCCGGCTGCTCGGGCGGCCGCGCAAGTTCGAGCTCGCCTAGGGCTCAGAGGGGCTCAGAGGGCGTCCAGGGCCTGGGCCAGGTCGGCCCACAGGTCCTCGACGTCCTCGATCCCGACCGACAGCCGGACGAGGCCCTCCGGCACGGTGAGGGCCTCGGCGGGCCAGCGGCGGCGGCGCTCGAGCGACGACTCGACGCCGCCGAGGCTCGTGGCGTGCAGCCAGAGCCGGACGGCGTCCGCGAACCGCTCCGCGGCGTCCCCGCCGCCGTGCACCTCGACCGAGACGATCGCGCCGAAGCCCTGCATCTGGGCGGCGGCGCGGGCGTGGCCGGGGTCGTCGGGCAGCGACGGGTGCCGCACCCGGGACACCTTCGGGTGCCCGGCGAGTCGCTCCGCGAGGACGGCGGCGTTCGCCTGGGCGCGCTCGACCCGCAGCGCGAGGGTGCGGATCCCGCGGGTGGCGAGGTAGGCCTCGAAGGGGCCGGCGATCGCGCCGCGCACGGTGCGGTCCGTGGCGAGCCGGGCGAGCAGGTCCGGGCTGCGGGTCACGGCGGCGCCGAGGACGACGTCGGAGTGGCCGGCGAGGTACTTCGTCACCGAGTGGACGACGACGTCGACGCCGTGGTCGAGCGGGCGCAGCACGAGCGGCGTCGCGAACGTGTTGTCCGCGACGACGAGGACGCCGCGGGCGTGCGCGGCCGCGACGAGCGCCGGCAGGTCGGCGACCTCGACGAGCGGGTTCGACGGCGTCTCGACCCAGAGCAGGTCCGCCCCGTCGAGGGCCGCGACGACCGCGTCGGTGTCCGCGAGGTCGACGGTCTCGACCTTCGCGCGGCCCGCCGCGGCGAGCGCGTCGACGGCGATCATGGTGCCCGAGTACGGGTTGCGCGGGACGACGAGCCGGCCGCCCTCGGGCAGCAGCGCGAGCGCGGAGCCGATCGCGGCCATCCCGGAGGCGTAGACGAGCGCGTCGCCGCCCTCGAGCGCGCCCAGAGCGGTCTCGAACGCCGTCCACGTCTCGTTCGTGAACCGGCCGTACACCGGCCCGGGCTCGCCGCCGGGAGGCGCCGCGACGTACGTCGACGACAGCACGACCGGGGTGTTGACGGGGGCGCCCGGGACCTTGTCCGGGCGGCCGGCGCAGACGGCGAGGGTGGCGGGCGAGAGCGCGGGCGGGTCGGCGGGGTCGGTCATGCGCCGAGGGTAGCCAGCGGCCCGGGCGGCCGGTCCCGCAGGTCGATCCCGGGACGCTTACCTGCCCGACACGAGACGGGGGTAGCCTCGCGGGCGATGAACGCGCACACGGACCCCGCCCCCGACAGCCCGCTCGACGCACCGGCCGGCACGCCGCCCGGGCGCCGTCCCCGGGTCGCCGTCGTCTTCGGCGGCCGGTCGAGCGAGCACGGCGTCAGCTGCGTCACCGCGGCCGGCGTGCTCGGTGCGATCGACCGCGACGTCTGGGACGTCGTCCCGATCGGCATCACCCCGACCGGGCGCTGGGTGCTCGCGGGCGAGGACCCCAAGCGCTGGCAGATCGAGGCTGGCGAGCTCCCGCAGGTCGAGCCCGACGAGGGCCCGGGCGTCGTCGTCCCGCTCGAGGCGGGCAGCACCGAGCTGACGACCCTCGAGCCGGGCCGGGTGCCCGAGGCGCTCGGTGCGGTGGACGTCGTCTTCCCGCTGCTGCACGGGCCGTTCGGCGAGGACGGCACGATCCAGGGGATGCTCGAGCTCGCCGACATCCGCTACGTCGGCTCCGGGGTGCTCGCGAGCGCGGCGAGCATGGACAAGCACTACATGAAGGTGCTCCTCGCGGGCGCCGGGCTGCCCGTCGGCCCCTACCTCGTCGTCTCCCCGCGGGACTGGGAGCGGCGCGCGGACGAGGTCCGGGCGGACGTCGAGGAGCTCGGCTACCCGGTCTTCGTCAAGCCCGCCCGGGCCGGGTCGAGCATCGGCATCTCGAAGGTCAAGAGCCCCGAGGACCTCGACGCCGCGATCGAGGAGGCCCGCCGGCACGACCCGAAGGTCGTCGTCGAGGCGATGGTCACCGGCCGCGAGATCGAGTGCGCCGTCCTGGAGAGCCTGGACGGCGGGACGCCCGCGACGAGCCTGCCGGGCGAGATCCGGGTCGTCGCCGGTCACGACTTCTACGACTTCGAGGCGAAGTACCTCGACGAGGGCAACGTCCGCCTCGAGTGCCCCGCGGACCTGCCCGACGAGGTCGTCCACCGGGTCCGCGACCTCGCGGTGCGCACGTTCGAGGCGATGGGCTGCGAGGGTCTGGCCCGGGTCGACTTCTTCGTCACGCCGACGAACGAGGTCGTCGTCAACGAGATCAACACGATGCCGGGCTTCACACCGTTCTCGATGTACCCGCGGATGTGGGAGCAGACCGGCCTGTCGTACCCGCAGCTCGTCGACCGGTTGCTCCGGCTGGCCCTGGCCCGGCCCACCGGCTTGCGCTGACGGCACCGACGCCTGACCCGTTCGTGCGGAAGGTCCCGCGGCAGACCGCCGCGAGACCTTCCGCAGGACCTGGCTGTCAGGTGTTCGTCGGGATCGGGCCCTCCGCGGCTGCCACCAGGCGAGGGTCGTCGGGGGTCACCTTGGTGACGGTCCGGGCGATCTCGACCGCCTGCGCGAGGCTCAGGTCTCCACCCACCTGGAACGTGGGGCCGGCTCCCGGCTGCCAGACGAGGCGGCTCAGCTTGCCGCCGGCGACCCAGACCGCGTCCACGCCCGGGCCGAGGTCGACGTCCTGCGCGCCGACGTGCTGCCGTTCGAGCACGATCCGGGCCGCGCGGGCGTCGCGGACCTCCAGCTCCCAGTGCTCGGCGGACTCGCCGTTCGCGGAGCCGTACGTCATGAGGACGTAGCGGGAGGTCCGGGGCGGCTGGTCGGCGTCGGTGAGCAGCCGCCGCTGCGTGAGCCCGGCGGGGAGCGAGTCGGCCGCGACGGTGCCGCCGTCGAGCCGGAGCCCGGCGATGCCCGCGGTGACCTCAGCGGCGGTCAGACCCTCGGCCTCGACCGCCCACGTCGACCCGTCCGGCTCCGACCACGTGGCCCGGGCCAGAGGGGCGGCTCCCGGCAGCTGCTGCGTCACGGCGAGGAGGACCCGGCGTCCGCCCGCGTCGACGGTCGACGTCGTCGTGTCGTCCCCGAAGGACGCCCCGGCCGGGAGCATCGGCCCGGCGTCCGGGCCCGTCACGGTGAAGGAGGCGGTGACGACACCACCGCTGAGGCGGGCCGCCGTGGCCGCGAGCCGTGCGGCGGGGCAGTCGCTGCGGGTGGAGCGGACGAACACGTCCTCGACGAGCGGACCCGAGACCGCGGTGTCCGGCAGGTACAGCAGGTCCGTCGCGTCCGCGTAGGGAATCTGCTCGGCGTAGCCGGTGGCGCACCCGATCGGCAGGTCGGGGGCCGCGGGCTGCCCGGCGACCACGCCCGCCGCCCCGCCGAAGGGCAGCGGGGTGCCGGTGAGCACCACGCCGGCCAGGCCCGCGGCGGCGCCGGCCATCCCCACGCCGGTGCGGCGCCGCAGCCGCAGCCGCCCGGCCCGGCGCCGGACGTCGGCGATCGGCCGGGACGGTGCGGGCCGCACGTCGTCCGGGGCGACGAGCCGTCGGAGCGCGGCCTCGGGGAACAGGTCGGTGTCGGTCATCGGGGGCTCCTCGTCGAGGCGTCGGGGCGGACGTCGGTACTGATGTCGGGGGACAGGACCCGGTCCGGTGCGTGGTCGGCCAGCAGCACGGCGAGCCGGGCGCGGGCCTTGTGCAGGGTGGAGGCGACGGCGCCCCGGGTGAGGTTCATGGCCTCGGCGACCTCGGCCTCCGACAGATCGGCGACGTAGCGCAGCGCGACCGCGGTGCGGGCCCTCGGACCGAGCCGGGCGACGGCGTCCCAGAGCCAGGGGTCGGGCTCCGGGGGCGGTGCGACGTGCCCAGCCCGCTGCCGGGCGAGCCAGCGGCGTTCGGTGGCCAGCCGGCGCCAGCCCGAGCGCACCTGGTTGAGCGCGACGGTGTACACCCAGCCGTTCGGAGCTCCGGTACGGGACAGCCGCGGCCAGTGCACGAGTGCGCGGGCGAACGCCTCGGCGGTCGCCTCCTCGGCGACGCCGACGTCGCCGGTGACGAGCGCGAGCGTCGACCGCAGCCTGGGGAACTCGCGGGCGTACCAGTCCGCGAAGTCGAGGGGCGGCCCGGTGCCGGGCCGGTCGGTGGAGGTCATACGGGTTCCACGCCCGACGGCCCCGTCTGCTTCACCGTCGTGTCCGCCGTGAGGTCACAGGCCCTGGCAGGCCCGTCCGTTCGACGGGAGGGCGCGGGCCACCGGGGCGAGGTCGATCGCCGCGGCGGAGGCGTTCTCGCGGCCGTAGTCGCCGGGGACCGTCACCTCGACGGCGGGGTCACGTCCGAACGAGACGAGGACGACGGGCACCGCCTCGTCGGCGGACGTGAGCAGCCAGTCGGTGCCGTCGAGCTCGAGGCAGCGGTCGGGCGACGGGCCGGGGGCGGCGAGGCCGCAGCGGACGACGATCGGCGGCTCGCCGTATGCGAGCGCACCGGCGACGTCGAGCGGCGTCCGGGCCTTGCCGAGCACCGTCGCGGGGGCCGCGGCGAGCGCCGTCGTGCACGCGGCCGCGGACGCGGACGGCGCCGGCTGCACCGCCTCGGAGCCCGAGCAGGCCGCCGCCGAGGTGACGACGAGCAGCGACGCGGCACCCGCGAGGGCGCCGCGCCGCACGCAGGGACGGGTCAGACGTGGACGACGGTGCACGTGAGCGTGCGGGTGATGCCCTTGACGTCCTGGATCCGGGCGATGACGAGCTGGCCCAGCTCGTCGACGCTGCCGGCCTCGACCCGGGCGATGACGTCGTACGGCCCGGTGACGTCCTCCGCGAGGGTCACCCCGGCCAGCTGACGGATCTCGCGCGCCACCTCGGACGACTTGCCCACCTCGGTCTGGATGAGGATGTAGGCCTGCACCACCACGGGTCCTCCTGTCGTCGGGCGTCGGTCGGCCGCCTGATCGGGTCGGTTCCGGGGCAGGGGTAACCTGCCCACCGGTCGCGACACGCTACCGTGCCGCCGCCCGTCGTGGTGAGGGAGGGACGTGGGGGAGGACACCCTCGGCACCGTCGGGGAGGACGGCCTCGTCGCGTCCGTGCTCGCGCGCTACCCGGCGGCCCCGGCGCTCGTCCGGGTCGGCCCCGGGGACGACGCCGCCGTCCTCGACCTCACCGGTCCCGTCGTCGTCTCGACCGACACCCTCGTCGAGGGCCAGGACTTCCGGTTCGACTGGTCGACCGGCACCGAGGTCGGGGTGAAGACCGCCGCGCAGAACCTCGCGGACGTCGCGGCGATGGGCGCCCGACCGGTCGCCCTGCTCGTCAGCCTCGCCGCCCCCGCGCACCTGCCGGCGGGCTGGGCCCGTGACCTGGCCGACGGGCTCGCCGACGAGTGCACCCGGGCGGGCGCCTCCGTCGTCGGCGGCGACGTCAGCGCGGCGTCCGAGGTCGTGCTCACGGGGACGGCGCTGGGCGTCCTCGAGGGCGGCCGGGGCCCGCTGCTGCGCTCGGGCGCACGCGCCGGGGACGTCGTCGCGCTCGCGGGCACCACCGGCCCCTCCGCGGCGGGCCTCGCCCTGCTGCTCGCCGGCCACGGCCGCACGGGCCGGCCGCAGGACACCGCCCTCGACGCGCTCGTCACGGCGCACGTCGCCCCGCGGCCGCCCTACCCCGCCGGTCCGGCCGCCGCACAGGCCGGCGCGACCGCCCTCATCGACACCAGCGACGGCCTCCTGCGGGACGCGGAGCGGCTCGCGACGTCGTCCGGGGTCGTCGTCGACCTCGACCCGGCGGCGCTCGCGCCGGGCGACGCGCTGCGCGCCGCGGCGCGCGCCCTCGGAGCGGCCGACGCCGCCGCCGCCGAGGCCCGGGGCCTGCAGTGGGTGCTGTCGGGCGGCGAGGACCACGCCCTGCTCGGGTGCTTCCCGCCGGACGCCGCGCTGCCCGCACCGTTCCGCGCCGTCGGCACCGTCCGGGCGGTCGCGGACGGCGGCCCGCCCGGCGTGCTCGTCGGCGGCCGGCCCTGGACGGGCCCGACGGGCTGGCACCACTTCACGTGAGGCGGCCGCCCGGGGCGACCCGGCCCGGACATGCGTCGAGGGCCGGTCCCCCTGGGGCGACCGGCCCTCGACGTGCGAACAGGTGCGGCTCGGTCAGCGGGTGACCTTGCCGGCCTTGAGGCACGAGGTGCAGACGTTGAGCCGCTTCGGCGTGGCACCCACCATCGCCCGGACCCGCTGGATGTTCGGGTTCCAGCGGCGCTTCGTGCGCCGGTGCGAGTGCGAGATGTTGTGACCGAAGCCCGGCCCCTTGCCGCAGACGTCGCAGTTGGCAGCCACGGGAAGTACTCCTGACAGAAGGTCGGACGGTTCGGGCGGCCCCGCGAGCGAAGGCTTCGCGCGCGTGACCCCGACCCGCTTCCGGGCCGATGAGTCAGGGCAACCACGAAAGGGTATCCGAGACCTGGCCCGCGGCCCAAACCGGCACCCCGTCGGGGCCGGTCGATAGCCTGCCACCATGCCCGAGCTCCTCGACGCGCGCATCGCCCGGCTCTGGGCCGTGCGCAGCCTCCTGGCTCTCGGCCGGGCCCGCGAGGAGATCGACGCGCTCAACGTCTACCCGGTGCCCGACGGCGACACCGGCACGAACCTCTACCTCACCGTCGAGGCGGCCTGCGCGGCCGTCCTCGCGCTGCCGCCGGACGCCGACCTGCGCACCGTCGCCGAGGCGTTCGCGCACGGTGCGCTGCTCGGCGCCCGGGGCAACTCGGGGATCATCACCGCCCAGATCGTCCGCGGCTGGGCCGACGTCCTCGCCGAGCGAGGCGTCATGGACGTCGCGTCGACCGCGGAGGCGATGCGCCGGGCCGACACCCAGGCCTGGGCCGCGGTGGGGGAGCCCGTCGAGGGCACGATCCTGTCGCTGACCCGGGCCGTCGCGCAGGCCGCCGAGGACGCCGCCGCGGCCGGCCTCGACCTGCCGGCCGCCGTGAGCGCCGTCGTCGTCGCCGCGCGGGAGGCGCTCGACCGCACCCCCGACCAGCTCGAGGCGCTGCGCCGGGCCGGGGTCGTCGACGCCGGCGGCCGCGGCTTCCTCGTCGTGCTCGAGGCGCTCGAGGACGTCGTCCGGGGCGGCACGCCGACCCGCGAGCCGCGCTCGTACCGGCGGCCCGCGCTGCCCGTCGCGGACCTGTCCGAGTGCAGCGACCTCGAGGAGGACGGCCCGGCCTACGAGGTCATGTACCTGCTCGACGCCACCTCGGACGCCGTCCGCACCCTGCGCACCCGGCTCGCGCCGCTCGGGGACTCGCTCGTCGTCGTCGGGGGCGGCGGCCTGTGGCACGTGCACGTCCACGTCGACGACCCGGGCGCCGCCGTCGAGGCCGGGGTCGAGGCGGGCCGGCCGCACCGGATCCGGGTCACCCACTTCGCCGAGCAGCTCGCCGCGGCGTCCCGGCGGCGGGCCGCGCCGCGGGCGGGCGCCGGGCTCGTCGCCTGCGCGGCCGGGCCGGGGCTGGCCGAGCTCTTCGCCTCCGCCGGGGCGGTCGTCGTCCCGGCCGGGCCGGGGCAGCGGCCCTCCACCGCAGACCTGCTCGACGCCGTCCACCGCTGCGCTGCCGAGGCCGTCGTCCTGCTGCCGAACGACTCCGACACCCTCGCCGTCGCCGAGGCCGCCGCGACGGCCGCCCGGGAGCTCGGTCTGCGGGTCGCCGTCGTGCCGACCCGGGCCCAGGTCCAGGGGCTCGCCGCGGCCGCCGTCCACGACCCGACCCGGCAGGTCGGCGACGACATCGTCCGGATGTCCTCGGCCGCCGCCTCGACCCGGGACGGCGGCGTGACCGTCGCCGCGAAGGACGCCTTCACGATGGCCGGCCCGTGCTCGGTCGGCGACGCGCTCGGCGTCGTCCAGGGCGACTTCGCGGTCGTCGGCTCTGACCTCGCGACCGTCGCCGTCGAGGTCGTCGACCGGTTGCTCGCCGGCGGCGGGGAGCTCGTGACCCTCGTGACCGGCCAGGACGGCGACCCGGCGCTCGTCGACGCGGTCACCGCGCACCTGCACCGGACCCGCCGCGACGTCGAGGTCGTCGTCCACGCCGGCGGCCAGCCGCGCTACCCGCTCCTCATAGGGGTGGAGTAGACCGTGGCCACCCGTGTGACGTCCCCGCTCGCCGAGCCGCTCTCGACGAAGGTGCTCGGCCCCGCCGTCACGCTCCTCGAGAAGGAGCTCGGCATCACGACCGTCGGCGACCTGCTGCGGCACTACCCGCGGCGGTACGGCTCGTGGGGCCAGCTGACGGCCCTGTCCGAGCTGCCCGTCGGGGAGACCGTGACGATCCTCGCCGAGGTGCGCTCGGTGTCGAGACGGGCCATGAAGGCGCGCCGCGGCACGATGCTCGTCGCCGTCGTCACCGACGGCACGAGCGACCTCGAGCTCACGTTCTTCAGCGACCGCGGCCCGCAGCGCGCGCTCGTCGCGGGCCGGCGCGGGATGTTCTCCGGCACCGTCGGGGTCTACCGCGACAAGCGGCAGCTCACCCACCCGACGATCGAGCTCATCGACGACGACACCGACGAGGACGCCGCCCTCGCGAAGATCGACAAGCCGATCGTCATCTACCCGGCCTCGGCCAAGCTCACGTCGGCGCGGATCGCGGCGTGCATGGAGCTCCAGCTCGCCGCGTTGCCGCCGCTGGAGGACCCGCTGCCGGCCGACCTGCTCCGGCGGCGCAGCTTCCTCGGCATCGACGAGGCCTTCCGCAAGATCCACCGCCCGGACGACGCAGACGACTACACGGCGGCCCGACGGCGGTTCCGGTTCGAGGAGGCGTTCGTCCTGCAGGTCGCGCTGGCCCGGCGCCGGCTCGCGGACGGCGCCCAGCAGGCGACGGCCCGGGTGCCGAGCCCGGGCGGGCTCCTCGAGGCGTTCGACGAGCGGCTGCCGTTCACGCTCACCCCGGGGCAGGAGACGGTCGGCGCGGAGATCGCCGCCGACCTCGCGCGGACCTCGCCGATGCACCGGCTCCTGCAGGGCGAGGTCGGCTCCGGCAAGACGGTCGTCGCGCTGCGGGCGATGCTCGCCTGCGTCGACGCGGGCGGCCAGGCGGCGCTGCTCGCCCCGACCGAGGTGCTCGCCGCCCAGCACTACCGCGCGATCACGACGATGCTCGGCGACCTCGCCGCCGGCGGGATGCTCGGCGGCGACGAGCGCGGCACGCAGGTCGTGCTGCTCACCGGCTCGCTGCCGGCCGCCGTGCGCAAGAAGGCGATGCTCGACGCCGTGTCCGGCGACGCCGGCATCGTCGTCGGCACGCACGCGCTGCTCCAGGAGAAGGTCGAGTTCCTCGACCTCGGGCTCGTCGTCGTCGACGAGCAGCACCGGTTCGGCGTCGAGCAGCGGGACGCCCTGCGCGGCAAGGGCCGCACCGTGCCGCACCTGCTCGTCATGACCGCGACGCCGATCCCGCGGACCGTCGCGATGACCGTGTTCGGCGACCTCGAGACCTCGACGCTCGCCGAGCTGCCGGCGGGCCGGTCGCCGATCACGACGCACGTCGTCCCCGCCGCGGAGAAGCCCGGCTGGTACGACCGGACCTGGACCCGGCTGCGCGAGGAGATCGACGCCGGGCACCAGGGGTACGTCGTCTGCCCCCGGATCGGTGAGGGGGCGGGTGAGGGCGCCGCCGAGGACGGCACGGCGCCGCCGCCGGACGACGAGGGCGCGCGGCGCCCGATGCGCGGGGTCCTCGAGGTGCTCGAGGAGCTGCGGGCCACCCCGGCCCTGGCCGGGCTGCGGGTCGAGATGCTCCACGGCCGGCTGCCCGCCGACGAGCGGGACGCGACGATGCGGGCGTTCGCGCGCGGCGACGTCCACGTGCTCGTCGCGACGACCGTCATCGAGGTCGGCGTGGACGTCCCGAACGCGACGGCGATGGTCGTCCTGGACGCCGACCGGTTCGGCGTCTCCCAGCTGCACCAGCTGCGCGGCCGGGTTGGCCGGGGGAGCGCGGCCGGGCTCTGCCTGCTCGTCACCGACCTCGAGGGGCCGGTGCCCGGCCGGGAGCGGCTCGACGCCGTCGCCCGCACCCTCGACGGGTTCGAGCTCGCCCGGGTCGATCTCGAGCAGCGGCGCGAGGGCGACGTCCTGTCGTCCCGGCAGCACGGCCGCTCCTCGCTGCGGCTGCTGCGGGTGCTCAAGGACGAGGTCGTCATCGAGACCGCGCGGCGCGAGGCGACCGCGCTCGTCGGCGCCGACCCGGACCTGTCCGGCCACCCCGAGCTCGCGCTCGAGATCGCCCTGCTCCTCGACGAGGAGCAGGAGGCCTACCTCGAACGCGGCTGACAGAATGACGGCGTGACACGGATCATCGCCGGGAGCGCCGGGGGGCGCCGGCTCGAGACCCCCAAGGGGGACTCGACCCGCCCGACGAGCGACCGGGTCCGGGAGGCGCTGTTCTCCGTGCTCGAGGCGCGCGGCGCCGTCCGCGGTGCCGTCGTCCTCGACCTGTTCGCCGGCAGCGGTGCGCTCGGGCTCGAGGCGGCCAGCCGCGGCGCGGCCGACGTCGTCCTCGTCGACTCCAGCCGGCAGGCCACCGAGGCAGCCCGCGCCAACGTCGCGGCGCTCGGGATGCCCCGGGTCAGCGTCGTCCTCGCGAACGCGCTGCGGCACGTCGAGGGCCGGCCCTCACGGCCCGTGGACCTGGCCTTCCTCGACCCGCCCTACGCGATGGGCGAGGACGACCTCGCCAAGGTGCTCGCGGCGCTGGCGGCCGGCTGGCTCTCCGACGACGGGCTCGTCGTCGTCGAGCGGTCCAGCCGCAGCCCCGAGCCGCGCTGGCCCGACGGGCTCGTGCGGTCCGCCGTCCGCCGGTACGGCGAGACCTCCCTGTGGCTGGCGGGGACGGCGCGCGACTGATGCGCCGCCCCCGGGCACGTCGCTCCTAGAACGCGTCGAACTTCGAGCCGTCGAACTGCGCCGTGTGCCCGGGGCGGGCGAGCACCTCGGGGAGGTGGCCCTGCACCGGCACCACCCCGGCCCGGGCCGGGGCGCGCCCGGCCCGCGCCTGCCGCTGCGCCGCGGCACCGAGCTCGAAGAAGGCCATGAGGGCCTGCAGGCTCGCTGCCTGGCCCTGCATCTCCTCCGCCGTCGCCGCGAGCTCCTCGCTCGAGGACGCCGTCTGCTGGGTCACCTGGCTCATCTGCGCCATCGCCCGGTTGATCTGGCCGACGCCCGCGCTCTGCTCCGCGGACGCCGCGGCGATCTCCTGGACGAGCTCGGACGTGCGCTGGATCGACGGCACGAGGTCGGAGAGCAGGGCACCTGCCCGCTCCGACCGGGCGACGCTGCCGCTCGCGAGCTCGCCGATCTCGGCGGCGGCGACCTGGGAGCGCTCGGCGAGCTTGCCGACCTCGGTCGCGACGACCGCGAAGCCCTTGCCGT
>NZ_MWLL01000141.1 GCF_002198675.1 Kineosporia sp. R_H_3 | reverse complement strand
CGACCGACGCCGTCGTCATCCCGGCCGCCGGCGGTGCGGGGACGGCGGGACGGGGCGGGCATCGGCTCTCCTGCGCAGGGGTCCGCGGGCGTCATCCGCGGACGTCGATCGTCGTCGTCGCGATGTAGGCGGTCGTCGCGTCGGTGAGCACCCGGACCGACACCGTCCAGGCGCCGGCGGCCGGGATGACGACGGCGTCGGTCGTCCCGTGCCCGGGCGTGAGGACCGGCAGGTCCACGCGCACCGGGCCCAGGCCCGCCGTCTTCTGCGTCAGCGACGCGGTCGCCGACTCGAACGGCAGCGGGTCGCCGAAGTCGGTGAACGTGTAGACGTGCATCGCGGTGAGGCCGGCGCGGGTGCTGTCGAGGTCGAGCAGCACGGTGATCTCCTCGCCCTCGACGTCCACGGCCTTCAGTGTCCTGGAGAACGGCGTGTCGAACGAGTCCCGGGCCGGCACGGTGCCGACGAGCGTCGCCGTGACCGCGAGGACGAGCACGCCGATGACGGCCTCGGTGGTCACCCGGGAACGCACCCGCAGCGCGGTCTGCGCGGTGTCGGGGCCGCGGGCGGCCAGCCGGGCGACGAGCGAGCGGGCGGTCGCGGCGACCACGAGCATGACGACGACCAGGGCGACCTTGCCGAGCAGGAGGCGGCCGTACGTCGTGCCGGTGAGCGCGGCCCGTTCGCCGACCTCGCGCCACGCCTGGAAGAGCCCCGTCGCGACGATCACGGCGACCGCGCCGGCCGCCGTCCGCGACCAGCGGGGGAGCACGGCCGCCAGGTCGGGTCGCGGGTCGCCCGGTGCCGGCCGGACGAGGACGACGAGCAGCAGCGTCGCGAGACCGCCGAGCCACACCGACGCCGCGCCGGCGTGGAACGCGTCCGCGGTGACCGCGAGCGGGACGAGCCGCCCCTGGCCGGCGTGCTCGGCGAGCGAGAAGGTCAGGAGCAGGAGCGCGCCGAGGCCGGCGAGCGGAGTGACGACCGTGCGGTCCCCGTCGAGCCGGCGCAGCAGCGGGACCGCGAGCGCGAGCAGGACCAGGCGCATGAGGAGCAGCTGCCCGTACCGGGTGGACAGCGTCGTCCCCGCGAGGTCGGGGTCGAGCAGCGAGGCGAGCGACAGGCCCGCGCCGTAGGGGCCCTGGACGACGAAGAGGGCGACGGTCGTGCCGAGCGAGGCCCACCACGACGCGGTGACGAGCGAGCGCGCCCGGCGCGAACCGGTCCCCGCCGGCCAGACGGCGACGCAGAACACGACACCGCCCACGAGGCCCGCGGCACCGGCGAGGGAGAGCGCGCGGGCGGCGCCGTGGACGGCGACGGTGTCCGGGGACGCGGCCGAGACGTCGGCCCGGACCGCACCCGGCTGGACGCCCAGCCCGAAGGAGAACGTGCCGGCGATCGGGTGGCTGTCCGCGGAGACGACGCGGTAGACGACCGTGTACGTCCCGAGCGAGAGGCCCGGCCGGAGCGGGACCGTGACGACGTCGCCGGCGCCGTCCGGGTGCGTCGGCGGCCCCGCGTCGACCCGGCGCCCGTTGACGTCGAGCACCTGGACCGAGCGGTCCGAGAGGCCGACGCCCTCGCTGAAGCGCAGGGTGACGGCGGTCGGTGCGGTCTCGACCCGGCTGCCCTGGACGGGCTCGGTGAGCGTGAGGTTCGCGTGCGCGGACGCCGCGGGGGCGCCGACGACGAGCCAGGCCAGCGCGGCGACGACGGCCGCGAGCAGGGCGACCGCGCGCCGGACCGGGGCCGCGGGTGCCGGGCGGCCGCTCACGGGCGGCCGGTCCGGGACCGGACGGCGAGGCCGACGGCCACGAGGGCGAGCAGGACGAGGCCGCCGACGACGGAGGGCGCGACCCAGCCCGCGGTGGCCGAGGCGCCCGCCCACGAGAGGGCGCCCTCGACGGTGACGGGTGTGCCGTCGACGGTCATCCGGATCTTCCAGGTCGAGACCGGGTGCGGGTTGCCGGGGTCGGCGGCCACCCGGGGCGGGCGCTGCCGGGACATCCAGTGCGTGCGGTGGTCGGACCAGGTGTACGTGGCGTCGTCGCTGACGTGCTTCCACACGACGGCCGTCGCGGACGGCGGCGGTGCCGGCGGGGCGCCGAGCACCCGGACGGCGTTGAGCCGGGACGTCAGCGACGCGGTGTTCTCCTCGACTCCCTTCGGGCCGAACCGCAGGAACGGCTCGCCGCTCACGCCGGTGACCTCGACGGCCCGGCCGGTGCCGTTCGTCACGGTGACGGTCTCGCCGGTCCGCTCCACGCTCACGACGAGGCCGGGGACCTGCGGGGCGATGCCCGTGACGACGGAGCGGTAGAACGGGGCGTCCGGGGTCATCCCGGCATGGGCGGCGGCCGGGGCCGCGGGGACGAGCAGGGCGCACACCGCGACGGCGAGCGCGCCGAGCCCGGCGACGACCCGCCCTGGTCGTCGCCCCGTGCGTGACCCCACGGGTCGCCCCTTCCTGCCCCTGGCCCGGACCGGCACCGCGCCGTGTCGAGAGTACGGAGCAGATCACGGGCGGCGCACGCACCCGGGGGAGGTTTCCCCCGAATCGACGAGGGCGCAGGCAGGGACACGCCCGGCACGCGGCCTCAGGGCCGCGGCCGGACGTGCCCGGCACCGCCGCCGCAGGGGCGAGGACGGCGGTGCGCACCCCTGCCGGCCCCCCCCGCCGGCCCTGGCCGCCGTCGCTCGGGGCCGGGTCCCCCGTGAACCCGGCCCCGACGACGGTCTCGTGGGGCCCGCCGATCCTGCGGGGCGGCGCTGAACCGGCGCTGAACCCGGTGCCGCGGGCTCAGTGCGAGGGGGCCACGGGGGCGAGGTGCTCGCGGACGACGCGCCGCGCCGTCCGCCACAGCGTGGTCAGGTCGGCGGCCGCGCCGGCCCGGCGGGCGGCGTCGGCGACGGGGCCGGGCAGCTCGGCCGCGGCCCGGTCCGCGATCCCGGCGACGACGAGCTCGCCGGACGACGCCTCGAGCGCGGCCCGCAGCGGCTCGGCGTGCCGGGCGAACCCGGCGAGCAGGTGGAGAGCGTCGGCCCAGGCACCGGCGCCCGCGGCGACGGCGACCACGGCCCGGACGACGTCGAGCCGCAGGACGACGTCCTCGCCGCGCTCGGCGAGGTCCAGGGCGAGCGGCAGGTCGGCGGCGGCGCGCGTGATGTCGCCGGTGAGCAGGGCGGCCGTGACCCGGTTCCCCAGCGGGTAGGCGACGAGGTGCGGTGCGACGTCCGCGAGCGCGGCGAAGTCCCACGGGGCGAGCAGGGCGACCGCCTCCGGGCCGCGCCCGCGCAGGAGCAGGACCTCCGACAGCCAGCCGACGACGGTCGCCTCGTGGAGGACCTCGTCGAGGTCGCGCATGAGGACGAGCGCCTGCTGCAGCCGCTCCGCCGCCGTGTCGTGCGCCCCGCGCTGGAGGGCGACCATGCCGAGCAGCCCGAGGAGCATCCCGGAGCCGGGCCCGGCCGCCGTGCCGAGGTGCGCGGCGACCGCGGTCTCGTGCACGAGGGCCTGCGGGTCGCCGGCGTACGCGAGCCAGTAGGCGACGAGGATCCGGGCCATGACGACCCGTTCGGGGTCGCCGCTCCCGCGGGCGGCCGCGAGCGCGGCCCGGGCGCTCTCGAGCCCTCGGCCGGCGGCTCCGACGTCCCGGGCGAGCCGGCTGCGCCACAGGTGGAGGTCGCAGCTGCGCGCGGCCGGCAGCGCCGCGCGGCCGGGTGCTGCGTCGACGACGTCGAGCCACCCGACGACCTCGCCGGCCCGCCCGGAGACGTCGCCGACGGGGGCCAGCGCGGCGACGAGGTCGGCGAGCAGCGGGGTGTCCCCGGCGTCCCGGGCCGCCGCGAGCGCCGCCCTGAGGTTGTCCAGCTCGGCCGCGCCGGCCCGGGCCTGCGCGACGGACGCGATGTGCCGGGGGCGGTCGTCCCTGGTCGCCGCGAGGGCGTCGGCGACGTGGCGTGCGTGCGCCCGCTGCAGCGGTCCGCGGTCCTGCGACGGCAGCAGGTCCTGCGCGCACTCGCGGATCATGACGAGCATCCGCAGCCGGGGCGGGTCCTGCCCGTCGAGGGTCACCAGGCTCGCGTCCCGCAGCTCGGCGACGATGTCGACGACGCGGCCGCCGAAGCTGCCGTCGTGGTCGCCGACCGCGGACGCCGCGTCGAGGGTGCAACCGCCGCGGAAGACCGACAGCCGGCCGAGCAGTCGGCGGTCCTGCTCCGGGAGCAGGTCGGTGCTCCAGCGCACGAGATCGCGCAGCGAGCGGTGCCGGTCGGCGGGGTCGGCCGCGGCGCCGGTGGCCTGCAGGTCCGCGGGGGCGGCGCGCAGCTGCGCCGCGATCGAGGCGAGCGGCAGGACGGCGGTGCGGGCCGCCGCCAGCTCCAGGGCCAGCGGGAGCCCGTCGAGACTGCGGCAGATGTCCCGGACGGCGGGCCGGTGCGGTCCCGGGTCGGCCGGCAGGTCGCTGCGGACGGCGCGCACCCGGCTCCAGAAGAGCCGCTCGGCGGGGCCGAGGACGTCGTCGGCGACGGCGAGCGGGGCGAGCGCGTGCTGGTGCTCGCCGTGCACGCGCAGGACGGTGCGGCTCGTGACGAGGCACCGCAGGCCCTCGCACGCGGCGAGCAGCCCGGTCACGACCGGGGTCGCGGCCGGCAGGTGCTCGACGTTGTCGACGACGAGCAGCAGGTGCTGGTCGCGCAGGTGCGCGACGACGACGTCGAGCGCGTCGGGGCCCACGTCCCACAGGCCGAGGGCGGACCCGATCGCGGCGGGCACCCCGGTCGGGTCGGCGAGCTCGGAGAGCGGCACCCAGACGGCACCGTCGTCGAACGACCGGGCGAGCTGCGCGGCGAGGGCGAGCGCGAGGCGGGTCTTCCCGACCCCGCCGGGCCCGGTCACCGTGACGAGCCGGGCGTCGCCGAGGAGCAGGTCGCGGACGGCGTCCAGGTCGTCCTCGCGGCCGACGATCGGGTGCATCGGGGAGGGCACCGAGCCGCGACCGGCAGGCCGGCCCCCGACGGGCGCCTGCAGCGCCGCCGCGTGCGCGTTCTCGAGGAGGTCGCCCGGGTCGAGCCCGAGCTCGTCGCGCAGCGCCGACCGGACCCGGCGGTAGGCCGCGAGCGCCTCGTCGCGCCGTCCGGCCCCCGCGAGCGCGAGCACAAGGAGCGACTGGAGCCGCTCGTCGAGCGGGTGCGCCGCCGCGAGCGGGAGCAGGTCCGGCAGCGCCTCGCCCGGCCGGCCCGCGGCGACGAGCGCGTCGAGCCGGTCGAGGACGGCCTGCTCGCGGGCGGCCTCGAGCCGGCTGCGCTCGGCGAGCAGCCACGGCGCGTCGCCGTGGACGCCCCCGAGCGGGCCCGGCCAGCGCTCGAGCGCCGCCGCGAGGAGCCCGGCGGCCCGGTCCGCGTCGCCGGTCCGGCGGGCCCGGGCGGCCTCGGCGACGAGCGCCTCGACGTGCGGGAGGTCGACCTCGACGGCCGGGCCGAGCGCGTAGCCGTCGGCGGCCGTGACGACCGCGTCGTCGCCGAGGCGGCGGCGCAGCCGGCGGACGTACACCTGGACGGCGTTGCCGGCCGTCGCGGGCGGGGCGGCGCCCCAAAGGAGGTCGGCGAGCCGGCCCGAGGGCACCGGACGCCCGGCCGACACCGCGAGCGCGAGGAGCAGCACCGTGGCGTTCCCGGCGGGCAGCGGGAGCGGCGTCCCCGTGTCGTCGAAGGCCTCGACGACCCCGAGGACGGTGATCCGCACGAGCCCGTACCACCCCTCCCCGACGGCAACGACACGTCCAGTATCGCAAGAGGTGATCTTCGCGCAGGCCGGAGCGGCGGCCCGGTCGCCCGGGCGGCGCAGCCCGGCCGTCCCGGGTGCGCCGTCAGTCGACGCGGCGCAGCCACCCGTGCGGGTCCGGGGCCCGGCCGGTCTGGACGGCGAGGAGCGCCTCGCGCAGCCGCATCGTCACCGGTCCGCGGGTGCCGTCGCCGACGGTCCACGCGTCGTCCGGGGTCCGCACCGACGCGACCGGCGTGACGACGGCCGCCGTCCCGCACGCGAAGACCTCGGTGACCGTGCCGTCGGCGCAGCCGCGGCGCCAGTCCTCCAGGGCCACCCGGGACTCCTCGACCGGGTGCCCGAGGTCGGCCGCGATCGTCAGGAGCGAGTCCCGGGTCACGCCCGGCAGCAGGGTGCCGGTGAGCCGCGGGGTGACGACGCGGGCGCCGGGACCGGAGCCGTGGACGAAGTAGAGGTTCATCCCGCCGAGCTCCTCGACCCAGCGCCGCTCGACGGCGTCGAGACAGACGACCTGGTCGCAGCCCTGCTCGGCCGCCTCGACCTGGGCGAGCAGCCCGGCGGCGTAGTTCGCCCCGCACTTCGCGGCGCCGGTGCCGCCGGGGGACGCCCGGACGTACTGCTGCGTGACCCAGACGTGCACCGGCTCCACCCCGCGCGGGAAGTAGTCGCCCGCGGGGAACGCGATGAGGACGAAGAGCACCTCGTCCGCCGGGTGCACCGTGAGGAGCGTCTCCGTCGCGAGCATGAACGGGCGCAGGTACAGGCTCTGCAACGGGTCCTGCGGCACCCACTCGCGGTCCTGGCGGACGAGCGCGTCGACCGCCGCGACGAAGGTGTCGACCGGCAGCTCCGGCAGGCACAGCCGGCGCGCGGACGCCTGGAACCGCAGGGCGTTCGCCTCGGGGCGGAACGTCGCGACGGTGCCGTCAGGGTGCCGGTACGCCTTGAACCCCTCGAAGATCGACTGGCCGTAGTGCAGCCCGACCGCCGCCGGGTCGAGGGTGAGCGGCCCGTACGCGCGCAGCTCGGCGTCGTGCCAGCCGTGCGCGCGGGTCCAGCGGATCGTCACCATGTGGTCGGTGAACACCCGGCCGAAGCCGGGGTCGGCCATCCGTGCCGCCCGGTCGGCGGCGGGCAGCGGGTGGTCGGACGGGGTGAGCCTGATCGGCAGGGTCTCGGTCATCGGGGCTCCGGTCCGTCGGTCTGGTCGTCGGCCTGGTCGTCGGTCTGGTCGTCGGTCTGGGGGTTGGCGTCGGCGCCCTCGGTGACGACGAGCACGACCGTGCTGCCCGGCGCGAGCCCGAGGTGCGCGCGTCGGTGCGCCGCGTCGTCCGCGCCGCAGATCGCCCGCAGCGCGGCGAGCGGTGCGGCGCCGCACGGCCCGGCCGGGACGCCGAGGTCGTGCAGGTCGCGGGCCGCCCGCGCGGCGGCGGCGTCGGTGACGGCGACGGACGCGTCGAGGCCGGGCCCGACGTACGGCCAGGCGAGCGTGGACATGGTGCCGCAGTTGAGCCCGGCCATGATCGTCGTGCCGGTCTCGACGGCGACCGGCCGGCCGGCGGCGACGCTCGCGAGGACGCACGCGGCGGTGACCGGCTCCACCGAGACGACCGCGGTGCCGGGTGCGGCCCGGTCGCTGCGGTAGTGGGCCAGCGCCGCCTGCAGCAGCGAGCCGACCCCGGTCGGGACGAGGACGACGTCCGCACCCGGCAGCCCGGCCGCGGCGAGCTGGTCGTCGACCTCGGCGAAGAGCGTCGAGTAGCCGTCGACGATCCACCGCGGGACGTCCTCGTAGCCCTCCCAGGCGGTGTCCTGGATGAGGACGGCGCCGCCGGGGTCGGCCGCGGCGAACCGGGCGGCCTCGGCGACGGCGTCGTCGTACGACCCGGCGACGGCCGTGACCGTCGCGCCCTCGTCGGCGATCGCCTGCACTGCTGCGGCATGGACGCCGTCCGGCACGACGACGTGCGCCCGGTGCCCGAGGGTGCGGGCGAACCGGGCGACCGCCCGGCCGTGGTTGCCGTCGGTCGCCGTGACGAGGGTGAGCGATGTCGCCGCCGCGCGCTCCGCCGTCCGCCCGAGGACGGCGCGGTGGACCGCCCAGGAGGCGCCGAGCGCCTTGAAGGCGGGCAGCCCGAGGCGGTCCGACTCGTCCTTGGCGACGACGTGCGCCACCCCGAGCGCGCGGGCCAGGTCCGGCAGGTCGACGAGCCGGGTCGGGGCGTACCCGGGCAGGGCGCGGTGGAAGGCGAGGACCTCGGGGGCGGGTGCCGGGCAGGTCCAGGCCGGGTCCCGGTGGTGGGCCGCCCACGTCGCGTCCGTCATGCGCCCGCCTCCGGGAGGGCCGTGCGGACGAGGTTGGCGTAGAAGCGCACGCCGGTCTCCAGGACGTCGTCGTTGAACGTGTAGTCGCTGCTGTGCAACGGGTTCCCGCCCGCGTCCGGCTCGTCGCCGTTGCCGAGGAAGACGAAGCAGCCGGGGACGGCGCGCCCGAGCACCCCGAAGTCCTCGCTGCCCATGAAGGGCGCGACGTCGGCGTCGACGAGGTCGTCGGGCACGGTCAGCCGGGCCGCGGCGACGGCCAGGGCGGTGGCGTCCGGGTGGTTCACCGTCGGCGCGAACTCGTGGGTGTACGTGACCTCGCACGTCGCGCCGTGCGCCGCGCAGATCCCCTGCGAGACCTCGCGGATCCGGCGTTCGAGCAGGTCCTGCACGGCGGGGGAGAAGCTGCGGGTGTCGCCGCGGACGACGACGTGCCCGGGGATCGCGTTGCGCGCGCCGTCCGTGACGAACTCGGTGCACGACAGGACGGCGGCCTCGGACGGCGGGACCGCCCGGGCGACGACGGTCTGCAGCGCGAGGACGATCTCGGCCCCGACGACGAGCGGGTCGACGACCATCTGCGGCTGCGAGGCGTGCCCGCCGCGGCCGGTGACCCGGATCTCGAAGTTGTCCTCGCTCGCCATCACCGGGCCGGACCGGGTGCTCAGCCGGCCGGCCGGGTGCCCCGGGGTGTTGTGGATCCCGAAGACCATGTCCATGCCGAACCGCTCGAAGAGCCCGTCGGCGATCATCGCGTCCGCGCCGCGGCCGGGCTCCTCGGCGGGCTGGAGGACGAGGTGCACGGTGCCGTCGAAGCCGCCCTCGCCGGCGAGGACGTGCGCGGCCCCGAGCACCATCGCCATGTGGCCGTCGTGCCCGCACGCGTGCATGACGCCGTCGGTGCGGGACCGGTACGGCAGGTCGCCGCGCTCGTGGAGCGGCAGGGCGTCCATGTCCGCGCGGAGCCCGATCGCCCCGGCCGAGCTGCCGCTCCCGCGCCGCAGCGTCGCGACGAGCCCGGTGCCGCCGAGGCCGCGGGTGACCACGAGCCCGAGCGCCTCGAGCTCGGCGGCGAGGTAGTCGCTCGTCCACCGCTCCGTGAACGCGGTCTCCGGGTGCTCGTGGAGAGCGTGCCGCCAGCGGCGCAGCCGGGTGCCGAGGTCGCCGGCGGTCATGCCGTCACGACCGGGCCGGCGAGGGTGAGGACGGCGTTCGCGAGGACGTCCACCCCGTTGCCGCACGCCTCGGGGCGGGAGTACTCGCGCGGGGTGTGGCTGATGCCGCCGTGCTCGCCGGCGACGAAGACCATCGCGGTCGGGCAGGTCGCGGCGATCTCCTGGGCGTCGTGGCCGGCACCGGACATCGCGCGCACGTAGGGCAGCCCGAGCGCGTCGGCGCTCGCGGCGATGACGTCCTGGATGCCGTCGTCGAAGGGCACCACAGCGGTCCGGGCCATCCGCTCCCAGGTCGCGCTCACGCCGTGCCGGTCGTGCAGGCCGTCGACGAAGGCCGCGAGGTGCGCCTCGGCGGCGGCCATGAGGGCGTCGTCCGGGTTGCGCAGGTCGACGGTGAGGACCGCCCCGGCGGGGATGACGTTCGTCTGGGCCGGGCTCAGGGCGAGGGTGCCGACGGTGCCGCGCAGCCGCCCGAACGTGCCGCTGTCGCACATCCGGCGGATCTCGACGACGACCTCGGCCGCCGCGAGTCCGGCGTCCGCCCGGGCCTCGATCGGGGTCGTCCCGGCGTGGGCGGCCTCGCCGTGCAGGGTGAGCCGCTGCCACGAGATCGCCTGCACCCCGGTGACGATGCCGATGTCGACGCCCGCGGCCGCGAGGATCGGGCCCTGCTCGATGTGGCACTCGACGTAGGCGTGCGGGACGGGCCGGACCTCGGGCGCGGAGCCGTCGAAGCCGATCCGGACGAGCTCGTCGCGGACCGTCGCGCCGGCGGCGTCGGTGAGGGCGTACGCGTGGGCCAGGTCGATCCGGCCCGCGGTGACCGCGGAGCCGAGCATGTCGGTGCCGAACCGGACGCCCTCCTCCTCGGTGAAGAAGCCGACCTCGACCGGGCGCCGGGTGCGGATCCCCGCGGCGTCCAGCGCCCGGACGACCTCGATGCCGCCGAGCACCCCGAGCGTGCCGTCGAACGCGCCGCCGGTGGCGACCGTGTCGATGTGGCTGCCGACGAGCACGCACGGCAGGGCCGGGTCCTCGCCCGGGCGCTCGCCGTAGACGTTGCCGATCCGGTCCACGCGGACCCGCAGCCCGGCCTCCTCCATCCAGGTGACGACGAGCCGGCGGGCCTGTGCGTCCTCGTCGGTCAGCGCCAGGCGTCGCACGCCGCGCAGCCCTGTCGCGGTGTCGTCGTAGCCGCCGATCTCCTTGAGCCGCATGAGGTTCCGCCAGAGCCGTTCGCGGTCGACCCGCAGCGGCGCACGCGGGGTGTCGGATGCGGTCACGGGGCTCCTTCGGCGGGCCGGACGTCGTCCGGTGGGTGTGCCGCAGGGTACCGACGGCAGCGAGCGGCCGCGCGGGACGTCCCGGGCGGGACGTCCCGCGCGGCACCCGTTCCGGCGCCCCGGCGAGGGTGGCCGGGCGCCGTTCTCCGCCGACGGCCCGGGCGGGCGTACGACGGCGACCGGGGGCGAACCGGCGCCGCCGCGTCGGCGGACGTGCGGGGTCAGCCGGTGTGGGCGAGTGCGCCGGCGGGCGGGGTGTGCGCGAGCGCCGTCACCCGGGAGTCGACGCGGGCGCGGAGCGTGGCCGCGCCGCCGGCGACGTAGGGTGTGAAGGCGTCGACGAGCAGCCGCAGGACGCGGTCTGGCCGGGACCGGTCGGCGTCCCTGCCCCACGCCGGGACGGGCCAGAGCCCGTCGAGGTGCAGGGCGTCGTCGAGGAGCAGCCGCGTCGCCTCGAGCGACAGTCCGCTGGACCACTCGTCGGGCCCGCGGCTCGCCGGGCCGTGGGCCAGGGTGGCGGCGAGCGGGACCGTGAGGACGGCGTCGACGACGCTCTCGAAGATCGCGAGAGCGGCGGCCTCGAGGTCGTCCGAGTAGCCGTGGCCCGCCTCGCCCGCGAGGACGGTGACGAGGTCGGCGACGGCGTAGCGGTCGATGAACCGGCTCAGCGGCAGCGAGCCGTCGTCCGTGCCGGGCTCGGCCGGCGGGGGTTCAGGGGATGCTGTGGTCAGAGGTCGCATGGCGCACCACGCTTTCCGAGCGGCCGCGTCGACAGGCGCGCGTGCTCGATCGCCGGGACAGGGGCGGCGGGTGCCGACGCCCGCCGCCCCGTCAGGCGACGGCGGTGGCGTTCGGCACGAGGGCGCGCAGCGGCGGGCCGCGCCGTGGGTGCGCGCGGACCGCGCTGACCTGGTCCTGCAGCACGCGGACGGTCGCGTCTGCCCAGTGCCGGGGGGCGGGCCCGGGCACGGTCGCCCGGACGACGGGGAGGGTCTCGAGGGCCGGCCAGACCCAGCCGGCCGCGGCCCAGACCGCGGCCTCGCCCTGCCGCAGCCACCAGGCGGCGACGCCGGCGGCGAGCAGGTGCACGATGAGCATCGCGTGCCCCGGGTACAGGTGCGCGAGGTAGCCCGCGCCGTCGGCGCCCGCGAGCGCGGTGGCGGCGTGCGCGCCGTGCGACCCGGCGACGAGCCACGGGTCGGTGGCCCAGGCGGCGGTGGAGGCGTCCCCCGGGCACAGCACGGTGTGGACGAACGTCGCGACCGCCGTCCCCGGTGTGCAGTGGCACAGGCACAGGACGGCGTGCACGGCCGCCTGGCCGAGCACGAGGAGTGCGGCGATCGTCTCGAAGGACCGTTCGCGGCGACGCCCGAGAAGCGCGACGACGGCGACGGCGACGACCGCCGCGACGAGCAGCCCGGGCTCCGGCAGCGATCCCTCGACGAGGGAGTGCGCGCCGACCCCGAGCAGCGTGCTCAGGCCGACGAAGGCGGGGAGCCGGAGCGAGCGGCCGACGTCCGAGGCGGACGAGACCGCGTCGGCCGTCGCCGGGCGCGCGGACGACGGCACCGGGTCCGGGCGCGCGCCCGCCGGTGCCGAGAGCCGCCCCGAGCGTCCCGACATGGAGTGGAGGCTAGACGTGATGATCGCCCCGGCGGAAGTGCCCGGGGACAGAATGGGCCCAACGGCCGGGGGCGGCTCTCGTCGCCCGTCAGCCGTCAGCCGTCGACCTCGACGTCGCTGAACACGATGCGCAGACCGCCCGTCGCGAGCCCGAAGACGGCGGCGAAGAGGGATCCGGCCGCGGGCCCCTGCACCGCGGCGACGGCCCGGTCGTAGTCGGCGAAGTAGGCGTCGACCATCCGGTAGGCGGGCGTGGGGGAGCCGTCCTCCTTGGGCCAGGCCTTCGAGGCCTCCACCCGGACGACGCCGGGCAGCGCGCGGACCAGGTCGAGGTGGCCGTCGGCGTAGCCGCGCTCGAAGGCGTCGGTGTCCGCGGGGTTGTCGTAGATGAACGTGATCTTCGTGGGCACGGTGGCTCCTGTCGTGTCGGTGCGGGTGTGGTCGCTGCCGTGGGGGTCTCAGCCGGTCGCCGGTCGTCGCAGGGCCGCCCAGACCAGGCGGGGGTCCCGCCCGCCGAGCCGCACCATGCGCACCCACAGCAGGGTGAGGTGCTCGAGGTCGAGGGCCGCCTCGAGGCCGCCGGCGTCGATCGGCTCCCAGCCCAGGTCGGTGAGGAGCCCCGCGACGCGGTCCTTCGCCGTCCGGTCGTCGCCCGCGTGGAACATGACCGGCCGCGGCCCCGGCCCCTCGGGCACCGGGTGGAGGTTCTCGAAGCCGTAGACGCTGAAGGCCTTCACGACGGCGGCCCCGGGGATGAGGGCGGCGACGTGCTGCGCGCCCGAGGTGGTCGAGCCCAGGCCATGCGTGAGCCCGGGGCCGACCGGGTTCGTCGCGTCGACGACGACCGCACCGGTCAGGGCGTCGCGCAGCGGGGCGAGCACGTCGCCGACGGCTGCGAAGGGGACGGCGAGGACGACGAGGTCGGCGCCGCGGACGGCGTCGGCCGGGTCGGCCACGGCGGCGGCGGCGAGCCGGGGGTCGCGGTCGCGGGCCTGCGTCGCGCCCTCGGGCCGGGCCGGGTTGGTCGCGAGGACGACGTCGTGGCCGGCCCCGAGGAACGCCGCGGTGAGCGCGCCGCCCACCTGGCCGTGGCCGACGACCGCGATCCGCATCGCGCTCATCGCCCCAGGGCCTCGACGACGAGCCGCGCGGCGGCGGCGCCCGAGTGCTGCTGCTGCCCGGTGACGAGGTTGCCGTCCCGCACGGCGTGCGCGCGGAAGGCGCCGTGGACGACGAAGTTCGTGCCGGGCATCGCGCGGGCCTCGTCCTCGATGCGGAAGGGCTGGATCCGCTGCCCGGTGAAGGCGTCCGCGACGTCCTCCTCGGAGTTCGCGAAGCCGGTCCAGGTCCGCCCGGCGACGACGAGCCCGCCGTCCGGCATCCGCGCGTCGAGCAGGACGCATGTCGCGTGGCAGACCACCGCGGCGATCCGGCCCGCCGCGAGGAACCGGCCGACGAGGTCCTTGACGCGCTGGTCGTTGCGGAACGTGTACATCGGGCCCTGGCCGCCGACGAGGAACACGGCGTCGTAGGAGTCGAGGTCCACCTCGGCGAGCGACGGCGTCCGTGCGACGAGGGCGGCGTGCTCGGGGCTGGCGATGAAGCCGCGGGAGACGAGGTCCTCCGCCGAGTACCCCGACGCGTCGTTCGGGTCGGAGAAGGAGTCGGCCTGCAGCGCACCGCCGTCCGGGCTGGCGATGGTCACCTCGTAGCCCGCCTCGACGAACTCCCGGTACGGGTGCGTGAGCTCGGACCACCAGAAGCCGATGGGCCAGCCGGTGCGGTCGGAGACGGCGGGGTTGGAGGCGACGACGAGGACGCGCTTGACGGGGCCGTGGCGGTCGATGGTTGCGGGCACGACTGCTCCATTTCGTTACGAGTCACTATTGGAACGGAACTGTAGAATCGGGTCGGGCCTTTTGCAATACGGGGGTGTCTCGTAACCTGAGGGCGTGACCCTGACCGACGCCGCGGGCCGTGGCCGCCCCCGGGATGCCGAGATCGACGGCTGCGTGCTGGACGCCGCACTGGCCGAGCTCGCCGCCAAGGGGTACGCGGCCTTCTCGCTGACCGCCGTCGCCGACGCGGCCGGCACGACGCGGCCGGCGGTCTACCGGCGGTGGAAGGGCAAGGTGGCGCTCGTCGTCGACGCCGTGGCCCGGCTCGCGGAGGTCGACCCGCCGCAGGTCACCGGCCGGCCCTTCGACGACCTCGTCGCCGAGCTCGAGGACTTCCGGCACTGCATCACCGAGGCCGCCGCGCTTCCCCTCGCCGGGATCATGCTCGGGGACGACGTCGAACCGGCGCTGCGCCGGGCCTACACCGAGCGGGTGGTGGCCCCGCGCAGGACCCGGCTGCGCGCCGTCCTCGCGGCGGCGGTGGCCGCGGGCGACCTCGCGGGCGACGCCGACCTCGAGGTCGCGGGGTCGTTCCTCACCGGGTCCTGGTACTCGTTCGCAGTGGCCGGGGCCGCCGTCCCCGCCGACTGGGCCCTGCGTGTGGCGCGCCTGGTCTGGCGGGCGTGCGGCGGTGACCCGCCCGCTGCCTGACCCGGCGGCCGGTCAGGGCGCGGCGACGGGCTCGGGGGCGGCCGGCGCGTGCTGCGGTCGCGCGACCCAGAGCAGCCAGCCGAGCAGGGCCACCTCGCCGACGAACGTCACTGCGGCCAGCGACGTGCCGCGTCCCGGCAGGAGGACCGCCGTCATGGTGTCGGCGAGGTAGCCCGCCCCGGAGACGGCGAGCAGCGGGGCGAGGACGCGCGGCATGCCCGGCGTCCGGAGCGCGAGGACGGCGACGACGATCAGGTGCAGGGCGAACAGGCCCAGGCTCAGTGACCAGGTCTCGAAGAACGCGTCCACCTCGGAGCGGACCTGGTCCGCCGGTGCACCGGCCGAGACCAGACGGTCGGCGGCGACCAGGTGACCCACGGCGACGGTGAGCACCGCCGCGGCCGCGGTGCGCAGCCCGGCCTGGACGTCGGCGAGCGTCGGGCCGCTCGGTGCGAAGAAGGTCCGCAGCGACCAGGCGACGGCGACGTCGAGCGCCGCGACGACGAAGAAGGCCAGGACCGCCCAGCGGAACGCGGCGGCGGACCCGGCGAGCCGGTCGGCGAGGTCGGCGGCGGGCAGGTCGGCGAGCGGTGCGACGACGGCGGCGTTGGCGACGCCGGCGACGACGGCCATGGCGAGCAGGGCGGCGCCGGCGGTGAGTCCGGCATTGCGGCGCGTGGGGGTGAGGTCCATGAGCTTCTCCCTTACTAAGTACGGCTTACTTAGTAAGGTAACATGGGAGGTCAAGGAGGACGGGATGCCGCCGCGCACAGGAGTCACGAGGGACCGGGTGGTCGAGGCCGCGGTCCGGGTCGCGGACGCGTCGGGGGCGGGCGCCCTGACGATGCGTGCGCTGGCCGAGGCGCTTGGGGTGGCGCCGATGTCGCTCTACCACCACGTGCCGAACAAGGAGGCGATCCTCGACGCGGCCGTCGACGCCGTCTTCGCCGAGGTCGACCTGCCGGTCGTGGGTGCGCCGTGGCGTGCCGAGCTGCGCCGCCGGGCGGCGTCCGTCCGTGCCGCCCTGGTCCGGCACCCGTGGGCGCTCGCGCTCATGGAGTCCCGCCGCAACCCCGGCCCCGCCACGCTCGCGCACCACGACGCGGTGCTCGGGACCTTCCGCGCGGGAGGCTTCTCGCTCGCCGCGACCGCCCACGCGTACGCGCTGCTCGACGCGTTCGTCTACGGGTTCGCGCTCCAGGAGGCGACGCTGGCGTTCCGGGACTCCGCCGGCGGGCCGGGGCCGTCCGGTGCCGAGGGCAGGCCGGACGTGGCGGCCGCCGCGGACGGACTGGCGGAGGTCCTGGGCGGCGGGGCCTACCCGCACCTCGTCGAGTTCGTCGGGCAGCACGCCCTGCAGCCCGGGTACAGCTTCGCGGCGTCCTTCGAGGTGGGGCTCGACCTCGTCCTCGACGGTCTCGAGCGGCTCCGCGCCAGGGGAGCCGGGTAGGGCCACCGGTCCCGGCCCGAGGTGGCGCCCGGGCCTTTCGCCCGGTCCGGGGCCGCGCCGTGGGTGAGAGCCTGGACAGCGGCTAGTGGGGGAGGCACCTATGAAGACCAAGGATGCGGCGGGCACGTTCCTCGAGTGCAGGAGGATCGCGGTGACCGGCGTCTCCCGGACGCCCGGCAGCCACGGCGGCAACGCGGTCTACCGGCGGTTGCGGGAGCGCGGGTACGAGGTGTTCCCGGTGAACCCGAACGCCCCGACCGTCGAGGGCGACACGGCGTACCCGGACCTGGCCTCGATCCCGGGCGGTGTGGAGGCGGTGGTCGTCGCGACCGCCCCCCGGCACACCGACGCGACCGTGCGGGAGGCGTGCGACCTCGGCATCCGGCAGATCTGGATGCACCGGTCGATCGACAAGGGCAGCGTCTCCTCGGAGGCGGTGCGCTACGGGCGCGAGCACGGGGCGACGGTCATCGACGGCGGCTGCCCGCTCATGTACGACCCGGCCGCCGACGGCGCGCACAAGGTCATGTGCAGGGTGTTCACGCTCCTGGGACGGGTGCCCCGCAGCGTGTAGCCGTTGCGGGAGGGGGAGTTTCGACCCTTCCGCCGGTGCTGCGAGCGTCGTAGGACTGATGTGCAGTGCGACGTCAGTTCAGGCGGACCGAGGGCGGTGCTGCCGCGTGCGTGCCTCGCCCCGGGTCCGACCGACCGGGGAGGACGACATGCGAGAGCACAAGACGGCCGCCGTGACGGCCGGGGTCCTGTACATCGTCGGAACTGTGTCAGGGGTCCTGTGCAAGGTCCTGGTGCAGTTCCCGGTCCGTGATGCGGACGACCCGCTGGCCTACGCCGCCGGGCACCGAGGCCTCGTCGTGACGGGCGCGCTGCTCGTGCTCGTCATGGGGATGGCGCTCCTGTTCGTCCCGGTGGTGCTCTTCCCGATCCTGCGCCGGGTGGACGAGGTCCTGGCCATCGGTTACCTCACCGTGCGCGGAGCGGTCGAGGCGGCCTGCTACGTCATCAGCGCCACCGCCCTGCTGCTCCTGGTGCCGGTGGGCGACGTCGTGTCGGCGGGGGAGGGGGCGGGCACCGCGGGCGGCGCCCGGTTGGGCATGCTCATCGTCGACTTCGATGCGATGAACACCGTGACCGCACTGGTGTTCTGCCTCGGTGGCGTCATGTTCTACGCGCTGCTCTACAGGTCCGGCATCGTCCCCCGGTGGATCGCGGTCTGGGGTCTCGCAGGGGTCCCGTTCTACGTCGGCGCGTACGTGCTCGCGGCGTACGACGTCATCGGTCCGAGCTCGACCGCCGTGACCCTGCTCGTCCTGCCCCTGGCCGTCCAGGAGATGGTGCTGGGGGTCTGGATGATCGCGCGCGGCTTCCGTCCGGCGAGGGGCGCTGCCGCATCGCAGGCGGCGGACCGGCTCCCCGTGACGGTCTAGGGTCTTGCCGGCGGCCGCCGGGACGTGGGCCCGGGGTCGAACGGGCTGCTGCCGCGGATGGTGCTCGTCGCCGGCCGGGAGCGTTCGGCCGGGTTCGCGGCGAGGTGGAACGAGAACCGGCCGACGTGGCGTGCCCAGTGCACGAGCCGGGAGACGTCCGGGAGCGTCACGAGCTCGCGCGCCCCGTCCAGTGCGATCACCAGGTTGCCCCAGTCCGTCGCCTCGCGGGCGTCCAGCGGGCCGACGACGCCGTTGCGGGCGCCGCCCTCGGTCGCCTCGGGGCGCATGCTGTCGACGAAGTCCGTCCACGTCGTGCCGGGCCGGGCCCGCAACCCGCCGAGCGTGCCCTCGGCGGCGGGAGCGTCGACGACGGCCCCGAAGCAGTCAGGGGCGGCCGTGAGGATGCCCAGCAGCAGGGCGACGGCCTGGTAGTCGCCCGGCCGGTCGTCGTCGCCGAGAAAGGTCGATGCGTCCCCGAGGTTCTCGGTGGACCGCAACATCCGGTAGAGGTTGAGGAACCGCGTCGCCGTCCGCGGCGAGCTCACCAGGGGCGACAGCGCTGCGAGGAAGCGCACCTCCGTCGGCTGCAGGGCGGTGGCCGCGACCTTCTCACCGCTCGTCGCGCGGTCGAGCTCGGAGTCGGGCTTCGCGGCGGGGACGTCGTTCGGCCCGGGCACGACGTTCGCGGTGCCACCGGGGCCCGAGCTGACGCCGGCACTGCCTCCGCCGCCGTCGTTCGTGGCGAGGTTCGCCGGAGGAGGCTGGTCGGTCCGCGACGTCGTGGTCGTCGCGCTTGCGTGGTCGCCGCCGCGGCCGGTGTCGACCGTGTCGTCGCGGGCGTGGCCCGCGCGCTCGGGCCGGCGTCGCTGCTCGTCGGCGACCGCCTTGTCGATCATGCCCCGGAACCCGTCGGCGGCGAAGCCCGGCAGGACGAACGGGATGTTGAAGATCTTCTCGAGGTAGTCGTGCGGGGTGCTGCGCCAGCTGCGGCGTTCGACCTGCTCGCGGTCCGGGATCCCGGCCGTCGTCTCGTCGTCCGGGTCCTCGGACAGAACCGTCGCGTACTGGTCGCGCAGCGAGTGCAGCAGCCAGCGCGGGTCGACGCCGACGACCACGACGAACAGGTCCAGCGCGAGCAGCAGGTGCACCGCCTCCAGGACGCGCACGACCTGCGCGGGGGAGCAGCGGTCGAGGTCGTCGATGTACAGCACGATCCGGCCGATGGCGGCCCGCCCGCCGGACGCCGCGGCCTGCGCAGGGTCCTCGTCCTTGAGCCGGTCGACGAGCCCGGCGAGGTCGCGGCGGATCAGCGAGACGAGGCTGAGCCGGCTGCGGTAGTCCTCGCTCGCCGCCCGGTCCGCGAGGAAGCTGTAGAGCCGCCGCGCCGGTGCGAGGTCGGCGAGCTCGCGGCTCAACGATCCGGCCCGGGCGAGCACCTCGTCGAGCTGGGTCTGGGCGACCTCGCTGCGCGCCACGGCCCGGTCGAGCGCCTCGACCTCGTCGCGCAGCGCTCGCTCGGTCGCGGTGCTCGCCTCCTTCCGGATCGCCTGCGCCGCGGTGGTGAGCAGCCGCAGCCCGGCCCGGACCCTGGCGACGACGTAGCCGGCGCCGGCGAGCGCCGCCGTGACGCCGCTGAGCACCGAGGTGACCCCGACGCGCGGCGACCACCCCGCGAGGACACCCACGACGGCGGTGACGAGACCGACGAGCACGAACGCGGCGACCGCGAGCGCGCGCCGCCCGGTGACCGCCTCGCGCCACAGACGGCCGTCGTCGCGGACTCCCTGCAGCTCGTCCGCGAGGAGCTCGGCCCGGGCGGCCGCGTCGGTGACGCCGAGCCGCTTCATCGCCTTCTCGACCTGCTGGGCCGACGCGACGTTGCGGCCGGCAGCCGTGGCCGTGGCGGCGAGCAGGGCGGCGCCGGAGGCGGTTCGGGCTGCCCGCCGGACGCCGAGCTCGGTGCGCAGCCGCGCGGCCTCCTCGTCAGCACGGCGACGGGACTCCTCCAGCTCCTCCCGCCGGGCGAGCGTGCTCTCCAGGTCCTGGCGCAGCCGCTCCCGGCTCGCCTCGAGCTGCTCGCGGCTGCTGCCCGATCCGTGTTCGGCGAGCCGGCGGAAGATCGTGTCGCCGAGGCTGGCCCAGATGTTCGTGTCCGCGTAGGTCCATGCGTTGAACCCGATCTGGACGACGTTGTGCCGGTAGACGTCCGGGTCGCCGGTCGTGGCGAGCTGGGCGACCCGGTCCCGGAGCAGGCCCATGAAGAAGCTCTTGCCGGACCCCCAACGACCGAAGAGCCCCACCGACAGCGGCATCGGCGTGCTGTCGCGGACGACGAGACCGGCGATCATGTCGACGTAGGCGGTGACCCCGAGGGCGTCCTCGGAGGCGGGGATGCCCTTGTCCGGGTCGACGAAGTCGGACGTCGTCGCGCCCGTGAGCGGTCCCCATCGACGGGGCTGCGGTGCGCTCGTGTCGACGGGCCCCGTGCCTGCGGTCTGGTCATCGCTACCGGCGGCGTCCTTTCGGGAACCGGGCCCTGCCTCGTCGCGGACGTCGTCGGGTCCGTCGCTGTCGTCTCCGCCAGGGAGCAGCGCCGCCCGCCACGCCGCGGCCGGCTCGCCGGGCACGAGGGCCTCGACGCTCTGGGTGAACAGGTCCACGAGGTCGGTCCGGCTCGTCATGAGAGCACGCAGGGTGTCCTGTGACGCGCCCGCGACAGCGGCGCCCAGCACATGCCTCAGCCGTAGCTTGCCGGCGAAGCCCAGCGCATCACGTACCCGCGCGGCGTCCGAGAGCAGTTGCGGCACACCCGGGTAGTCCGGCACCCGGTCAGGCGGGACGGCACCCGAGGGGCCACCGGGCACGGTGAAGAGGCGTTCGTCGACCGCGTGCTCCGGCCGCCCCCGCAGTCTCGACAGCAGCTCGGAGGCGACGCCGAGCTCGCCAGGGTCGGTCGCCAGGCGCAGCGCCGCCAGCAGCACGTCGTCCGGGCCGACCCGTCGTCCGGTGCTGTTCTGGGCCGCCTCGTGCAGCACGGCGTTGCCGGACGTGGAGACATCGGCAGGCGGCGGGGGCTGGGCCGGGCCGAGGACGTCCGCCCAGACCTGGTCCGGCTCGGTGCGATGCCTACGCCCGACGGCGTCCTCGAACGTCGCACGCAGCCGCTGCTGCGTGACGCCGAGGGCGTCGAGGACCGCCACGGGCAGGTCGTCGACGAGTGCCGCCCCGAGGACGTGGTGCGCCCACACCGCGTCTGAGCCCACCCGGGTCGCGAGCCCTGTCGCGGCAGCCAGCACCTTCTCGAGCTCCGGCCCTGCCAGGGAGGGGTCGGTCGCCGGACCGGGCATCCGGGCACCGACGACCGCCAGGGCCGCGTCGAGCCGCGCCGACCGTGGCTCGAGAAGCACTGCCAGTGCGGCGGACGTCGATCCCCGGGCGAGGTCCTCCCGGTCGAGGAGGGTCACCTGCGGCTGCGCGACCGCGGCGAGCACGACGTCCGCCCCCTCGACGGACGTGCCGTCGCGGCTGATCGACACGGCGCGCGCCAGACCGAGCAGCTCGACCGCCGCGCTGCGGAGCGGGAGCGAGCCGGCGGCGTCCGCGCCGGACGGCGTGGAGCGCCCCCGCGCCTCGTCCAGAGCGCGGACGAGGCGGGCGACGGGTTCGGCGTCCGGTGAGCCGTCCCACCCGCTGAAGTCGATGCCCTGCCACCGAGCGAGGGGCAGCTCCAGCCTCTGAAGGCCGCCGAACGCCGCGGGGATGATCCCTGGCCCCGGGCGCGACGCGATCTCGTCGGCGAGCTCGGTCGGGAAGCCGCTGTCCGCAGCCACGACCACGACCAGGGGCAGGTCGCCGTCGGCCGGGCTGCCGCTCTCGGCGCTGACGAGACGGATCGGCAGGCCCCGCGCTGCAAGGGCTTTCGCCAAGCGCTGCGCGTCGTCGACCGCCGCCGCGGGATGGACGACCTGTACGTCCGCGGTGCCGTCCGATGTCCGGGGAACTGCCATGTCCGCCCTCCCTGGGAGACGGAGGTGATCGTAGACGCGGCCGATACGCCTCCGGGTGGTTGACCCGGATCTCCCGGACACGGACCCGGGTCAGGTTCCCGCCCGCCCATGAGCTCGGCGTGCGAGGCCTTCGACAGCCGGGACGGCGCCGATCGGCCGAGGGTGGCAGGCGGACCTAGCCTGGCGTCGGTGACGCCCGACGCAGGACACAACCGTGCGCGTGCCTGGCTCGACGGGGTGCGCACGCGGCTGTGGCCGGTCCCTGTGGCCGGTATCGCTGTCGCTGTCGTGTCGGGGGTGCTCCTGCCCGAGATCGACAGGTGGCTGCAGAGCACGGGACGGTGGAGCTCGACCACCTATCTGTTCGGCGGCGGGGCGGATGCCGCACGGACCGTTCTGTCCGCGGTCTCCGGCTCGCTGGTCACGATGACGTCGCTCACGTTCTCGTTGACGGTGGTCACGCTGCAGCTCGCCAGCAGCCAGTACTCGCCTCGGCTGCTGCGGACCTTCACCCGGGACGCGGTCGTCCAGGGGACTCTCGCTCTGTTCCTCGCCACGTTCAGCTACGCGCTGACCGTGCTGCGGGTGGTCCGGTCCGACGTCGGCTCGACCGCCGCCGAGTTCGTGCCGCGGCTGTCCGTGACGGTGGCGTTCGCGCTGGCGGTGGCAAGCGTCGTGGCCCTGGTGCTCTTCCTGGCCCACCTCACGCGGGAGATCCGGGTCGAGACGGTCCTGGCGCGCGTTCATCAGGAGGCCGCCGACGTCATCAGGCGGGTGTTTCCGCCGACGACCGAGCCGGTCGCCTCTCCGGTGCCCGAAGCGCCGGCGGGTCGGGTGTTCCAGCTACCGGCGCCGACCTCCGGCTTCGTCACCGCGATCGACCACGCCGAGCTCCTGGACGTCGCCGCGGACCTGCGTCTCGTCGTCCACATCGATGTCCCCGTGGGTGACTTCGTCGTGGCAGGACTGCCCGTCGGGCGGGCGTGGCAGGTCGGGAACGCCACCACCGACCGCCCGGGGAGCCCGCCGGACCGCCGATCGCTGGGACGCCTGACCGCGACCCTGACCGTGGGTCGCGAGCGCACCTCGGTCCAGGACGTCGCCTTCGGGTTGCGCCAGATCACGGACATCGTGTCCAGGGCGCTGTCCCCGGGGGTCAACGACCCGACGACGGCGGCTCACGGGCTCGGCTGGGCGAGCGTGCTCCTCGTCGACCTGGCCGGACGACGCTGCGGCCCGGACGTCCTGGTCGACGACGACTCGGGCATCACGGTCGTGGTCGCCCGCCCTTCGTTCGCGGCCCTGGTGGACGTGGCCCTCGACCAGCCTCTGCTCTACGGCCGCGACGATCCGCAGGTGATGGGACGCCTCATCGGTGTCCTGCACGATCTTGCCCGTGCGGTCGGCGGCCCGGCCGGTCGCATCACGGTCCGTGCACACCTGTGCCAGGTCCGCGCCGCCGTGGACGCCGGAGGCCTTCCCGAGCGCGAGAGGCGCCGCCTGGGCGAAGCATGCGACCGTGTCGGCGCGGTCCTGGACGCGGGCTGACCGACGGTCCCGGACGCTCGTCGGTGCGCCGCCCTCGACCCCCTGCCGTCGGTGCGGCGGGCGTGACCGGGGTGAACGGAGTGGCACGGCCGCCGCGCGATGGGTGGCGCTGGGGCGCGTCGTGGAGCCGGCGACGCATCCTGAAGGTGTGACGCGTCCTGCGCGACCGTCTCCCGCTACATACTCCCCGGGGGCAGGGGTACGTGCTGGCCGTGATGCAACCCCGCGTGCCGCCGTCGCTCCAGGCCGAACCCGAGGCCCCGTCAAGCGGCCAGGAGATGAAGGCTGCTGCGAGCGCGTACCTGCCCTCGCGTGAGTCGGTCATCGGCGACGGGATGAGGTCGACGGCCCGATGGACGCTGCGGTTGGCCGTCATCGCTGCCGGACTCGTGCTTCTCGGGCTCGTTCTGAAGTACGCCTGGGTCATCGTCTTCCCGGTGCTGATGGCGCTCATCCTGTGCACCGTCCTGGCCCCCGTCTCGACGTTCCTCCGCGTCAAGGTGCGACTGCCGAATCCCTTGGCTGCCGCCGTGACCATGGTGGCGGCGATCGCCCTTGTCATCGGTGCCGGGTTCGCTCTCGTCCCGCGTGCGGCCTCCCAGAGCGATGACATCGTCACCGGAGCGACCGAGGGACTCCAGCGGATCCTGGACTGGGTCCAGGACTCCGACGTCGTGTCCGGCGAACAGGTCGATGCGGGACTGCAAGAACTTCAAGGACGACTGTCAGGATCGGCCGGCACCATCGCCTCCGGGCTTCTCAGCGGCGTCGCGGTGATCAGCAACGGTGTGATCAACCTCGTGCTGGTCCTCATCCTCGGCTTCCTGTTCCTCAAGGACGGACATCGGTTCCTGCCGTGGCTGTCCCGGCTCGGGGGACCCACGGCCGGACACCACCTCCGAAGCGTCGCCGAGGGGGCGTGGCAGACGTTGGGGGACTTCATCCGGACCCAGGCACTGGTGTCCTTCATCGACGCAGTCCTCATCGGCGCCGGACTTCTCGTCATCGGTGTCCCGCTGGCTGTGCCTCTCGCCGTCCTCACTTTCTTCGCCGGGTTCGTCCCGATCGTGGGTGCGTTCGTCGCCGGCGCCGCCGCCGTGCTGGTCGCACTCGTCTCCAACGGTCCCACCGGAGCACTGCTCGTCCTGGCGCTCATCGTGGCGGTGCAGCAACTCGAGGGCAATGTGCTGTCACCCTTCCTCCAGTCCAGGTCCATGGACCTGCACGCAGCCGTCGTGCTGCTCGCCATCACGTTGGGCGGCAGCCTCTTCGGCGTCACCGGCGCCTTCTTCGCCGTGCCCGTCGCCGCGGTGCTGGCGGTGATGCTTCGCTACCTCGACGACCTGGTCGAACAACGCACCACGCAGTCCGACGACGTCGCTCGGCGCGCATCGGCGGACGACCTCCAAGGGCCTCAGGCCGAGTGACGAAGCGCCGCTCCGCCGCGCCCGGCGTGCCCGCCGCGCGGAGCTGCTCGTCGAACGGCGGCACCTCCCATGCCTCGTGCTCCTTGTCGGTGGTGGAGGGGTCGACGGGGTGGGCTGCCATACGCCGGCGACGTCGACCAACTGCGTGCCGGAGCGGTGTGGCAGCCCGGAGATCATCAGTTAGCGGTCGAGTGCGGCGCGAGGATGCGGCCGATCAGCTGCCTGAGCAGCGCCTCCGGTCTACGCGATCGGTGTCGACGAGGTCCACGGAGCCCGATGACCGCTCAGACGACATCGCTGCGGTTCTCGGTCGCTGGTTCGTGCGCGGTCCATCGGGTCGATCCGACTAATGGGTCCTTGCCGGGCGGTGTTCTGGAAGGCTCGGCTCCGGTAGCGGCCGGTGGGTCAGCACTCTCTCC